>CAZDPL010000011.1:0-20417 GCA_964507345.1 uncultured Nitrososphaeria archaeon
ATGAGCTTTGCGAGTTCACCTTTCAATATGATTACGTCTTCTATGGGGGTTGCATAGTCTAGCAGTTTTTCTGAGACGGTCTTGAGTTTTTGTGGATTAAATTGAACGTCATCTAGCACTTCGATTCCCTCGGCTTCCAGATCTCGTTTTATTTCGTTTGGGGTGGGGCATCTGGTTACTAGGATCATTTCCTTGGGTTTGTAGAGCTTCATGTAGACCTTGACTAGCTCGGGTTCTTTCAATCGTATCCTCTTTCCTAGGTCGGCTTCAATCTCCTCAGGCTTCACTCTGGCTCCGAGCTCTCTTCCAAGCCCTCTCCATAGTCCTTGAAGCCACATCCATCTCCATTCCTCGGCTGAGAGCGGCTTATCTGCCTCCTTTAATTCTCTCGTCCTCCTGTACCAGTCTTCGAGTTCCTTGCACTCGATTATGACGTCTGGCTTTTTAATGGGCGGGTCTAGATCTTCTTCAAAGATGTCCATGATTTTTCCTCCATAGACGAGTATGTCGGGCCTCATGGCTTTGTAAAGCTTCCAGACTTTTCTCAGATCCTCCGTATCTTCCCATGCTATTGGTCTGGGAGCCTCTAAGAAGAAGCTTAATGCTCCTCTGCTCGTTTCTATTACGGCGTTCGGCGGAATTGATGAAAGCTTTTGTCTGCCACTTCTCTCTAAGCTCAGGTAGCCATGTTCGGGATATAGGAGGTATCCGCCTTCGGATGCCGCGTAGCTAAGGATCGTTAGAAAGACCCAAGACTGATACACGCCTCGCAGATTAGTTTGGAGAGATGTTTGAATCGCTCGCCTGCTCTTCTCTTCAAATGACTTGATCGTCAGCTTGCCTCTAGCCAGATCCATAGCATATATGAAAAGCTTCTTTCTCAAATGAGCTTCAGGATCCTCCAGAAAGCTTCCAAGCTCTCGCGGGAAAATTACTCCAGCCACTTCTAAAGATTCTTTAAGAACTGTTAAAGACCTCTTCAACTCGGCAGACCATTCATACGCGATCTTCAATTCATCTCCAACGACTTCTCTAACGAATAGTTTCTTCATCAGATCTAGCTTCATCGTAACCTCCTCAGATAACTTTCTATCGATTCTGGCTCTGCCGCGGCTCAGAAACTTCTTTCTAATCTCTCTGTAAACACTTCTCCAGCCCTCTGCTTTCATTCAGAACGAATATTACTTGGGCTTGAATTAATTTTTGTGGAGAGAAGCATAGTTTACGCCGAGAGGTTATACTAAATTCCTCGCAGTCTTCGCCGTAGGCTCAGTAGCTAGGACTAATGATAGGCTTTCTTCTCTCGAATCTATTAGTCGAGCTTAAGAGAGTTCAAGGCTCGTCCAGCGTCACGGTGAGAATTGTTCAACTCGGATACGATGAGATAGACGTCTACCTCGATGGCGCTCACCTTGGAAGCATAAGACCAGCTCTAGAGTTCGTGATAAGCTAACAATCCTGTTGCCTCAGCTTCCACGTTTTTATTGAGGTAAAGAGATTTGCATGAACTCGCCTTTCTTCGAGTATTTTCTAAAGACTTCAGCTATCTTCTCAGCTCCTTCGAGAAGCTTCTGGTAAAGTTCCTCGACATCAAGTCCCACCATCCTACATAGGTTTTCATCCAATCCATGAGGAGCTCTTACCCAGACGCTCAGCAGATCATCTATCACAGCGAGGCGGAGGTGCGGTAACCCTATAACAGCAGCCTCATGAGAAGGAGTGAACGCATAGCCTTCTGCCCTCCTCTCAGGATTAAGCCCAACGGACTTCACCGCTTCCAAGACATCATTCAAGATATTCTCGACATCAACTTCACCGGCTTTCAAAACCATGCGGACGTTTACGAGCCTGCTTCTAAGATCTTCCACGTTCCTCACGATATAGCTCTGTGAAGCTTGAAATTAAATCATTCCATGATAGAAGCGGTAAATTAGACACAGCCAAACAACCTAGCTAATCATTTCTAAGCGATTTTTCTCAACTTGAATCTCGTGATTACTTTATCCTCGGAGACTTGCCTCCAATCGATGATCTCTGCATCTAGCTCTGGATCGATTTCTTTTAATTCGTAGATCAGATCTTCGAGCCAATCATAGAGACTGCATCTCTTGCAAAAGCTTCCAGAAAACTCTACGATAACTTTTTCCTTTCTCCGCTCCACTAGCTTGGCAAAAGCCTCAGGCTCCTATACAGGTTATATCTCTCAATCGCCCTGATTAGCGAATCTTTGTCTCCGCTCACATATTTTCAAGCTCATTGTTGGTGTAAAGTCTTTCTGCTTGTCAAGATCACTCGAGGAGCATGTCTGGTCTAATGATCCATAATATGCTCCAAGAATCTTTTTCAGCTCTCTCAAGGCATACTACGCAGCCATATCTGAACCTTACAATTTCGAAATCTTCTCTTCCAGTCAATAGGAGGCTTGCAAGTTTCCCGAGATGCGGTAAGTGGCCTACAAGCATGACGTCTTCACCCATTCCTCTAAGCTTTTCAAACCAAACCTTGGGATCTGCTAAAGGTTCTAAAGCCTCGGCTTTCGCAGATCCTCCCGTTGGATTGAGGTAGTTTTTTAGAATTTCGGCCGTTTGAGCAGCTCTAAGTTTCCCGCTATGAAATATCTTCTCAACTTTAACTCCGATTTTGCTCAGAAATCTTGCAACCCTCTCAACTTCTCTTCTACCATTATCGGTGAGCGGTCTAGCTGGATCCTCTTCCTCTCGTTTGGCTTCTCCATGCTGAACCAGATAAACTCTCATGCTAAGCCACCTATCTAGGAAGCGGAAAGCATCTCTGAATAAAGGTTTCCGCATTAAGTTCAATATTTGATGGCTTTACTGCCTGGACCTATATGGCCTATGCTTGTTTGAACGATCACGGTCTTCAAGCCCCTCTCCTCTAAGATTTTCTTAACCTCGAGCATCTGGCGAGGAGTCGGCCGCTTAATGTCTCTTCTCCTGAAGGTTGGAAAATAGTCTAAGACGGTGACTTGAAGTTCAGGGTCTATTGACGCTATCTTGTCTCCTATTTCTGCGACTTCTTCAAGAGTCATCCAAGCCGGGTTATATGCGAAGCCTGCTCCGAGGTAAACTTTCTCGGAGTAGTTTGAAGCTATGTATTCTAGAATTCTCCAAGCGTTTTCGAAGAATTTCTTTGCTTTTTCTTCATCAGTTATGCCAGTTATCTTCATGTATGTTTCGAGTCTTCCGGCCTTAGGCTCAATTCCAATGTTATTGCATCCGGCTTCAACCAGCTCGTCGACGTAGTCTTTCGTTAGGATCGTTCCATTGCTGTCGAGGTGGAGTCTTGCGTCTGGATTCATTTTGCGAAGATTCCTGAATAGTTCGATGAGCCATCTACGGTTCAGCGTGGGTTCTCCACCGCTTACGGCTAGTCCAGGTGTATTATAGATGAGCTTGCATTCGGTGAGCTTTTGAGCTGCTTCGAGAGGAGTCATGGGTTTGCTCGCGTTATCGTAGGTCACATGATAATTCTGGCATTGAGGGCATCTCAAGTTACATCCCGCAGTCCATATCGCAGACTCGACATAGCTAATTCCATCAACCTCCCACCAGGGAGTGGCTTTCCCGCCAACCCTATGGGGCTGAGGGCCGTGAACAATTCTGAGGGGAGCGATTCCTTCTACGTCAAGTTCTATCCTCATTCCATCCCTGACAGGAGTTATACATGATCTTTCCAGACCTCCATCGATTAGAACTGCGCACGCCCAGCATCCTCCAAGCTCGCATGGCGCCGTTAAGCCCTTTGACCCTGGGGGATTAAATGTGATTCCGATGTTTTCTAGTGCTTCCTTAACGCTGATTCTCGATGGAACTTCATATTCAACTCCTTCAACGTAGATCCTGATTAGATCGCATTCAACTTCCTCGATCTTTGCAATTCTGGCTTCATATGGACAAGCATAGTAGCATGCGAGGCATCCTATGCAATTCTCCGCGCTTCTGCATACGCTAACCTCTCGACAGAAGCCGCAATCAACGCACTTATCTTCATCGACTATAACGATTTTCCTAGAAACCTTCATCTAGAAAATTACGTAGATCGGGTGGATGTAAAACTTCGCATAGCCATTAAGCTATTTCTCTGAGGTTAGCTTCCTACCGCAATACGGACAAAACTTGGAGTCGGCTGGTATTAGGCGGCGGCAAAACCTACATCTCTTCTTCCGCTCCTCCTCAGCCACACGCCTAAACCCCATTCCCCAGAGGACGCCTTCCCAGAATGCATTCTCCATGTCTTTTTAGCAAGAAATTATGGAGCATGCTCGCACTTACATCTTTCCTCGAAGCTACTTAGGTTTCAATATTGTTTGATTAATCCACTCTAGGTATTGCTTATTTCCAGCTACTATTGGAAGGGCGATTATTTCTGGGACTGTGTAGCTGTGGATCTGCTTAACCGCCTCGATGAGCTTCTCCATTTGATCGAGGCGCGTCTTAATTACTAGGAGAGCTTCAGCGGCTTCTTCGATCCTTCCTTCCCACCAGAAAAGCGATTTAGCTTCGCCGATTATATTCACGCAGGCGGCGAGCTTTTCTTCAAGAAGCTTCCTAGCGATGTTCTCCGCTTCCTCCCTACTGGGAGCCGTTATCAGAACGACGGCGTATATTCCGAGCATGAGGGATTAATGGAGATGCAGAAATATTAATGAAATTTTTCCTGATTTTTAGCCTCGGCTTTACGCTATCGGAGCGGATCGTGATGAGCGGAAGCCCATTACCACGGGAGTTCTACTTGAGAGATCCAGCTGAAGCCGCGAGAATGCTGCTTGGGAAAGTTTTGGTTAGAATCCTCGATGGACGTAGATTGGCTTGCATGATCGTCGAAACAGAAGCATATTACGGTCCCGAAGATCCCGCGTCGAGGGCTAGAAAGGGAGGAGATCTGAGGAAAGTGATGTTCGGGGATGTTGGAGTAGCATTGATCTATGGAATCCATCGACAATGGCTTCTAAACATCGTGGCCCACAGAGAAGGAGAGCCAGGCGCGGTTCTAATCAGAAGCGGAGAACCCCTAGAAGGAATAGAGCTTATGAAAAAGCTTCGCGGAGTCGATGATCTACGATTGCTGACCAGCGGCCCCGGCAGGCTGACCCAAGCCATGCGGATCGATAAAAGCTTCCACGGCAAACCAATCTACGTCATAGATCATGGACTGTGGATCGAGGATTACAAAGAAATTCCATCAGACCAGATAGCGAGAAGCCATAGGATAGGAGTCTCGGAAGATCTCCCAACACCTCTCAGATTCTACATAAAGGATAACAGATACGTTTCGAAGAAATAGCCTTCCCTTCCTATGCCGCCAGCAGGGAGTAGGCTTCTAATAACGCCGCCATAAACAACATTAACAAAACAATCGGCAAGCTCTTCTTCAAGAGGTCGAAATACTTTGTCAGGTCTCGGCTTGGATTTTCTAAGAGAGCTGGGGTGATTGCGATTATGCAGAGAGCCGTAATCGAAGCCACTTCAAGCGGTAGGAAAACCGCCTTAAGCAATATTGAGCTGCAGGTCAATGCGACACCGCCTATGAGGTAGAATTGAAGACCGAGACCGTAGATGGGTAGAACCGCTGCGAGGATTCTGTAGGCTTTCCATCCAATCGGCTTGAACAGCCAGATTCCATGCTTGTAGTATATTTTCGCCAAATACTTGTCTGAGAAGGGCTTGGCTAAGAGGATGAGCGGCGGAGCAAAGGCTATCACCAAGGCGACCAACGCGTTATTCAGAAATATCCCGACACCAAGCGCTGAAATCAAGGTCCAGAAACCATCGACCCCCAATGCTTGAAAAGCATGGAAAACGTATCTAGCGATTAATGCAGCTCTGGCGGCAGCGATCTTAAATGCTGGAAGCTGAGATGCAAAACTCGGACCATGGACTCCGGCTTGAATAGCTCCAACTACTGCTCCAGTTATCGATGCAAGTGCCGCGAGAACTAGAAGCAGCGTAATTCTCTGTTTTCTCGATGCTATCTCCATGCTTAGCTACATGCTAGATCGTTTTAGATGAATAAAAGCTAATCTGATGGTAGGATGTCAGAGCTGAACCCCGGATCATCACAGCTCAGCAACTAAGGGCTTCCTCATTCCAAAGATTTTTCTCAAGTAATATAATTTGGATGCGTGTTTATAGGCTTAACCTTCGGAAAGGTTTGATCTTTCAAAGGACCTTATCGACGCGGTGCTTAAGCTTTCCATCTTCTATCCAAGCGGTTAGGAGCATGCCGTTTCCAAGTTTCTTCCACTCGTCGGTTTTCCAGAGAATTTCCGATGATACTATAAGCCGATCTCCTTCCACGAGATAAGTCATGATGTAGTAGGGTGTGTCTCCATAGCATAAAGACTTCAGCCTTTTCAATTTCTCTTCCTCCGCGTATCTATTATATGCGTAGAGTTTTTCGCCGTCTGAGAAGATCGCGTTAAGGCTGCTGAAGGGGTGTTCATAGTTTTTATTGGATTTTCTTAGAGCTTTCCATAGAATTTCTTCAAGAGATCTAAGCGCCTCAACTAAGTCTCCGAGCCTATCCCACTCCTTCATTAGGAGCGCGAAGTAGACCTCGCTATCATTATTCCCTTTAATTATCTTCCGATAATCTCCGAGAAATTCCATGACCTCGTCGGGAATCCTGATCACGCCATTATGACCAAAGACCCTATCCCCATACTGGAAAGGCTGAGTATGCTCCAGACCTATAATCATCTCTCTAGGAAGATTTCTGGGGTTACTGGCTTTCCTCACGTGAGCTATTATGATCTTCGAAAAGGCTCTCCGCGTAGCTTCCTCGAATCTGCCTCGTTCCTCATAGACTGGTTTCTCGCTTTTTATGATTCTCGGAGAACCATTATCATACCATGCCACGCCCCAGCCATCGCCCTGCTCGCCCTTAACCGCTTGAGCATAGAGACTACACTCAACCTCAAGCAAATACTTCTCCGCAGCAACCTCCTTTACGGAAGCCACTCCAAAAAGCCTGCACATAAAAAAGCCAAAAATTCCCTAAATCAAAACATAATAAAAACCGCGCGGAGCCTCGAAGAAGAATCAGGATAAACCCCGCCTCATCACCCCTCAGCAATCGAGGATTTCCTCATCCAATGACTGCCTCAACTTATCCCATTTATAGCCTTTTTCAGGGGGATTTTGCGTAATACTTTTCTTGGATGGATTATCCATCCTTATATCTCTCCGAGTAAACGACAAAGAAATGGTGGAGGCGATGCGCAGAGCCGCGCTGATCCTCGTGTTGCTTTTGTTCTTGTTACCTTTGCTCTTTCCAGCGGTTTATGCTGATGCGGCTACTCCGATAGTGGTCGTGGATAGCTTTGGAAGAGTTGTGAAGATTCCTGAGAAGCCTATGAGGATCGTGTCGCTCGCTCCCAGCATTACAGAGACGCTCTTCGCCATGGGATTGGGAGATCGAGTCATAGGAGTAACGAGCTTCTGTAATTATCCACCGCAAGTGCCGCAGCTAGTTAAGGAGGGAAAGATAGCAGTAGTCGGCGGGTTCACGAATCCAAGCCTCGAGAAGATAGTCGCCTTAGAACCCGACCTCGTCTTCGCTCACAACCTGCTCTCACCAGACTTCGTGAAAAAGCTCGAAGACCTCGGAATACCCGTGGTCGTGATCAAAACTCCAGAAAGCATAGACGAAGTTTACCAGACAATTCTTCTCATAGGGAGAGCATGCGGCGAAGATGAAAAAGCAGTAGCTCTCGTGGAATCGTTGATCTTAAAGATTCAAGAGTGGAAGCAGCGGGTAAGCGGAGCCAAGGTAATCGATGCGGCATACGTGGTCAGCTACGCCCCGATCTGGATAGCTGGCTCGGGAACCTACATCGACGAATTAATCAGGCTAGCTGGCGGGCGAAACGCTTTTTCAGATAAATCTTGGTGGACCTCCATAAGCGAGGAGGAGCTCGTCGCCAAGGATCCAAGGATACTGATCGTCTCGGATGAACATGTCTATGAAGCATTAAAGGATCTTAAGAGCAAGGGCTTAATTCACGGAGAGATAAAGCTCATATCACCCGACCCAATAGCGAGGCCAGGTCCCCGCATCATAAACGCATTAGAAGAACTCGTCAGGGCAATTCATCCAGAGATCTGGGCTAAGACCATAGAAGTTCTAAGCTTGAAAGCTCCCAGCAAAGCCGAGCCTGGAGAAACCTTAACCATAACGCTTCAAGTACGAAACCCAGGAGTAGTCGAGGGAGTTAAATCTATTGAACTTCGATTTGGAGAAAGCGTCTACGCAAAGAATGTCAGCTTAAAGCCAGGTGAAGTAAGAACAGTAATCTTCAAGGTATCTGCGGAGCGACCTGGCGCATATCTAATCGAGGCTGGAGGAAGATATGCCCTCTGCCAGGTGGAAAAGCCCTCTGGAGAGGAGGTGAAGCTGATTCAGCAATCTTTGCTAAGCGAGTTAAGTAAGATCAAAACCTCTCAAGAATCTCTTCAAGCACAGCTTAACCAACTAGCATCATCAATCTCCGAAGAAAATATCGCATTAAAGTCCTCAGTCTCGGATCTGAAGTCTCTAGTTCTAGCAGCGTTGGTGATGTCGCTGATATCCGTGATCTTAATAGCGGCGGTCGGAGGATTGGTGGTCAGATTAAGAGGATCTAGGGAGGCAGGTGAATAAATGGAGGCTCGCAGAGAAGTTTATGCGGAAAGCTTTCTCAGAAAGAAGCTTCTGAAATGGAAGCTCATCCTCTCGTATCTCTCCATAGCCTTAATTCTAACGGTAGTCACCTCGCTGGCGATAGGCCCAATCTACATTCCGCCTGAGAAGATTCTCAAGATAATCTACGAAGCCGTTACGGGAGCACCTCATAGCGATCCGAAATATGTTGAGATAATTTTACAGATTCGATTGCCGAGGGTTTTGATGGGAGTTCTGGTAGGTGGAATCCTCGCAGTGGCTGGAACAGTTATGCAGGGTTTATTCAGGAATCCCCTCGCAGGCCCATATATTCTCGGCGTATCATCTGGCGCAGCCCTCGGCGCAGCTCTCTCGATAACACTTCTACCAGTTATGATGGGCGTTTACACTACTCCGATCGCGGCGTTCATCGGAGGCTGCGCCTCAATCTTCCTAGTCTATAACATAGTCAAGTTGAGCGGAGGAGGATTCAGATCAGAGACTTTACTTCTCGCGGGAATTTCCGTCGCCTACCTCTTCTCTGCTATCCTCTCACTGGTAATCTGGCTTGCAACCGAGGATAGTCACATGATTTTAGTCTGGGTGATGGGCGGACTCTCTTCAGCTGATTGGCTGAAAGTCGAAACGATAGCTCCAGTAATGCTCGTGGGTCTGGTCTTGGCTTACTCCTTTTCGCGAGACCTGAACGCCATCCTGCTCGGTGAGGAAACAGCTCAATCACTTGGAATAAACGTTCAACGTGTTGAGAAAATTTTACCGATAATAGTTTCGCTGATCGTGAGCGCAGCCGTATCCTTCAGCGGAGCAATAGGCTTCGTCGGATTAATGATGCCCCACATAATGAGAAGAATAGTCGGCCCAGACCACAGAATACTGATCCCCGCCTCCGCTTTAGCAGGAGCAATCTTCCTCACGGCAGCAGATTCACTCGCTCGATGCTTGCTGGAAATCCCGGTTGGAGTCATAACTTCGCTCTCGGGTGTTCCATTCTTCATCTACTTGCTTAGGAGGTCGAGGGCCCCATGAGCCTGAGAGCTAGAGGGTTAGAGTTCTATTATGCTGCTCGGAAAGTTTTGGATAACATATCGTTCACGGCTGAGGTAGGCGAGCTAATAGGATTAGTAGGCCCTAACGGGTCTGGAAAGACCACGCTCTTGAAAATTCTCGACGGGCTCTTAAAGCCGAAGGTCGGATCAGTTTACCTTGACGGTAGAAAGCTCCAAGATCTGAGGCTTGATGAGATTGCGAGAATGATGGCAATGGTTCCACAGGATTCCATAGCGAATTCCGAGTTCACGGTCTTCGAGATAGTGATGATGGGGAGAACTCCGCATTTGAAACGATTTTCGCTGGAGGGAGCTGAGGACGAAAAGAAGGTGAAGAAGTGGATGGAATTGACTGAAACGATTCATCTTGCTGAGAGAAAGCTGACTGAGATAAGCGGGGGAGAGCGTCAGAGAGTGATAATAGCGAGGGCTCTCGCTCAGGAGCCTAAGGTACTGCTGCTCGACGAGCCGACGGCGAACCTAGATATCTGCTACCAGCTCCAGATCATGAACCTCATAAAAAATCTCACAAGACGACTCAACCTGATAGCGATCTGCGCAATCCACGACCTAAACCTTGCAGCCAGATACTGCGATAAGCTAATCCTCCTAAGCGAGGGAAAGATCGTGGCCATCGGAAAACCAATCGAAGTGATCACCGCCGAGAATCTGAGAAAAGTCTTCAAAATCGACGTGAAGATCGCCTATGACCCCGAGACCGATTCCATCAATATAATCCCGATTAAACCTCTAAAAGACGAAACCTCATCAAGCATGGAAAAACACTTTATACAGCACCCACGAATTAAAAATTGAAGCGATATGGAGAGAGTTGCTACTGGAATCCCAGGCTTTGACGATATTCTGCATGGTGGAATACCTAAGAGAAATGTAGTCCTGCTTGCAGGGGGTCCTGGAACAGGTAAGTCTATCTTCGGATACCAGTACCTCTATAATGGTTTGCAGAGAGGGGAGCACGGCGTTCTAGTCGCGCTTGAGGAGCACCCCGTTCAGATCAGGATATCCATGTCGCAGTTCGGTTGGGATGTTTCCGAATATGAGGCGGCTGGAGAATTCGCGATCGTTGACGCTTTCACAGCTGGTATAGGTGAGGCTGCTAAACGAGAGAGATACGTGGTAAGAGCTCCTGACGACTTCCAAGCCCTCGTAGATATTTTGAGAACGGCAATCAGAGAAGTTCGAGCCGAGCGAGTCGTAGTCGACTCCGTTACGACGCTCTACATCACGAAGCCAGTCCTAGCCAGAAGCATGGTCCTCCAACTGAAGAAAGTCCTATCAGGAATGGGGTGCACCTCGATACTAATCTCACAGGTCAGCGTAACCGAGAGAGGATTCGGAGGCCCCGGAGTAGAGCATGCAGCCGATGGAATAGTCAGACTCGACCTAGATGAGATCAGGGGGGAACTGAGGAGAAGCTTAATCGTCTGGAAGATGAGGGGCACCGCGCACTCGATGAGGAGGCATCCATTCGAGATAACAGATAAAGGCATAATCGTGAAGAAGGAAAGTATGGAGGTCCCCCGGGAGGTGAGGTAAGTGAGTGAGGAAGTTCCCCTAACCCCGGTTGGAAGAGATCAAATCCACAAACTTGAATCAGCACTACTGATCGCCAGCATCTTCAGCCCAACAGTCCTCAAGGAACTCGAGAACCCGACCGAGAGATTAACTTGGATCGATAGCCTAGCGGTCGCGGCTGCAGCTCTCGCACGAGAGAGGGCAAAGATGAGCATCCCGCAGATAGCCGAGGAGCTTGGAAGATCTGAGGCCACGATCAGAAACCACCTCCAAGGAAAGACGAAAGCTGGGCAAATCGTGAGAGAAACCTATGAGCGCTTCCTGAGAGAGGGCGTGAAGATACCTTCAGCAATCGAATTGTTCAAGGAAAAGTACGGTGAACTCGTTGAAGCAAAGCCTGAGGAAACCGAGAAGCTGAAATCCGAGCTCGAATCCGTTAAGTCTCAGCTCGAGGAATATAAATCGAAGACCGAGGAATATAAGGCGAAGGTCGAAGAATATGAATCGAAGCTCAAGGACTATGAAAAGAAGCTATCCGACGTGAAATCTGTTCTAAGCAGCGTCATCGAAGCCCTCAACAAACTATCATCCGAACTTTAAACGAATCTCTCCCCAATTTTTGTGAAAATTATTAAGGCTTGAAGGAGAATGGGAAATATGTTTTCCGAGCTAACTTTCCTGCTCAGGCTAATTCTCGCATTCATACTTGGAGCAGTCATTGGATATGAGCGTGAGAGAGTCGATAAGCCAGCTGGACTTAGAACACATATCCTAGTCTCGCTTGGATCATGCCTCTTCACGATACTCTCGTTCGCAGCCTTCCCTGGAGGAGATCCATCGAGAGTTGCATCATATATAGTCGCAGGAATAGGCTTCATCGGAGCTGGAACCATAATCCAAACTAGGGAGAGGGTCGTCGGGATAACGACTGCTGCTTCACTTTGGGTTGCGGCATCCATAGGCATGGCCGTGGGAGCAGGCTTCTACCTAATAGCGGCGGCAACCACTGGTCTCGCATATCTGACTCTGAGACTTGGATGGCTTGAGAAGAAGGTGGCTAAATCATCTTCCTAGCTTCAGGCACATCAGCGGCAAAGCGGATAAGAGGATTAGGGAGACCATCAGTAAGGCGACTCAAACTCGACATATGATAAGATCAAGCCAACGAATATCGGCCCCAACGCTTGTCCAACATCCTTTATCGTCTCCATAGCCCCCATGGCCGCGCCGTATTTTTCCTCGCTCACGAGTTCGGAGACTAAGGGAGGTATCGAAGCGGTGGTGAAGGCGACCCCGACCGCGAAGACGATGATCGATAAAACGATCTCCAGACAGCTTTTCAGAAAAGCCATACAAGTGATTCCGAGAGATGCGGTGACCAAGCCAGCTAATGTCATCTTGAATCTACCGAATCTATCAGACATTCTGCCAGCATATGGTTTCAAAATCATGATCACGAACAGTTGGATCGTGAACACCGCTCCTATCAGCCAAGCCTCTATCCCGAGCCCCTCCATGTAGATCGGCAGAAATGTCTCCAATCCCTGCATAGCGAAATAGGTTACAGCCATAACCACGCCAGCCGTCACAACGCGGCCGCTGACCAAGACGCGGAGGATTTCACGAGCATCCACGCTTCTTTTACAATTAATTTTCCCAGCTGGTTTAGGAGAGGGGAAGAGTGATTATGGAAATGAATGCTGCAGCTCCAATTACTCCGCATACTAGATATGCTTCCCTGAATCCCGCTAAGCTGAGGATCGCTCCAGCAAGTATCGGCGCAATCAATCTCCCAATCATCGTGGCTGATGAGAAGAAGCCCATCATCTCTCCACGCCTAGATCGATACATGTCCGCGATGAAGGCTATCGCGACGGGAGTGAAGGTGGCGGTAGCGATGCCATGATACACTCGAACTAAAGCAAGTCCTAACACATCTGCGACAAAGAGGTAGAGAAATGGTGCTGAAGCAAAGAAAAAGCCCGCCGCGACTAAAAGCCCCTTTCTACCATAAATGTCTGAAAGCGCTCCAGCCGTAAAATTGATAATTATCCCAACGATCGTTGACGCGGCTGCGACTAATCCGATTTCTCCCTCACTTAATCCGAGGCTTTGAGCGAAGAGAGGTAGCGTGGGAGACTTGGACATCGTCGAGCTTAGAATCGCGAGCAAGCCTGACGCAGATAACGCTAGAAACTCCTTCGAAAACGCATCTACTTCACCAAAGCGCCAGCGCATCTGAAGCCTCTACTTAGAATTGTGAGGTTTATGCGGGGGGTGGGATTCGAACCCACGAACCCCTACGGGAGCGGGTTTCTTAACCCGATCTGACCAGCATTTGTAAGTTCTTAAGCCCGCCGCCTTTGGCCAGGCTTGGCTACCCCCGCCTCCTTCGGAAAGATCGTCGTCAGCGATCTTTAAACGTTCTTTCCGAGGGTTAAAAAGGCTTGAGAAGAAAGGTTGAATGATCTTTTGACGCTGTCGATTAAGGGGAGCCTTTTTCCTTGATAAGCGTCACTGCTATGAGAGCTATTAATCCCATTATGCCAAGCATGTAGAAGCTATAGTTCCAAGTCCCTGTAATGTCTTTTAACGCGCCGAAAAGTATCGGGCTCCACACGGATCCTATGCTTGCGCCAAAATAAATCACTCCTATCGCGGTTCCCGCCAACGCTGTGCCAGCTAGATCAACCGTTAGAGCGATGATAGGTCCATTCGGTAGCGTAGCAAATACGCCTATGAGAATTATGTCCGCGATGAGTAAGTAGAAATCTCGAATCGAAACGGGGAGCATGTAGGTGAAAGCAAGTATCAGTGCGCTTATCCATAGAACGAGTTTCCGCGAGCCCAGCTTATCTGATATTCTCCCACCTATTGGGCCGAAGGGAATCCCGGCTATAGCGTTCATCGAGACTATTAATGCGGCATAAGGCAAGCTCCATCCGATGGTGTCGACGAAGAACGTCGGATACCACGTGTTCATAGTGGAATAAAGACCTACTATCATCATCCAATATACTGCGCCTTTGATTATGTTTCGGTTTTTAATGCAGATTTTTACATCTTTCCACCGGAATTCCGCCTCTCTCTCCTTATCCTTCACACGCTCCTTCAATATGAGAGCCGCTAGGATTAAGCCGATAAGTGACGGCAGAACAACGACGTATCCTATATATGCTCTCCAGCCGTATAAAGGCACAAGAGATGATCCTAGAAATGTCAGGAAAGCAGCCGCATTATAGGCTGCGATAGGACAGCCTAGAATTAGTCCGCGTTGTTCTTGAGGGAACCATTCGGGTAAAATAGCGGTAAAACTAGGGGGTATTAAGCCCGCCCCTATTCCCATAAGGAGCCTTGCGATAGCTAATTCTACGTAACTTCTCGAAACGATCATTACCACTGCTCCGATCACTATGAGTGATAGCGATAGAGTCCCAACTTTTTTCCTTCCATATCTATCGGCGACAACGCCTCCGACGAGGGTGAAAATTATGCCGGGCAACCAATACATTGCCGTTAAATTACCTGCAAGGACGCCACTGATTTTCAATTCTCTTATGAGATCCGGCAATACTACGCCAATGCAAACCATTCCAGTTCCATAGCAGGAAAACGCTATTAACGCTATTGCTAAAACAGCCCATCTATAACCAGGATAATGTTCCGGGAGTTGGCGTTCGTTCAGAGGTTTATCATTTATTCCGGAAATAGGTGATCTATTAAAAGGGTTATTTCTCAGCATCGCCATTACCTTAGGCAGACCCTTACCACTTAAAGCTTTTACTAAATTTGGCGTGTTCATATCCAACAAGCTGAAAAAGGCTTATTCTACTTCGCCGTCTTTCGAGAAGAAATATTTTAATTTCTCATAGTAATTTCTGATTCGCTATGAGGATCTTTCAGGTTAGCGATATTCATGGAAGCTTCGAAGCCGCGGAGAGGATTCCCGAGAAAGCCAAGGAGCTTAAGGCAGATCTAATAGTAATCGCTGGAGATATAACCCACTTCGGAGGCCCAAGCGACGCCGAAGAAATCTTGGAAATAATCTCCAAAGCCGAGCTACCGATCTTCTTCGTCTCTGGGAACTGTGATTCTCCAGAGCTTCTGAAATGGAATCCTGAGAAGCTGAATGCCGTTAATCTCAATGGTAGGCTAAAGGAGTTTTCTGGCTATACTTTCGTGGGAGCGGGTGGAGGTAGCGGCAAATTCGGAACACTTACTGAGCTTGAGGAAGAGGAGTTCGAAGATGTTCTCAAAAATTTCCGACAACTGCAGAAGATAATCTTAGTTACTCATAGCCCTCCCTATGGAACTGAAGTGGATTTCACAGGGACGAAGCATATTGGAAGCACAGCTGTTAGAAAATTTGTCGAGGAGGTTCAGCCAATTCTGGTGTGTACTGGTCATGCGCATGAGGGTCGAGGAATAACTAAGATCGGGAAAACCGTTATCGTGAATGCTGGAGCTGCGAAAAACGGATTCTGCGCGATAATAGATGTTGAAGATGAATCTGCGAGCCCCGAGCTACTGACACTCTATTGAGCCTTCTCCTTAGCGAAGACCTCGGTGAACGTTACTTTCTCAATTCCCTCAACATATTCCATCAAATCTTTGGCGAGAGCCCTCTTCGCAACCTGGATCGTGGGTAAGAGTATTGCTTCATCTGGTATCTGAATTGTAACAGAAGTTTTCGTCGTCCTAATCTTAAACTTCGACACATCTACATCAGGTATCCTATAATGGATCAGCGCCTTAATCTTCTCATTCTTCTCGGTCAAGATTTTAACGACCTTCACATAGCAGTCGAGAGTTTTTCCCGCGAGATATGGATTGAAGTCTACTTGAACTCTTCCAGAGCCTATGCTTCTCACGATGCCTTCTCTCCCATCGACTACGATCCTGCTTCCAATCGTTATCGGCCCCTCTACATCCTTCAATCTTCTAAGCGGAATAACCCTGATCTTAGATGGATCTCTAGGTCCAAATGCTTTCTCGGGCGGAATCTCGAATTTCTTCTCTTCTCCTGGAGCCATTCCGATTATCTGCTCTTCAAATGCTTTCAGCATGAATCCTTTTCCCGGGATGACGAGTCTAGGTTCAAATCTTCCCGAGGCTTCGAGCCCCTCTTTCTTAACCACGTCCTCAATAGTGGTCTCGATGAGTTCTCCGCTTTCCTTAACCCTGATGGTGTAGTCGATTAGAACTAAGTCGCCTTCCCTAACGATTTGCTGAGCTTGAGTTTGCTGCGCCTCCTTCTTTTCAGGTTTTTGCTCCGCCGCTGAGCCTTCACTCGACATAAATGCTCAAAAATTCTCTCTCCAGAACCTCCTTATTAAGCATAATCTCAATAACGTTCAGCAAATAATTTTTCACTCGAACCCCATAAACCTTTTATTAAGCTTCTTAGTAGTCATTAGGCTGGAGGAGGCAGCTGGAGATCCGGCTGCATCTGGGTGCTAAGGTAGATGTTTTCTGGAGATGTTTTCCAAGCTAAATCGGTAAAAACGGGCACTACGACTGTAGGTTTGGTAGTTAAGGACGGTGTCGCCCTAGCTACGGATACCCGAGCGACGGCCGGCTTCTTCGTAGCGCATAGGAAGTGTAAGAAGGTTTTCCCGCTCTCCGATTATGCTGCGATAACGATCGCTGGAAGGGTCGCGGATGCTCAGAACCTTATCGACTACCTGCGCGCCAACGTGAGATACTACTCTGTCCTCTGGAATAGGCCTATGCCAATAATATCGATTGCTAGGCTCGCTGCGAACATGGCTTTCAGATGGAGGCTCTTCCCATACGAAGTCCAGCTCATAATAGCTGGAGTAGATTCTCAAGGCCCACACATCTTCAACGTAGACCTATACGGGACGCTCACCGAGGAGAAGATCTTCTCGACGGGATCAGGCTCTCCGATAGCCTACGGTATCCTGGAGAGCGAGTATGATGAGAATATGAGCGTTGAAGAGGCTGCTAAGCTCGTCTTCAAAGCCGTCGCCGCCGCGATTCAGAGGGATATCGGCTCGGGAGATAGCATAGATGTAGCATACATCAAGGTCGATGGAAAATACACGGAGCTCACACTTGAAGAGAAGAAGCCGCTCTATGCGAAATATGTGAAAACAGTGTATTAGGGTAAGGTTCTCACGATCATGACCTCGCAGGAACTTTTCTCACTGGATAAGCTGCGGCATGAAATAGCTAGATACTTCTCTATCGTGAACCCGATCGAAGCCGGAGTAACGAAGATAGAGTTCGAGGGGCCGAGGATCGCGATCTACACCCGGAACCCCGAGGTCTTCTCGAATAGGGATCAGATAGCGAAGGACTTAGTGACCCTAATCAAGAAGAGGATAGTAATTCGACCGGATGAGTCCATAAGGACTCCGAAAGAGGTTTTGGAAAGCAGGATAAAGGAGGCGATTAAGGGAGTTCAAGCTTTGATTTTCAATGATTTGATTGGAGAAGTGGTCGTCGAGCTAACTCCGACGGTCAAGCCGCCGTCTGATGACGAGGTTAAGAAGCTCAGCGCCGAGACGGGCTGGGTTATTCGCGTCGAGATGCAGCCTCCCATGCAGACGAAGACGATTGAGAAGGCGAATAACATAATTTACGGCTACCCCGAGGAAAGGCTTCAAGCCCTTAGAAGGATAGGCGAGAAAGTTTTCAGGAATCAAGTTTTCGAAACCAAGGACGCGGTCATAACGATCCTAGGTTCAGGAATGCAGGTCGGAAGATCCGCGATCCTCCTCCAAACGAATGAAAGTAAAGTTCTCTTAGACTGCGGCTTCTCGCCAGGTGGAACGAGAAACATAGAGATGATTCCGAGATTCGATATAATGGAGGATCTCGTCAATGAGTTAGACGCGGTCGTGATCACCCACGCCCACCTCGACCACATGGGAATGGTTCCATATCTCTTCAAGTACGATTACAGAGGTCCTGTTTACTGTACTGAGCCGACCTTGCCCTTGATGCTGATGCAGCAATTAGACTTCATCAACGTGGCTGGCAAGGAGGGGGTCTTCGCGCCATATACCGAGCGCGATGTGAGGACTGCGATTCAGCATACCGTGACCCTGAGCTACGGAGTCGTCACTAACATTACGCCCGACATCAGGATAACCTTCTACAACGCGGGCCACATCCTCGGATCCGCGATAATCCACATCCATATAGGCGAGGGATTCCATAACGTCATCTATACTGGCGACTTCAAGTTTGAGAATAGCCGAACCTTAGATGCGGCGGTTTACAAGTTCCCGAGAGCCGAGACCCTGATCATGGAGAGCACCTATGGAGCGACGCCAGTCCAGTTCACGAGGGAGGAGAGCGAGCAACTTCTCGCGAACTACATCAAGCAGACGATAGAGCGCGGAGGAAAAGTCCTGATACCCGTCCCAGCTGTTGGAAGAGCTCAGGAGATAATGCTGGTTCTAAACCATCTATTCTCTACTGGAATGATACCGGAAGTGCCAGTCTTCTTAGATGGACTCGTCATCGAGGCAACCGCCATCCACACAGCCTTCCCAAGCTATCTAGGAAGAGAGCTTGGCGGAAGAATCGAGGAGCTAGGAAACGTCTTCATGAGCGAATACTTCACGGCCGTTAGAAGCCAGCAGCAGCGAGACGACATCCTAAACATGGAGGGACCAATGATAATCATGGCCACGTCCGGAATGCTCGAAGGAGGCCCGATTCTAACCTATCTAAGAGAGTTCGCGTCCGATGACCGGAACATGTTGATTTTCGTGAGCTATCAGGTCGAGGGAACTCTTGGAAGGAAGCTTCTCAAGGGCGTGAGAGAGTTCTCGATGATAGACGAAACTGGAAAGACCGAGCTCATAAACGTCAAGCTCGAAGTGGTCAAAGTTGATGGATTCTCAGGCCACTCAAGCAGGCAGCAGCTACTAAGCTATCTCAGAGCATTCAAGCCCAAACCAAGAAAGCTCATACTCGTTCACGGAGAGCCTGACGCCGTAACAAGTCTAGCGAAAAGCGCTTCTAAAGTTCTTCCAAATACTAGGATATATACCCCGCAGAACCTCGAATCGATAACCCTTGAGTCTAAGAGCTGAATAATCAATCGTGAACTCTGATCCGCGTATCTCCTAAGGAGATCAGCAGCGTTGGCCAACGAACGAAATACAGCTCACCATTAGCCTCCCGAACTCTTTGAGCAAGCTCCGAGATCCTACCCTTAACCTGATCCAAGTTTTCCTGGCTCAATGCTAATAAAATGACCTTTCCCCCACCTTCTCCAAGAAGCTCCTCGAGTAAATCTTCTCTCATGGTTTTTAGATAATGTATCTCGATGGGCGCTTTCGAAACTTCCTGTCTCTTCTTCTCCTCGCTTAGAATTTTCTGTACTTCTTCTTCGATTTCCCTTAAAATCTTCCGCTCCACTTCGCCGCTCATATCGAACCAGCGATAAAATCCTCCTGCCGAGAGAAAAAGGTAGCTTCCATCGCAGATGGATTAAACTCTCTGAGTATAGATTCAATATGCGGGGAGAATTATCGCCAACCGCGGTAAAAATTAATATTGGTGATTAAATGCTGTGAAGTAGGCTGAGAGGTTGTCTTCGGACATTTCATTAAAGGTTCTGTCAAAGAGTCTCGGAAGCACGGTGCTGGTGAGGCTGAGGGGAGGCAAGTTGCTGAGAGGAATACTCCAAGGATACGATCAGCACATGAACCTAGTCCTAGAGCAAGCCGAGGAAATCTCGGACGACAACTCGACGCAGAAGCGGCTTGGAATGATAGTCATAAGAGGAGATAATGTAATGATGATCTCCCCAACCGTGAAGGAGGGTGAAGAGAAGTGACGAAAGGAACCCCATCCTTTGGAAAACGGAACAAAGTAGTCCACATACGCTGCAGAAGATGTGGAAAACATTCATTTAACATAAAGAAGGGGAGATGCGCCCACTGCGGATTCGGAGAAACCAAGAAATGGAGAAAATACAACTGGCTTAAGCCTAAGAAGCTTCTCGCCTAAAAAATCGGAGAGAAATAAATCTGCCGCGAAAAGATTTAAAGACGACCTAATGAAAAATCGAATCTAGGGGCCGGTAGATCAGCTGGGAGATCGCCCGCTTGGCGTGCGGGAGGTCGCGGGTTCAAATCCCGCCCGGTCCACCACTTCTCTCCCAATAAT
>CAZDPL010000012.1:0-19273 GCA_964507345.1 uncultured Nitrososphaeria archaeon
TGGATGCGCGGCGGGAGGGATTTGAACCCTCGAGGCCCACACGGGCCACAGGCTTTCCAGACTACTCCAGGCCTGCCCCTTACCAGGCTAGGGTACCGCCGCTAATCTCGTGTATGGTTAGGCTGTATTAAAATCTAAAATGCGAAGCCGCTGAACTTCGTTATTTTGCTTTTCTTCTTCCGCCCTTCCATATGGGTGGATAGGTTCCACGCGGCATTATTACTCGCTCGGTATCGACGGCTATTCCCCGATCTTTCTCCAAGATTTCGTATGCATCCATCCTGCTTTTCCCGAGGGCTACTAGCTCGCCCTTTAGAGTCATCATAGCGACTATCTCGTCCTTTTTAACAGAGTCTTCGAGTTTTGCTATTCCTCCTACGGCGAGGTTCGCTCCATGGCATATGGCGTCTACGGCTGTATCGAGGAGATAGATTTTTGGAAGATGCTTCACAGCCTCTTCGATAGGCTTCAAAATTCTCCTCAAAGACTTCTCGTTTCCAGTTTCTCGATACTCTTTCAAGGCGCCATATAGATCTAGAAGAGTATAGCATTCTTCCTCGGAAAAGGGGCCAGCTCTAGTTCTTCTTAGCTCCTGCATGTGGGCGCCGCATTTCAGATAAAGTCCTATGTCGTGGCAAAGCTTTCGAATATATGTGCCCCCGGAGCATGCGACCTTGAAGAGGACGTTTCGCCCATCTCGTTCTAAGAGTTCGATCCGATAAATCGTTCTCGTCCTAATAGTCCTGGAGACGCTTGAGCGAACTGGGGGTACTTGATAGATTTCTCCTGTGAAGAATCTTAGAGCTTCTTCCAATTCTTGATCGGAGACGTCGCCGTGAAGCCTCATCACGCAGACATATTCTTTCCCACCCTTCATTACTGCTCCAGCGCATTTAGTCGCATCATTCACTAGTATCGGGAGGACTCCTGAAACCGCTGGATCGAGTGTTCCGCCATGGCCGGCTCTCTCGGCTCGAAGAAGCTCTTTAATCGTGAAAGCTATCTCGTGGCTGGTGGGTCCTCTAGGTTTATCGATATTTATGACGCAGAAGTTTAGTAATTTCTCGATAGGCCGCTTATATGGGTCTTCGCCATATTCGGGATTTGACTCTGCATCGATTCTTACGAGAATTCGTCTCTCAAGCTCCCATGGAGGCTTAACTGCTTCAGCAATCATTCCTTGAATAAAGAGTAGATGTGGATTCTAAAAAGCTTCAGGAGACTATTGCTTTCGGCTGAACCTCCGTCTTCTGCTTCATGTAGTCGATTAAGCCTGCTTTCTCGAGAGCTTTCATAACCTCCTCGTCGCTTGCATTTCGCTGAATCTCAATCTTATGAGGTGTGAAAGCAAGATGAGCGACATTAGCTCTTCTCCTCCTCACGCCAGTTAATTCTTTTGGCCCAGTGACTAGGACGAAGTTTTTATCGATGACATCAACTATGACGCATTTCTTTCCAGCCTCTCTTCCAGCAACCTTAACCGCTATTCTTCCAATCTCCTCGATCATTTCCAAAGCATCTTGCGTTCGTTTCGATATTTTATCTTATCTCTTGAACTTAGCTACGCTCAGAATCTGATCTGGCTTTATCACGGATATTCCGGTGAAGGCTCCTATTATCTCGATTAAGACTATCCAATCGGGATTCTTCAAATTTACTTTCCTGTTAATTTTCTTGGCGGCGTTTTCTATTATCTCCGAGCTGGATAACGAGGTATGTCTCTTCTCTATCGTTATTCTGAAACTCGCGTCCTCCGGTATCTTTGAAGAAAGTTTCTCAACAGCTTCGGAGATTTTCTCGATATTTGATTCGACGACCTCCTCGACGGGAATGAACCGCATCAGATTGCCGATCCTCCAAGGTTCTTCATCTATTATCTTTTTCACTCTCTCTATCACGTCTAGGGGGTCGAGGCTTGTTTTGGCCGTCAAGAGGCCTGCAACGTTTGTGATAGATACTTCTGGTGAGCCGTCTCCAAAAGATTTGAGTAAGTCTTCTAGCTCTATTGCCGCTAGGTTCTCCTGCCCCCTCGGAGTCGTGACTATGAGATTAAATTTCCGCACGTCTGATAATGGTCTAGAGCTTAATATAAACTCATCCAGATGAATCTTGATAGCGCTAGATTTCTGGGACTATTCCTGGAATTCTTGGGAAGGGCTGGACTTCAGCGACATGCTTTACTCCCGTCACGTATGCTACGAACCTCTCGATCCCAAGGCCAGCTCCCGCAGAAGGCTTCAATTTTCCTTCCCTCGCTAATTCTAAAAGGAGCTTATACTGCGACTTATCAACGCCATCCCTCTCCATTTTCCTAACGATTTTCTCGTACTCATATTCCCGCTCCGCTCCAGAGATCACCTCGCCAAAGCCTTCTGGTAGAATTAGATCAAAGTTCCTCCATTCTCCGGTCTCCTCATCTTCATAGTCATAGAACTCTCGCGGGATATCCGTGATCCAAACTGGCTCATCGATGTATGATGCGATATCCGTTTTCCATCTATCTCCATATTTTTCCTCGAGCTCTCTTCTCTTGTATACTTTGAATGGAGTCTTGGGAATCTTGAGATCTCTCTCCAGCAATTCTAGTTCTTTCCTCAAGTCTTTTCTAACGCTTCTCATTGACTCGACTATGATTTCTTCAAAGATGCTGAAAACGTCTTTCATCTTTGCATGAGCGATTTCGATTTCCAATTGGGTGAATTCGTAGAGGTGTTTCCCGGTTTTGGCTCTTTCTCTCCTTTCTATCCTAATGTTCGGCGACAATATGAAGAACTTCTCTGGCCCCAGTGAGACTAATACTCTTTTGTGGACTATCATGCTCTGCATGGCTCTAACCTTCTCGCCGTAGATCTCGACTTCGATCCGCTTTTCGATACTGAAGTCTGGATCGGGCCAAAGTGGATCCGTGCTCTTGGACAAGATTACTGGTAGAATCCAGTAGAAGCCCTTGTCTAGTAGCCTCCTAACCATGACATCCAGTATTTTTGTCTGTATCCGGAAGATCGCTAGCTTACGCTCGTCCATCGGCTCCTTAAGACTTGTTAGGTTGATTGAGGCAGCCTTTCTCATTACCCTTTATCAACCTATGCGGCTGAGGAGATGATATTTGTCTTTTTAACGAAAAATCGTCAACATGATGGATAAACGTCGTCCATTTCACGATTATCCAACATTTTGCCGAGGAAGGCGTTATGGAAGAATTATTTCTTACCTAGCAGCTTGTTCGCTTGGCGGATTGCATGAGAGAGAAGATGAAGGGATTCAAGGAGCTTACGTTAATTGAAGACGCCCTTCGCAAGATGAAGGAAAGGATGACGCATAGAATTCAGGAGCTGGAGGAAGTCGACCTGCTTTCAGCTCTTGGAAGAGTTTGCGGTGAAGATGTTTTAGCTCCAATCGACTCTCCGCCATATGATAGAAGCGCTATGGATGGATACGCCGTCATCGCAGAAGACACCTTTGGAGCCTCAATCACAAATCCGATCGAGCTTAAACTCGTTGGAAGAATCGAAGCAGGAATGAACTCAGAATGCGTCTCAAAGATTTCTAGAGGACAAGCAGCTGAAATCCTAACGGGAGCACCTATACCAACTGGAGCAAACGCGGTAGTTCCTGTGGAGAACGCTAAACGAGAAGGAAACGTGATCAAAGTCTTTCAGCAAGTTCACCCATACCAGAATATATCCAGAAGGGGGGAAGATTACCGTAAGGGCGATATCGTGGTGAGACGAGGTACGATAATTAAGCCATGGCATATCGGAGCATTAGCATCGCTCGGAATATCGAGAATTAAAGTCCTTAGAAAACCTAGGATAGCGTTAATTTCGACAGGCTCAGAGCTAATAGAACTAGAGAAGGAAGCGGAAGCTGGAAAGATCTACGACAGCACGAAGCCCATGCTAAAATCTCTGCTTATTGAGCATGGAGCTGAGCCTCTTGACCTCGGAATAGCAAAAGATCAGTTAGACGATATTCTAGCTAAGTTACGTTATGGATTAGAGCATGCTGACGCCGTGATAGTGACGGGTGGAACGAGCGTTGGAGAAAAGGATCTAGTCCCAGAAGCAGTATCGGAAAACGCTGAGATAATTGTCCATGGGCTGAAGATTAGACCAGCTAAGCCAACAGGCTTCGCCATCGCAGATGGAAAGCCTATCTTCATGCTCTCAGGATTCCCCGTTGCAGCGTTAATCGGATTTCAAGTTCTCGTAATTCCCGCACTTGAACAAATGCTTGGATGCAAATTCGATCCCAAACCAAAAGTTAAAGGAGTCTTAACTAGGCGAGTTGCATCTCCACCAGGGATTAGAACATTCGTGAGAGTTAAAGCCTTCAAAAATGAAGAAGGACGCGTTCTAGTAGAGCCTCTAAGAGTCACAGGATCAGGAGTTCTTTCAACACTAACCCGCGGGAATGGTCTTCTCATAATTCCAGAGGAAGTAGAGGGATTCGACGAGGGAGACGTGGTGGAAGTTGAACTTCTCTCTTCTATAGAGTTTAATAGCCGATGAGCTTAGATGGTGTGTAAGATTGATGACTGAACGGGAGCGTAGAATCTTTCATAGGCTTGTTGATATAAGCGATGCTATAAAGCTCGTTTGCGAGAAAATCTCCCCACTAGGCACCGAGAAAGTAAAGCTCATCAACGCTTTTGGAAGAGTTCTTGCAGAAGATATTCAAGCCAAAGCAGATTCACCTCCATTCGATAGATCTCTAGTAGACGGTTACGCCGTGAAAGCAGAAGATGTCTACCAAGCTGACGAAGAACATCCAATCGAGTTAAAGCTCGTGGGAAGCGTTAAGATAGGAGAAAAACCGAGGGTGAAGATATCTTCTGGAGAATGCGCAGAAATAGCAACCGGCGCACCTATACCTCCTGGAGCAAACGCGGTGATAATGATAGAGTACACGAAGAGGATTGGAGACCGCGTTCAATTTTTCAGAGCCGCCGCGCCCGGGGAGAACATTGCTCAAACAGGTTCAGATATAACTTTCGGAGACCTTGTACTTAGAAGGGGTAGAAAGCTTACCTCGCGGGAAGTAGCCGTCCTTGCAGCCCTTGGCTATTCTGAGGTTGAAGTGTATAAGATTCCGAAAATTGCCGTTTTCTCAATTGGTGATGAGCTAATTCAGCCGCCTAATAGGCTTGAACTCGGGAAAATCTATGACGTTAATGGTTACGCCATTTCAGCTCTGCTAAAAGAACTGGGATTTGAAGCAGAGTATATGGGAATCTTACCAGATAATTATGAAGTGATTTACGATAATCTTTCAAAGGCTTTAGAAGAGTTCGATGTAGTGATTACTTCGGGCAGCACCTCCGCTGGAGCAGGAGATGTCGTATACGAGGTTTTCGAGAAATTAGGGGAGATTCTTGTTCATGGCATCAGGGTTAAGCCTGGAAAACCTACGGTTATAGCGATCTCTCCAAGCGGGAAGCTACTGATAGGACTGCCCGGGTTCCCGCTTTCTTCGATGATGATTTTCATAAGCGTTATCAGACCCATACTCCTAAAGTTAACGGGATTTGAAGCTATCAAAGATTTGACGATAACTGCTAGAGCGCCATTCAGAGTAAATGTGGGCGGAAAAACCTACATGATCCCCGTTCAGCTCGTTGAATCGCCAAAGGGGCTCCTAGCCTATCCAAAACTGGTTGACTCAGGCTCGATATCAGCGCTACTAGAAGCGGATGGTTTCGCGATCATACCTGAAGATAAGCAGTACGTCGATGAGAATGAAGAGATAAGAGTTCAGCTCTTTGGAGAGTATCGTCCGCCAAGCCTCGTCGTGATTGGGAGCCATTGTCCAGCCATGGATATCTTGCTTGGAGTCGCTGGCATTAAGGATGCGAAGATCATTAACGTGGGCTCCATGGGAGGATGGATGGCTTTGAAGAGAGGTGAAGCGGATATCGCGGGAACACATTTACTTGATGAAGAAACTATGGAGTACAATATCCATATGCCGAAAGCCCTTGGGATAGAAAGCTTAGTTGAAGTCTATGGAGGCTATGTGAGAGAAATTGGATTTGTTGTCGCCCCGGGTAACCCTAAGAACATTAGGAGCTTCAGAGATCTGCTACGAGATGACGTCGTCTTCATAAATAGGATTAAAGGCTCGGGAATACGAACCTTCATCGATATCCAGTTAAAGAAGATCGGGGTAGAAGATCCTGAGAAAGCTATTAAGGGATATACCTATCAAGCAAGAACTCATACGGCCGTTGCGGCTGCTGTCGCCGAGGGCAGAGCTGATGTCGGTATAGCAGTCGGCTATGTCGCCAAGCTTTACGGCTTGGACTTCATACCATTAGCGAAAGAACATTACGACCTCGCAATCCGAAAGGAGAAGTTGAGAAAGGAAGCCGTTAGGAAAGTCTTAGAAGCATTGAGAAGTGAAGAATTCGCTAAGAGGCTGAAGGAACTCCCGCACTACGATGTGTATGAAATGACTGGGCGGAGAATATTTCCATAAAAGACTTTTATAGGCTTCCTACATTAATCAAATTGTGACCTCGATAAGTGGATATGCGAATAAAATAGCCTGGGTTGACCTTTCAGAGAAGAAGGTTGAGTATACGGAAATTGATGAGGATGATGCTGTGAAGTTCATTGGAGGAAGAGGTCTAGGTGGCCGAATACTCTTAAAGCACGGAGTTGGCAAGGACCCGCTTTCCCCTGAAAATCCTCTCATTATAATGACTGGGCCGTTAACTGGAAGCGACGTAGTGATGGCCAATAGAGTTGCCGCTGTCACGAGATCCCCCCTCACCGGAGCATTCGCTGATAGTCACTGCGGAGGATATGCTGGTCCAGCTATAAAGCTTGCAGGATTTGACGGCATAGTTCTAACTGGAGCCTCGGAGGATCCCGTGTATCTTGTTGTGAAGGGTGGAGCTGTTAGGATCGAGGATGCTAAAGTGCTTTGGGGTAAAACGACAGCTGAGGCTTATCAGTCCGTTAAGAGGAAATATGGAGCAACCGTAGTCTTCTATGGAATAGGTCCAGCTGGAGAGCATTTAGTCAAATTCGCTAACATCATGCATTATAGTCGATTCGCGCCTGGAGGCAGAGCTTCGGGTCGATGTGGAATGGGCGCAGTAATGGGGAGCAAGAAGGTCAAAGGACTCGTGATAATAGCGGACATGAAGCGGAAACCTAAACCTGCAAACCCGAAAGAATTCAGAAAGGCTCTTGCGAACGCGATGAAGAAAGTTATGGAGAGCGATGTTACGAGCCCAGGCAAAGGAGGGTTATCAGTCTATGGAACCGCCGTCTTAGTGAATGTCATCAATGAGCTCGGAGCGTTCCCGACGAGAAATGCTAAGCAGACTCAGTTCGAAGACGCGTACTTCATTTCTGGCGAAAACATGAGAGGAACTATATTTAAGAGAAACATGACATGCTATCAATGCCCAGTCGCCTGCAAGAGAGATAGCGAGGTAAAGGATGGAAAATACAAGCACAAGAGCGAAGGGCCAGAATATGAGACTATTTGGGCTCTCGGAGCGATGATAGGGCTAGACCACATCGAAGCAGTCTCCTATCTAAACTATCTCGCAAACATCTATGGATTAGATACAATAGAGCTAGGCAATACACTTGCAGTAGCTACTGAAGCCTCTGAAAGAGGACTCCTCAAAGAGGAGATAAAGTGGGGCGACGCGGACAAGTACGCCGAGCTCATAAGAAAAATAGCTTATCGAGAGGATGAGATAGGAGACCTGCTAGCTGAAGGAGGAGCGAATGTTGCCGAAAAAGTCGGAGCACCAGAGCTCTCGATGTCCGTTAAGAAGCTAAGCATACCTGCATATGATCCGAGAGGAGTTAAAGGAATGGGATTAACCTATGCAACATCTAATAGAGGCGCCTGCCACCTCCGAGCCTACGCGATTGCATCCGAGGTCTTTGGAATACCGTACAAGACTGATCCGCTTGCCTATGATGGAAAGGTCGATCTCGTAATAGCGCTTGAAAGACTGTTCGCAGTAATGGATAGCTTGACTGTATGCAAGTTCAGTAGCTTCGCCTTAACAAAGGAGGACTATGCCGCGCTCTACTCCACCTTCACTGGAATAGAGGTGACGCCAGAAGATCTTGACACGATCGGAGAGCGAATCTGGACCCAGGAGAGATACTTCAACCAACTACATGGATTTACGAGAAATGATGACATGTTACCTAAGAGGTTCTTCGAGGAAGCTTCAGTTAAGGGCGAGATCTACGACAAAGAGATATTCGAGAAAATGCTCGACGAATACTACCAGAAGCACAAGTATAACCCTGACGGAACAGTTCCAGAAGAAACTCTGAAAGAACTCGGAATAATCTAAACCTTTCCCCACAATTTTATTTTCCTCCACATACAGGACATTTTGGATCACGCTTAACCTCAATGCTATTGAAGGATAACGCCTCTCCATCGATTACTAGCAACCTGCCAACAGCCGGCTTCCCTATCCCAGTTAGCAATTTTATCGCTTCAAGAGCTTCAAGCGCCCCCACGAGCCCAGGCGCAGGCCCGATTACAGGAACCTTTTCAATTTCTTTCGGCTCTCCGGGGATTAAACATTTTAAGCAGGGGCCTTTACCGGGAATTATCGTCATTAGTCTGCCTTCGATTCCGTAAACTGCTCCATAAATGAATGGCTTGGAATATCGAATACATGCCTTATTGATTATGAATCTGGTTTTGAAATTGTCTTGGCCGTCTACGACGAGGTTTACGCCGCGTAGAAGCTCTTCGACATTCTCCTCGGTTATCCTTTCTTGAATCGCCTCGATTTCTATCAATGGATTAAGCTCCATTAACTTTTTCGAGGCGATTAAAACTTTTGGCTGACCTATGTCTTCCGTGGAGTATAGGATTTGGCGATTTAGGTTGCTCAGCTCAACGAGGCCTTCGTCAACTATTCTAAGTTTCCCAACGCCAGCAGCAGCAAGGTAAATCGCTGCGATAGAGCCTAGCCCTCCTACACCAGCTATGAGGACTGTAGAACTCTTGAGCTTTAATTGAGCTTCTTCCCCGAAGGATGGTATTCTGAGCTGCCTGTCATATCTTTCAAGTTCTTCTGGAGAAAGTTTTGACACAGGTCATCCTCCTCCGACTGGTGGAATGAATGCTACTACATCTCCGTCTTTAAGCTTCGTTTTAACTCCTTCGAGATATCTAATCTCCCTCCCGTTCACCAGTATCTTGATATTTGATGTGGATTCTCCCAAGTCTACCAGCTCTGCTTTGAGCTTGAATAAGTTCTGTAGCTCGCGGATTAGATCCTCGATGGAAGAACCTTCGGGAAGCTCTATCGTTAAGAATCCTCTCCCTCCAAATGCGTCTCTTAGAGTTGCGAAAGCCTTCACGGTTATCTTCAAGATTTTGCACCAATAATTTTTACCCACAGCTTCAGATATAGATTTTAACCAGGCTAGGCTTTAACCCACTCGACGCCGAGTTCTTCCAAAACAGAAATCAATTCCGCTCGATCTCTACTTCGCAAACCTTTCCAATCTATCACCGCGAGCTTAGGTTTCTCAATCGTCTTCTCGAATGCTTGGATAATCATTTCACGGCTAACTGGCATGGCATATTTTGGGCACATATGTCCGAAAGAGTATTCTTGGTTCAATGCAAGCCTCGTAAAGCAGGGTGCATAATGACCTCCCCCGAATCCTATGGCAGCTGGAGGAGCGTTAAAAGACGATTCAGCAACCTTCACACATGCATACGCGACCGCTTCTAAGGCTTTTTCTTCAGGAATCTCGCCTGGAGGGCCGCCAGCCTCGACGTATATCAAGGGAATCTTTGTGGCGGGTCCGTGATGGGTTACTTCGAGACCTATGCTCCACTGGGCTAGCTTTAGATTCGATGCTTCTTCTGAGAGTGCGTGTAGGGATGTGTATAGAGCGGCTGCGCTAGTGGGCGACAGTGTTTTGGGTAAGCCTCCGACAGATGCATCTTCTCCCCAATTTCCCACTGGATGGGTGAGTAGGGCGCGTATCCCTGCCTCGGACTTATGGGAGGAAGCAACTATCGCGAGATCTGGGTTTAAGTCTTCCGCGAGCCCATTGCAGTAGATATGCTTCTCCTCGATAATTTTTAGAAAGACCTCACGTCGGCGGTAAAGGCTTTGCCCTATTTCTTGGAAGCCGTAGGAGTCTATTAGAATCTCAGCGATTTTCATGGATGTCGGATCCGCTTTTGAAGCAATTATCACGCGCATAGCTTCGCAGAAGAGCATGGAAATCCATATCAAAAATGTTCGCATAGAAAAACTGGACTCGAGAAATGAGATTCCAGCCTCTAAGAAAGCCGTTGATATGCAGCCCAGTCGCCGAAGCCATTCTGAAAGCTAGATCCAATGGTAGGAGAGAAGTCGAGATTTCCCTAGATTTGGGGAAAAGCTTTCAACGTGCAGAATTGACTGAAAAAGGCATTAAAGTCGGCGAAATCGAGTTAGGGTGGAGCCAGATAGAGGTTGCGGCGCGCAGGGAGCGAGATATCTACACCATCGAGAACGGAGAGCTTGTTCCTCTTTCAATAGCTTCAGACCACTTCTATAAGCTCGTATTGGTTAAGTGGGGTGCGCCCCCCACGCTCGAAATCGATGGGATACATATGCATAGGATACTTGATGTCACACCCGATGTCGATTCCGAAATGAAAATCAAGCTCTTAGGGAATTTAAAATGCAGAAAAATTTTGGATGTTTGCACAGGACTAGGTTACACAGCTATCGCCGCCTTGAAGAAGGGAGCATGCAAGGTTGTAACCATTGAGAAGGATGAGAACGTTATCAAACTTGCGCAGCTTAATCCATGGTCGTGGGAGCTTGCAGATGAGAGGGTTGAGTTGAAGCTCGGAGACGCTGTTGAAGTTATCGAGGAATATGAGGAAGAATTTGACGCTGTAATGCATGATCCGCCGCGATTTTCACTCGCTGGAGAACTCTATAGCCTCGAATTCTATAAGAAGCTAGCTAGAGTCCTTAAGCCTGGTGGAAGAATAGCGCATTACGTTGGGCAACCTGGAATTCATAAGGGTAGGAAGATTTGGAAAGGGGTTTTGGAGAGGATGAGGCTAGCTGGCTTTGATGTGAGATATGATGAGCAATCGAGATGCGTCTACGGGTATAGGAAACGATAATAGTAGCGTTTCTGAAACCTCGTCTGGGAGAATGCCGTCGAGGGAGATAATCGGCCATGGAACGTGGCTTGACAAGGTTGCCGCCGAGCTGATAGAAAGAGAGAAGAAGCTCGGAAGAGATCTAAGCATAATCAGGACTGAGAGCGGGCTCGGAGCCTCCGGGATACCTCATATCGGAAGCATGGCTGACGCCGTTAGAGCCTATGGAGTCACACTCGCGCTCCGAGAACTAGGATACAATTCGGAGAGCATCGCGTTTACGGATGACATGGATGGTCTGCGAAAGGTTCCAGCAGGGATGCCGAGGTGGCTTGAAGACTACTTGTTAAAGCCTGTTTCGTCTGTGCCAGATCCCTTTGGATGCCATGAATCATTTTCCGAACATGCGAGCGGAATGCTGAAAGATGCATTAGAGCAAGCGGGAATAGAGTGCAAATACATGTCTGGAAGAAAAGTATATGCTTCGGGAATGCTAGCTGAACAAATTCACAAGATCCTATTGAACGCGAAGAGGATAGGGGAGGTGATCGAAGAACTTACGGGGCAAAGCAAGTTCAAGAAAGTTTTACCATACTTCGCGGTCTGCAAGCAGTGCGGGAGAATTTACACTACCCAAGCATATGAGTATGATCCCGAGAGACGCGTTGTTAAGTATAGGTGCGTGGGAGCGGAGATCGGGGACAAGTATTATGAAGGATGCGGATACGAGGGAGAAGCAGACATAACTAAAGATGACGGAAAACTCGCATGGAAAGTCGAGTTCGCCGCGAGATGGGCGGCACTAGACATAAGGTTTGAAGCCTATGGAAAAGACATCGCCGACTCGGTAAAGGTGAATGATTGGGTTTCGAAAAATGTTCTCGGATTCGAGCCTCCGATGCACGTTAGGTATGAAATGTTCTTAGATGCTTCGGGGAGGAAGATCTCGAAGTCTCTTGGAAACGTTTTCACACCTCAGCTCTGGTATAAATATGGAACGCCTGAGAGCCTGCTTCTCCTGCTTTTCAAGCGCGCCACTGGGACGAGGATCCTGACACTTCAAACGATTCCTAAGCTGATGGATGAATTAGATTATCTCGAAGATGTTTACTTTGATAAGGTGAAGATTCCAAGCGAGCTCGAGCGAGCGAAGCTTAAGGGACTTTACCTCTACTCGCATCTCCTTAAGCCCCCTGAGAAACCCTCTCCTCATATCCCATATTCTCTAATAGTGGAGCTGGCCATAAGCGCTCCCGAGGATAAGCGATTCGAATTCGTAGTCAGCAGACTCAAGAAATACGGCTATCAACTCGATGAGCGGGCGGAGAGGAAGGTGAAGCTGGCGATAAACTATGCAATAGATTTGGGAGCTGTTGAGAAGGAGCCCGTCGAGCTCTCCGAAGCCGAAAAGAAGGCAATAAAGCAGCTAATAGAAAGAATTCAAGAAGCCAATAGCGCGGAGGAAGTTCAAGGAGGAATCTTTGAAGCGGCTAGGAGTAATGGCCTCAGCCCGAGAGAATTCTTCAAGAAGCTTTACCTGATCTTCCTTGGCCGAGATCGCGGACCCAGACTTGGACCATACATCTGGGATCTCGGAAAAGAGCGAGCAATAAGCATATTGAAGGAATGTATCTGACGGACTATAATTCAAAACCCTTATATAGGGAGCGGGGCGTAGTAAGCTGTCAAAAAGGAGTCGTAAGGGAATGAGTGAGTTAGTTAAGATAGGTCAGTTAACCCCGCGTTCGAGAAACGTGAATTTGGTTGCAAAGGTTGTGAGCAAGTCGCCTGAAAGAGTTGTATCATCTCAATACGACCAGAAAGAACATAGGCTAAGCGAGATTTTAATAGCTGACGAAACTGGAGCAATAAACTTGGTCTTATGGGATGATAGAATCGACGAGGTTCAGGAAGGAACAACGATAAAGATCACGAACGGCTTCATCAAGCTCTTCAGAGGGAAGATGCAGCTAAACCTAGGCAGATACGGCACCGTTGAAGAAGTAGACATAACGATAGAGGAAGTCAACCTAGAGAACAACCTCTCCGAAACACCTCAGCCCGCAGGGTTTGGAGGCAGAAGACCTCAAAGAAGATTCAGGTATAGACGATAGGAAAAAGGGTTAAGGAGAAAAGACCTGCGTAGTACGCTGGAAGGAGCCAGCTTAATCGTTGAAAATAATCACTTATATATCGGATTCGGGAAAATGAACAATTGAGCACGATTTTGAGCGATGATGAGTTTGAGATCGTAGTCGTTGAGGCCCCGAAAGTCGAATTCGACATACCTAGAGAAAAGCTTCTATCATTCATAAAACTCGCCGAAGAACTTGGATGGGAAAAATCGAAAGTAAAGCGCTACATAAACACGGCTCTAAGGCTGAGAAAGCTTGAGAAAGAATATGGCAAAAGCTATGCAGCGCTTATCAGAAATTACCAAAAGCTTTCAAGCGAAGAGGTCAAGCTCAGATACGCGATCGAGCAGCTTCTCGAAAAAAGAAAGAGAATTGAAGAGGACTTAAACCTCTATCTTGAGCAACACAAATTAACCCTGGAGCTAGTTCAAAAAATCGCGAAAATCGTAGATGCTTTAAAGGAGAGAGGGTTGGACTTCGAAGATCTCGACAAAGCTTTGAAAGCCATTGACTCTATGAAGAAAGCCAACTATAATGCGGAAGAAATAGTCGAGAAGCTTAGATCGCTAGGCGACCTCGAAGAGGAGACAAGGAAGCTGGAAGATAAGGCCAAGAAAATCGAAGAGGAAATTCAGGAACTAGAGCGAAGGAAGAATGAAGTGCTAAAGGAAATTGAGGAAATGCATGGAATATCGGGTGGAATATCAGAGCTTAAAGAAGCAAAGGAGAATCTTGAAAAAGAGATTAAGCTAACTGAAGAAAAGTTGAATGATACACGTGCAAACTTGGAAGCTCTGAGATCCGAGCTCGAACAGGCTCTCGGATTGAAAGCTACTATAGAAAACCTTCAGATGAAGATTCAACAACTTGAGGAAGAAAATAGAAAGCTCGCTGAAGAGAAGGAAGCCTTGACCAAGGAAATAGCAGAGCTTTTAGGCGTTAAGGAGAACATAGATGAGATAAGGAGTAAAATTGCTGAGGAAAAGCGGAGGCTTGAGGAAATCGAGAAAGAGGTAGCGAATAGGGAGACCTATCTCGAGATTCTGGAGGGAGAAATTTCCGCAGCCTACACGGTTTTGAAAATCTTCACAGACCCGCAGGGAATAGATGCCGAAGACTTAGAATCATTAGTAGATCATCTTCAGAAAATACTGAAGATCAAGCGTGGAGAGCTCCCAGCTCTAAAACCGCTTGAACCACATCTACTGAATCGAGCGCGGGAGAACATAATCTCCCTAGTGATGCCTTACGTTAGGAACGAATTCGTTCCCAAGAAATTGTTCGATCAGCTTGAGAAAGAGGTTAAGAAGCTAACCGAGAAGAAGGAGGCTTTAGAAGAGGAGGTAGCCTCTCTTAAAAGAGCGTTAGAAGCTCAAGCGAAGGAAAAGGCCAAACCAACTCCAGAATCTCTGCTTAGAGCATTTAGTCCAGAAGGAGAAGCCATAGCGTTAAAGACGCTGAACCAAGGGAAGAAGGTTAAGATCACTTGTCCAGCATGCAGGACATCATCCATAATATCAATTCCAACCAAGGAGGAGCTCGAGGAACTTCGCTCAAAGAATTGTAAACTGGAATACGTATGCGGAGAATGCGGGAAATCCTTCGAAGTTCCCTTAGAGATTTTGTTGAAGCGTGTGGAGGGCTGATGGAAGAATGGCGGAGGAGCGGAGGGTGAATCCCATAGTTAGGATGCTGGCATGGAAGGCTAGAAAGCTGAAAGTGGAAGATGTTGAGAAAATTTTAGCGGCTATTGCTTCAATAAATGAAGACGTATTCACTTTAACCGATGTGGTAAATCTTCTTCCCGACGAGATTAAAGCTAGTAGGAATAAGCGAAGATGCGTTGGAAATCTCCTACAAGCATTAGCGTCCTTGGGTTATCTTTCTAAGCCGAGCGAGCGGAAGTGGATTAAGAATGCTCCAACGCTCAGCCATTTCCTAACCCAGCATTTACTCGAGCTTTCATCTATTGAGAAGATTCCTCCTCGTCCTCCGAGCCATGAGAAGATAATTGCACGCCGCCAGAAGCTTGAGAAGCCTTCTTCAAGATAATTGACCCTTTCCAGTCAAATGGTATCTCGACGAATCGCCATTCCTTCCCCAAGAAGCGCGCCGCGAGTATAGGTTTCGGCCTTATCTCCGCTCCACATCGGGGACACTTCACGACAAAGAGCTTGCAGAAATCAAGAAGCCTTTTAACCTGAACTGAATTTAACACGACATAGGGCTTGCTGCTCGACTTAACTTCGATTGCGAGAAGTTCTCCAGAATCAACGGCTATTATATCTGGCTTTGGAAGCTTTCCAGTGCCGCTTCCAGGAGTTCTCACAGCGTAGGTTCCAGATTCACCTTTCGCTGCGAATTTCTTGATCAGATAATATTCTCCCTCGTAGCCCATTCTGGCCTTATATCGGGGAGATGCGGGATTCCTAGGCTTTTTGGGCATAGGTTCTCAACTTCCTCTAAATACTTCGGGTTTAACAAAATTAAAGAATTTGGAGTTTAATGCCTTAGCGATAATTCCTCAGCCATACAGCTTTTCAGCCGCTTCCTCCAACTTCATGGAGATCAATTTTTCTCTAGTGGGCCAGCCTCTCTCATCCCATCCTCGAAGCCGATAATAGGTTTTCAAAAGCTCTGAAAACTTTTCGGGCTCGAGTTTTATCCCCTTGGTAGAGCCTTCTGGCACGGGGTCTTCGAAATCTCGCGCTGGAAGAACGTCATCCTTCATGCTTATCCCCTTTCTCAGGATAGCTATGCATCTAGTTAGGTTCCACACCCTCTCCGAGCACGTTAACAATTCCTCAAGAGTAACCTCTCTGCCGGTGACCGCTGAATATGCTTCAGCGTATATGTTTGGATCTATTCCGAGTTCGACCCATGGGAGTCTGCAGACTCCCAGCATGTCGAATAGGGGTCTCATGTGCTGGAGATAGATTACTTTCTCAGCCTTATCTTTGCCGTAGCTTGTTCTGCCAGCCTGGACATCGTAGGTTATCGCCCAAGATCTGTTATGATGTGCTCCTATATCGCAGGTCGCATAGCTGAGAGCCATCGCGGGAGCTGCTCTATGATCATAGGCGCTTATCTCCAAGCCTTTAACGTGCATCGCGAATTTTTCAGATCCCTTTTTCACGTAATTCGCGACCGCCTTTACTCCGAGAGCCATTAATGCTCCAAAGCCCTTCCTTTTCGCGATCATTTCTATCAAGTGGTAGACTTTTTCCGCGTCTCCCCATGTGACCTCGAATCCTACATCATCTTTCGTCAATAAGCCTCGTTGAAAGCATTCCATCACGAAGGCTATCACCGCTCCAGTCGATATCGTGTCTAAGCCGTAGTAATCGCATAGGTAGTTGGCTTTAGCTACTTCGCTCAAGTTCTTTAGGCCGAGGTTTGAGCCGAGCATTCCGATATTCTCATAGTCTATCGTGACTACGTCGTTATCTGCTTTCAGGGTGTGGCCGCATGGTATTATGCAGTTAGCGCAGGTTGAGACATAGATTTGGGATTCGTGGACGGCTTTACCCGATATCTCATCAGCATGCTCGAAGAAAGTTTTCTGGAAGTTTAGGGTCGGCAGCGCCTCGACGCCGTTCGCCCATTCAACCGTCATATTCGTTCCATATTTCATCCAATTTTCATAATTCGGGCTCAGCTTCACTTCTCTTACCAGCTTCTTATTGACCTCCCTCAGCCTCTCTGGATCGGCGACCTCGACTTCCCCGCTCCCCTTAGCGACTATCGCCTTCAGCTTCTTACTTCCCATCACGGCGCCCATGCCAGTTCTGCCCGCCTGCGAATGCCTTCTTTCCTTTATTCCCCAGTCAACGTTTATCGATGCGAAGTTCACGAGCTTCTCTCCGGCGATTCCGATGGATGCTATTGAACAGTTTCCATAACGGTTTCGAAGCTTTTCGTCAGCTTCCTTGGAGCTTAAGCCCCAGAGGTTGAGATCGCTGTGAATCTCTATGCTTCCATCCTCGATTAATAGGTAGCTTGGCTGGGATGCAGCGCCTCTTATGATTAGCATGTCGAAGCCGGCTTTCCTCATCATGTAGCCGAAGTATCCGCCGACGCTGCTATCTCCATAGATTCCCGTTTGAGGGCTTATCGCCGCGAAGGATGTTTTACATCCTCCGAGAAAACCCGTCGCGGCAAGCGGCCCGGTTGCCACAACTAAGACGTTCGATGGATGGGTTCCATGAAGAATTTCGTCGAGGTTCTTGAAAATTACGTAGGCCGCCCAACCTCTTCCACCTATAAAATCTTGAATTAGCCTTTCATCGGGTTCCTTAATCTCGATTTTCTCACTTGAGAGATCTATTTCAGCTATCTTTCCGTAGCCGTGCATCAAGCTAAAGACTTGATCTGGAATGTTTTAAAGTGTTTTGTGTAACTAAATCCGTCAGCCGCATCTGCTCTAAATGGAATCTCAACACTCTGCTTTGCTGAAGAACTAGGTCGGCTGGCACTTCTACTTTCTTAAACAGCTCATTGAGAGCTTCGGATATTTCTCCAAACTTTAGTGGAGGCGATTTAACTGCTGCGCGGCATATTTCTCTAAACCTCCATACGCCTAAGGGTATCCAGCCTTCATAGATCTCCGCTATCACGATCGCGGATGCTTGACGCTTTTCCTTACTCAGTTTCTCGAGTATTGGTAGCCTCAGGGCATGGTATGCTCCCCCAACGTTTTCGGGCCATCGATCAACCTCCCTAGGAAGCTCGGCATCATAATACATCTTCAACCCTCCAGCCTTGTGCCAGACCTCGAAGACCTCGAACATCCATGGGCCGGGGAGTAGGAGAACGGTTACCCTGTTGAAGTGAGCGAAATAGCTGTAAAGTTCAAATTCATTTATCCATGAATTTCGTCTTACTTCTGCTCTAAGCCTTTTTCCTATCTGGTCATCCACTGCTGTTATGCTCCATTCGGTTGGAACCAGCCTTCTCCACCGCTTATATCCAAGCAGCCCTATTGAGAGAAGCCTGACTATGTGCTGCTCGCTTATTCCAGCTGAGTAAAGCTCCATGATCGCTTCGGATGCTTTGAGGTCGAAGTCGGATACCACGCGCTCAACGGGCTTCGGAACACGAGGATTCTCGGCGATCACAGCTTTCTTAATCGGGGCAGAGGGACCTGTCGGAGATGCTCTAATGAGGAAGTTCGGTGAAATAATCGGCTCCTTCTCCAGTTCAAGCTCGACATCGATCGGCCTTCTGGCCATCGCGAGCTCCTGAAGAGATTCAAGCAATCTATCAGGCTTCCTCGCGTCAATTACTTTGACCGGCCTTTTCCCGCGGATCATGCTTACCCTCATGGCGAGGATTTCGTTGAGAGAGATCTCGAGCCATTTCTGAGGTTGATCGAAGAGGCTTGTATCAGCTTGAATAGGAGGCACCAGCGGTCCTGCAAGGATTTTTGGATACCCCCATGAACCTATCAGAGCCGAGGGAGGAGAAGAACCGAAGACCGTTCTCGAAGCCCTAATCTTTCTCAGGAGATCTCGGACATCCTTGAGATATGGGCAGATCTCGAGCTTGCATTTCTTATAATCTCCTCGACAGACTGGGCATACATGCTTTTCTTGAGAAGACTCCGCTTCTGCGGCTACGCCGTATTTCCTTAGGGTCACCAAGCCCTATCCTCAAGAATCTATGATCAAGCCTCTATACCTTACCTATTTCGGCGGACACTTACAGGGCTTTGAGCCGCAGTTTGGGCATCCATCGCCATATTTGGCCAAGATCGCTTCCTCCAAATCTATTCCAACGACATTGCAGAAGCTTAGCAGCCATGCAAGCAGGTCTGCGACCTCACTTTTCAAGGAGCTTTCATCACCTTTGAGAAATGCGTCCGCGACTTCTCCAGCTTCCGAGAGCATCCAGATCAAAGTCTTCTCAGCGCCTCTCGCTTTATCCCGCTCAAGATAAATCTCAGCCATCAATCTCTGAATATCCCTTAAACTCATTTCAGCGAATCATCAAGGAAGCTAAGACATATTCCTTTC
>CAZDPL010000013.1:0-3368 GCA_964507345.1 uncultured Nitrososphaeria archaeon
CAGCTCAACCTTGAAATAGACTTCTTCGAAAGTTTTCCTTTTCGCTTGGGATACTTCTTTTGGAAACGCTTTCACTTCCAACATTTTTGGAAGGCTTGCTTCTTCTTTCCGCAGATGTTTCATGAGATCGTCATAGAATTTTTTCCTTTCTCTGAAATTCATTTCTTCGATCATGAAATGCGCCATTGCCTCAAAATGCTTCTTGGAAAATTCGCGCAGCTCTAAGTCGGGCGTCAACCCAGCCTTGCTAATTATGTCTGCGAGCTTTTTCCTAAGAGATGGAGGATGGTTTTCGAGAATCTCTGAAAGTTTCATGATTTCTTCAGATTTCGCTTCTTTTATGTGGATAAATTTTATCTCTCAACAGGGGTTCAAAGGATAAATAGCGGCTTAGAGCTGGCTTGGGGGAGGTAAGGCAAGGAAAATCCCGGGTGCGCTAGAGATGCCTCATTGGGGTTACTCGGTTAAGGAATTGGATGAGACTCGCACGGTTAAGGCGAGCCTTAGGGAGATTGATGTATCTCCGAAATGGTCGAGGGAAGTTTGTAGGGCTATCGTAGGCTTAACGATCCCCGAGGCCAAGAAGCTCATGGAAGACGTTATAGCCATGAAGCGCATGATCCCATATAGGAGGTACAATAAGAAGCGCGCTCACCATGCTCAGACGAAGGGGCCAGGAGGCTACCCCGTGAAAGTGGCTAAGCACATGCTAAAGCTTCTTGAAAGCTTAGAGGCTAATGCTGATTTTAAGGGATTCGATCCAGATGATGTCGTGATAATTCACGCTGCAGCCCATAAAGGAAGGCGAATTAGGAAATTTATTGAGCGAGCTTTTGGAAGAGCTACACCTTACGATAAGCAATTAGTCCATATCGAGGTCGTTGGGGAGGTGAGGAGCTGAAAATGTCCTCCATAAAGAACATTCTCCAAACAAAGCTCAAGAAAGCGGAGATATACGAATATTTAGCGGAGAAGCTTAAGGATGCGGGATTCGGGGGAGTCGACATATTCTTCACACCCATGGGTACTAGGGTAACGATCTACGCGATGAGACCTGGAAGAGTTATCGGACCTCGAGGTAAGACAATAAAAGAAATTTCAGAGGAGCTTGAAAAGAGATTCGGAGTCGAGAACCCGAACGTCACGGTAGCCGAGATAGAAGTCCCCGAGCTTAACCCACAAGTAATGGCATATAGAATTGCTCAAGCTCTTCAGAGGGGCGTAAGACATAGACGAGTGGCCTTCTGGGCCTTGAGGAGGATAATGGATGCCGGAGCGCGGGGAGTTGAAATCGAGATTAGCGGCAAGCTCACCTCAGCCAGACATAGAACAGAAAAATTCACAGCCGGCATAATGCCGAAATCAGGCGAGCTTGCGCTCAAATACGTGAAGGTTGGGAAGGCCTCGGTTCTCTTAAAGAGCGGAGTCTTCGGCGTGAAGGTTAAGATCTATCCGCCAGACGCTCCCATGCCGGAGGAAGTTTCAATAAAAGTTCCTGAAGAAGCTTCAGCTAAGGAATCTCAGACATCGGAGGGATCTGAAAGTGGTGAGGGAAGTGAAGGAGCTTAGAGAAAAAAGTACAGAAGAGCTGATAGCTGAGCTAGATAGGCTTAGAGCAGAGCTAGTGCTAGTTAGGAGTAAAACCGTGGCAGGCGGCGGCTTAGAGAAGACAGCTCAGATAAGGAACATGAGGCGGAGAATAGCGAGAATACTAACTATCCTCCGAGAACGAGGAATAAAGCTTTAACTTTCTTTTCCTGCTTAATCACTTCAGCCTCTCCAGAACTATTGCTGGACAAACCCTCTTAACGCCCTCAGTTTTCTCAAGTTTCTTAACGAAGTCTGAGAGCTCGCTTGAACTCTTGAACCAGCATTCAGCAATGAGCATATGGTCTCCGCTGGTCGAATAAAGTTTCACGACCTCCTCGCATTTCTTCAAGTCTTCCATTATTCGGAGGTAATGTTCTGGAGCCGTATCGAATCCAATTATCCCCACGGCCTCGTACCCAAGCTTCTTAGGATCCACTTCAACCGTATATCTCCTGATTACTCCGCGTTCCTCCAATCGCTTAATCCTCTTCCTAACAGCAGCTTCCGTCACTCCTAGGATCTTTGCTAGCTCAACGTAGGGTCTTCTCGAATTTTCCATTAATAGCTTGATGAGCTTGATGTCCGATATTCGAACCATAACATTTATTATTTTGACTACTATAAGTACTTATTGCGAATGAGGTGGTATAAGTTTGGATCAATCTAGGATCCCTTTATTGGGAGAAAAGGTTCCAAGCTTCGAAGCCCAGACGACGCGTGGAAAAATCAAGTTTCCAGAAGATTATAAGGGTAAGTGGGTGGTTTTGTTTTCTCATCCTGCCGACTTCACGCCAGTTTGCACGACGGAGTTTGTGGCCTTTCAGAAGCGCTATGATGAGTTTAAGAAGCTTGGATGCGAGCTAATCGGCCTTAGCATAGATCAGGTTTTCAGTCACATTAAGTGGGTTGAGTGGATAAAGGAGAAGCTAAACATCGAGATAAAGTTCCCAATAATCGCCGACGATCAGGGAAAAATCGCAACAATGCTTGGAATGATTCATCCTGGAAAAGGCTCGAACACGGTTAGAGCTGTTTTCGTGATAGACCCTAACGGAATTGTGAGAGCAATTCTCTATTATCCGCAGGAAGTCGGCCGAAACATGGACGAAATACTCAGACTCGTGAAGGCCTTACAGGTTTCAGATGAAAACCACGTCGCGGTTCCGGCCAACTGGCCAAATAACGAGCTGATCGGAGATAAGGTGATAATTCCACCAGCGAGCGATATCGAGACGGCGAAGAAGAGGCTCAGGGAATATGAGTGTTACGATTGGTGGTTCTGCTACAAATCGCTTAAATAACTTGATTCGAATAGGACAGGGTGCTTGAAACATGAAGGGAAGAGAAATAGTTAAGCTTGATGTGAATAAGCTTCTAGAGCTTCTCAATAAGGCCCTAGCTGATGAATGGCTTGCCTATTATCAATATTGGGTTGGCTCCAAGATAGCGGTCGGCCCCATGCGCGAGCTCGTCGTGAAAGAGTTAACCGAGCATGCCGGAGATGAGCTTAAGCATGCAGAAATGCTCGTGAACAGGATAATTCAACTCGGCGGGAAGCCTATACTAAACCCTCAGGACTGGTTCAAGCTAACGAATTGTGGATACGAAGTTCCAGAAGATCCATATGTGAAGAAGCTTCTCGAGCAGAACATTAAAGGAGAGCAGTGCGCGATCGAGGTATACTATAAGCTTCTTGAATTCACAAAGGATAAAGATCCTGTAACCGCGAAAATGGTTCTCGAGATCCTTGAAGATGAGATAGAGCATGAAGCAGACCT
>CAZDPL010000013.1:3468-19009 GCA_964507345.1 uncultured Nitrososphaeria archaeon
GAGCTGACAACGGGCGACGAGACTTTCATAAAATTCCTTAAGCCTGGGGAGGCACCAGAAGCAGAGTTCGAGGTAAAAGCGGGGAAGCTAACTGCAAGAGAATACTGTAACGTGCACGGTCTCTGGAAAAGTAGTGAAGCCTAAACATTGATTTCAATTTTTATTGCTGAAGAGGGTTGGTCATGTCTCCTCGTGTATTTGTTGAGGAGGTCGTTGGAGACCTATACGTTCTACGGGTGGATGATAATGAGATAAAATATTTTGAAGCTCTTTGGGATATTCCTGAAAAGATAACCTACAATGCTTATTTGCTCGTCGGTGACGAGGAGCGCGTATTATTCGATGGTTGGAAAACATCGTATGCAGACGACTTGATCGAAGCAATTAAGAGTCTCATCGACCCGAAGGATATAACGCACATCGTATTACATCATATGGAGCCTGATCATAGCGGCTCTTTACCGAAAGTTTTAGAAGCTAACAAGTTCAAGGCGGAGGTCATAGCACATCCAATGGCTAAATCCATGATAGAAGCTTTCTATGGCATTAGCCCGCTATTTAGATCCGCTCGAGATGGAGAGGAAATCTCGATAGCGGGAGAGAAGATTAAGTTTCTTCATACTCCTTGGCTTCATTGGCCCGAAACGATCATGAGCTATCTCACAAATCGAGGAATCCTCCTCACGTGCGATGCTTTTGGAGGCTTTTCAATCCCGAGAACCTTATTCGATGAAGATGGAAACGTTATCGAAGAATATCTGCCAGCAGTTCGAAGATATGTTGCCTCCATAGTTGGACATTATAGGCAATACATCACGCGCAACATCGAAAAGATTCAGAAGCTCGGCTTAAAGATCAATGCAATCGCTCCAGGACACGGCATTATCTGGAAGAAAGATCCAATGAAGATCGTCGAGTATTATCTCAAGCTTGCGGAAGGTGTTCCCGAGAAAGGAAAAGTGCTAGTTGTGTATGCTTCAATGTATGGTGCAATAAAGCAGGCCATTGATTCCATTGTGGAAGAGCTTAAAGGTCTAGACAAGAATCCAGTTATTTACGATTTCACGGATCGAAGACGGCAGTCGTTAACTAGCATAATCGGAGACGCCATAGATTCAGAGGCAATCGTGATTGCTGCCCCCACCTATGAAGCGGACGCATTCCCAACGATCAAATACGTTGCCACGCTTATTGCTGAAAAGATTCCGCCGAAACCAGTGTTAATCGCCTCATCGTATGGATGGGGTAGCGCTGCGGCGAAAAAGATTTCAGAAATTTTATCGAGAGCTGGATTCAAGATAGCTGCTGTTGTTGATTTCAGAGGGGCGGCTAGCGAGGAGGATCTTGAGAAAATTAGAGAAGGTGTTAGGAAGCTCGTGAGATCCTAGTCTGAGAATCAATTTGAGCCGCCAATCCCATACCTTGATAAAGATTCCGAATTCGATCAAGTGTAAAGTCATTGAGAGAGTTAATAGATTCATTGTCAAAATCGATTTATCTGGTTCCGAGACCTTAGCGTATCTTCAGAATACTGGAAGGCTTCGGGAATATCTTAAGCCGAATAAGATAGGCTTCTGCACGCCTTTAAAGAATCCCAAGAAGCTTCACTATAGGCTCTTCGCGATAAAAGATAATGATCTATCCGCCTTAATTGACACGTTTCTCCAAGCTAAAGGCTTCGAGAAGGCCGTGGAACGCGAGCTAATTCCATGGCTTAGAAGCTATCGTATTGAGGGAAAGGAGGTTCGCGCGGATTCTGTGAGGTTAGATTATCTCATTGGAAGGGATTCGGATAAAGCTTTCATAGAGCTTAAGAGCGGGGTTCTGAGGATCGATGATTGCGCAGCCTACCCTGACTGCCTATCTAAGCGGGCACAAGAGCAGCTTAAAGCTATGACGAGGCTGGCCAGGAGAGGTGAGCGCGTATTCCTGATCTTTGTTGCCGCCATACCTGGAGTTAAGGGCTTTAGGCTGAACTGTGAAGTTGATCAGGAGTTATGCAACTTGGTTGCAGAAGCGGTTGATGCTGGTGTAATCGTTAAGTCAATTCAGCTATGCTATGATCATAAAGAATCATCGATAATTCTCCTCAATCCAGATCTCCCGATCAAGATTTAAAGCTGAATCACGTAGTCTATCCTTGATTCAGCTTGAAAGTCAAGACGCTTACCCCGAGGAATCTCCCAAAACACGAGCTTCTAGGCCTCAGAGTGAAAGCTAAGCCGATTAAAGGCGGCTATATCCATGTTGGAGAGGTTGTTGGAGAGACTCGAAACATGCTCAAAATACTTCGAGACGATGGAAAAATCGTAAGCCTACCAAAAGACACACATAACTTCGAGTTCACTCTCCCATCCGGCGAACGGGTTCTGGTTGAAGGGAAAATCTTGGTCGGCAGACCTGAGGAGAGATTGAAGAAGCGGCTTAGAAGATGGTGAAGATTGATGAAGAATTCAGCTTGCTCACGAGATCTCCTCATTGCAAGAAATTTGCTGGAAGAAAAGTCGGCGAACCTAGTTGTCGTGAGAGATGGAAATGCGCTTTTCATAGGGTATGGAAAAGGTCTCAGCGATTTGGCGAAGATTGTGCTTAATTCTCCGAGCATTCTAGAGAACTCCAGCATAGCCGATCGAGTAGTTGGAAAAGCCGCCGCAGTGATTTTCGCAGTTAATGGAGTTAAAGCGGTCTACAGCCCCCTTATGAGCATCCGAGGATATGAAGTTCTTATAAGGCACGGCGTCGAAACGAGCTATCAAATTCTCATAGACTACGTTAAAAGCCCCGAAGGAGGAATATGCCCATTTGAGCAGCTAATTCTAGATATCGACGAGCTTCATGAAGCTTATGGAGTGCTGATTAGGAGATTTAGGGAGATGTTTGGAGGGCTGTGAAATGTTATTTAATAGGCTTCTCACATGAAGCTCCAGCAAGCAGTAGGCTAGGTGGAATAGAGATGGGAGCTAGGAACATAGGAATACCCGTGAAGCCTCCTGAAAGGGAATGCGATGATCCTAACTGCCCGTTCCATGGGCATCTGAAAGTTAGAGGCATCATACTCACAGGAGTCGTTTACAAGAAGAAGATGAATAAGACCGTGATCGTTAGGAGAGAATACCTCCACTACGTTAAGAAGTATAAGCGATATGAGCGGAGGAGGAGCAATATCCCAGCTCATCTGCCTCCGTGCATCGACGTGAAGGAGGGAGATAAGGTCAGGATCGCTGAATGTAGACCCATCAGCAAGACCGTGAGCTTCGTGGTGATCGAGAAGCTGGAGAAGTGATGTTTAAAGCCTCGATTGAAGCCAGCTTAGGTGGTGGCGTATGTCTAGAAGAAGCCGAGCTGTCTCCGCGGTCGGCATCCTCGAACGAAGACCAAACATACCTAGAACGATAAACGTAGGATCCCTAATTCCATGTGCCGATAATTCAGGAGCCCAGATACTGAAGATCATACAGGTTCATGGAATAAAGACTAGGCGGAGACAGCATCCATGCGCTTGTGTTGGAGACCTCGTATCGGTAACTGTGAAGAAGGGGCCAATAGATCTGCGGAAGAAACCTATGCACGCGGTGATAATTAGGCAGCGGAAGCCTTGGAGAAGACCCGACGGAACTTGGATAATGTTCGAGGATACGGCCGCCGTTCTAGTTACTCCTGAAGGAGATCTTAAAGGAACAGAGATTAAGGGTCCTGTAGCGAGGGAAGCTGCTGAGAGATGGCCTAGAATCGCTAACGCCGCTAGCATAATTGTTTAAGACCTTATGGCCAGAAAATCGATGACGATGTGATTTCTAGTCTTTGAATAGCTTTTAACACGCCTCCAAGCAATAAGCCTAACCTCGTATCCGAGGTTCCTAGCCTTATCCAATACCTCCTTAACTAAGTCCTCTTCTCTCCCCCTTCTAGCCAGATCGTGGAAATGGATTATCCCGCCTTCAGGTTTGATAGCCTTTAAAGCAGCTGGAAGCGCTTCAATGGTTCCTCCAAAGTAGCCCATAATCACTCTGTCAGCTATTCTTTGCAACCTTTCCTCAACTACCTTCCGACAATCCCCCAAGATCGGCTGGACCTTCTTCTCCACTTTATTCAACTCAATGTTTTCTACTAGATAGCGGTATGCTTCAGGGTTTATCTCTACTGCATAGACTTTGGCGGGTTCTCCGAGAACCGTTATCGGGATCGTGAATTGACCTATCCCCGCGAACATGTCAACAACCACCTCGCCTTCGCCAGTCAGCCCAGCAACCCTAAGCCTTTCAAAGCTATTTCCAAGGCAGAACATGAGCTTCGTTAGATCGAGCTTGAAAACGCAGCCGTATTCTCGATGAACTATCTCCTTAACTGGCTCACCCGCCAGCAATTCTAAGACAGGCTTCCTCTCTACGCCCTCGATTCCATAAACTAAGTAGACGGCCTTGGCTCTAGGCTGATAGAATTCTAAGACTGCTTCTCCGAGTTCAGATTTCAGGTCTTCAAGCTCGGGCCGTAGCCTAAGTAAAGCCGCTTCTCCTAAAAGCTTGGCACGTGATGGCAAAAGATCCTTAGAAACTTCTGGAAATCTCTCTGATAGAAAGTCCTTGAGCTTCACAAGCGTTCCACCAGCCTTAGGGGCCTTAAGTAGGGTTTATCTTAGAGCATTAAAACTGTTAAAAGCAGTGAGGCGGGCTTGGGAGGGCCTAAGAAGCCTACCCTAAGCCAGCTGGAGAAGAGAACCTTGAGGAGAGGAGCTGGTGAACGAGCGGCAGCGGCTACCGAGACTCGAGAGAAAATAGTTAGTAGCGTCATTCCTCCTCCGATGGAGGAGGTTCTCGAATTCATTAAGACTCAGCCATATCTCACACCATTCATACTCGCGGAGAAATTTGGAATAAGGATCTCAATCGCGAAAAAGGTTCTATCAAGCCTCGCTGAGAAGAAGTATATTCGGCTAGTGTGCGGCGATAGCAGGCTGAAGATCTATGAGCCAATAAAGGAGGCATTAGCCGAGGTTAAGCCTAAGGAAAAGAAATCTAAGAAGAAGTCTTAGATTTTCGAAATCTTCACCCTCGCCCCTGGACGCATTTCTCTCAACTTCTCAAATTCTCCAGAAAATTCTCCAATCTTCATCATTTGAGCTGGAGGGGTTGCATCGGCAAATGCTAATAGTATGTATTTCCTCGGAGGCCAGTACAATATGTCTCCAGCCTTAATCCTGGTAACCTGCTTTTCGACTCCCCGCTCAATATCCGTTTGGAAATAGATTGCGTAATCCCAGAGAGCTGCGGCACCCTCGATTGGAAGATTTTTCAGAATTTCTTGGATTGTTGAGGGTGCGTGGAATCTAATCAATTCTCCTTTGAACTCGCCTACTCCCTCGATCTCTATCTTGATGGGTATTCTGGAAAGCGCCATGACTTCTTCAAAATCATTTCAAGATTCATGAAATTAAATTTTTGATCTACCTTTTCTCTAAGGCTGCTAGCACGTATTCTATGAAGACTTGCTCGGGTACCGCTCCCTCAAAGGATACCGAGTCATTTATCACGATCTTCGGAACGGCCATGACTTGATACTTATTTGCTAAATGCGGAAACTCTAGAGCCTCGATCATATCTGAAGTTATCAAATTATTTTCAAGCGCCATTTGATGGGCGACTCTAACTGCTAGAGGGCAGTATGGACACGTTGGAGTAACGAAGACCTGTATGTGGACAGGCTCGTTGATGGCCTGGACTTTCTTCTTGACTGATGGATTCAGCCTGGAGGTTCTTCTTGATACATCGATTATGTCGTCTACCAAGGTCATGAATTCATAGCCGCTTGGAACGCCAAAGAACCGTATACCGTACTCCTTCTCTCCGAATACGAGCAACGCGGGAATCTTATCGACTCTCCATTTCTCAGCTAGATTCCTATCGGATTGGAAGTCGTAAACTTCTACGGTTATCTTATCGCTGAGGCTGGCCAGTTCTTCTGCAAGCATCCTCACCTCGGCGCAATACTCGCATTCAAACTCCTGGGTAAAAACCACGAGCTTAACGTTCTCCCGAAGCTGGGATTCAAATTTAGATTTCAAAAAGCGTTTATCCCGATCCCGCAGCATCTCGGCTCGCCTTTCAAGCCCTGCCGCCAGCTTTTAATCTTCACCTGATTCATCACTTATAAACCTGTTAAGACATCTAGTTATTGATGGCTCAAAGCACTGAGGAGCGGCTCGTTCTTAGAACAGGCGTGGTCTTAGCTGGCGCATATGCTGACAGAGTTAGGAAGGTTCTCTTTGCTCAGCTGGCTCAAAAGATAAAGTCAAAAGAGATTGATAATAAGGAGGTGGCTAGAGCAGCGGGTGAGCTTAACACGCTCCTCTACGAAGCATTCGTCAAACATTTAGCTCTTTCAAAAGGAGACCTCGTTAGAATAGAGGCATCTTACACGATTAAGGATGGTAAGATCATATGGGATTTCTCAAGCCTTAAGGTGAGGGCTTTTAGAGAGATAGGCGAAGAGGTTGTCGCTAAAGCGATTGAGGAGGTTTTGAAGAGTAAGGAGGCTGAGAAGCAGGCCGTAGGAGAAGCGGCTCAGCAATAACCTCAAATCCTTACGGCGACTATCCCTCTAATCACGTCTGCGACATCTTCAGCCCTATCAGAGGCGTTCTCAACGTTTTCAACAGCTTCCTTCAACATTAGCAGGCTACTTATCTTCCGTGATTCATCTCCCCACTTCAAGATCTTAGCAATGAGCTCTGATCGAAAATCATCTATCTCCTCCTCCATTCTCTCAACGTTATCAGCGAACTTCAAAGTATCTTTGGATCCTCGTGTCAACGCGTCTAAAGCTTCTTCAAGTCTCTGGACTATGGTTATCGTCATATCGCTAAGCTTAAGCAAATCGTTCTTAACATTTTCTGGAACCTCCTTAGGATCGGAGTAGAGAAGCTTTCTTGCAGCTGATTTCAGATTCGCGGCTATGTCATCCATCGTTAAGACAAGTCTCATTAAGTCTTCCCTATCCATGGGGTGAAACGGCCCTCTAGAGACCTCCGAGATAATCTTCTCCTTCTCGTCATCGGCGCTCCTTTCCAAGTTGAAGATTTCCTCAAACCGTTTTTTCATGCCTTCAGAGTCGTTAGAAACATAGGCTTCAAGATATTTTCGGAAAGCCTTCGTCAAATCCATGACTTTATTCAAGTGGTTTTTAGAGAGCTTTAAGACATCTCTCTGTTTTCTTCTTCCTATCCAGATAGCTGGATGACCTTTGAACAGGTGAAACACCTCACTAACTCATAGGTTTGATTTGTTGATTTAAGGTTTTGGTTTGAGTATAGGTCCTATTATCGGAAACAGCGTCGTGTAGAGAATGAAGCTTATAATGGCCGTTAAGGTTACCGATGAAACCCATGCAGCTGCAAGGATCATTACGGTTCGCTTATTTATTCCAGTTGATCTATACATCGCCAATCCCACACCTATCACGGCGCCTACGCTGGCGAGGGAAGTTGAAATCGGGAGTCCGTATCCAAATAGGAAGTAGGGGATAGTCGTGAACATGTGAACCACGAAGGCGTTTGAGATCTCAGCTGCAAATCCAGAGACAGGATCCAGCCTAGTGATTCTAAACGCCACCGTTCCTATCACTCTTGTTCCGAGAACGAGCCCTCCAATTGCTACCCCGAGGCTTCCTAGGGCTGCTAGGAGGAACATGACGTTTTGCTCTGGAATATTTCCGAAGACTATCTGGCTGACCGTTACGTAGACGCCAGTTGCATTTGCAATATCGTTTGTGCCGAAAGCATATGCTGAGTAGCATAGCGAGAAGATAAGTAGCATGGGCATTATCTTCGTTGCTGAGTTGTTTTCTCGAACGAATCTAATTATCAGCTTGTAGCTCATGAAGGCTAGCAGGATCGCGAGGAGGGGGGAGGTTACCCAGCTTACCACGACCTTTTGGACAAGCTCCCAATTAACTCCATTAACACCATAGGCCGCTAGACCATATCCTACCACGGCTCCAATAACTGAATGGGTGACCGAGATTTCAAGTCCGCTATAATTGCAGAACATTATCCACGCGAAGGCTGAAGATATAATGACTATGACGCCGAGTAGATCGATGGAGTGGACTATGCCCTTGCCGATGGTCTTCATTACCATGTATCCTTGGGTTAAGGCTCCGACGCTTGCGAAGATCGCGAATAAGATTACCGCCTTCCTAACGCTCAGAACTCTTGCTCCAACAGATGTATCGCAGGGCGTCGCCGCGTCATTGCCGCCCAACGCTACGGCCATGAGAAATGAGAGGAAGAAGCCGATTCCCAGCGCTATGCTGGCTAAGTCCAAGTTCGGCTGGAACGTGAGAAACCCTAGATAAATACTATCTCTATATAATCTATACTGCTGGCGATAGATTATAGGGGGAATCTTTATTGCCACCTCATAATATTCTTTACAGTTAAGCTGAAGGTTATTTAGAGATAGTAGTCTGCCATCTTTGCTATTGTTTCCCTCATTAATCCTATTAGGTTTTCAGGTCTATCTTTTAGGAGCTTGGCAACTTGGTCCCACTGCCTTCCCTGTAGGACCTTTGTTATGAGAAGCTTTTCGGATTTCTCATCGAGGTTGATTCTCTTTTCGCTGGATGTGAGGAAGTGGGCTTCGACTAAGCATTTTATCGAGTCGGAGGCTCCTTCATAGGTTACGTATTGGTTTAGATAGGACTCCAATCTCATTCTCTGAGATCCCCTGAACTCGGGTTTGGCCTTGTATCTGCCGGGGGCTTTCGAGAGGAGGAGCCATGCGGTTTCCATGTCCATATTGAAGTATGGATCAGATAGGGCGTTCACAAATCTTAGTCTGAACTCTCTGCCAATTTCTTCGACGAATTTCTCGGCCTTGGCGCTTAGAGGCTTAACCACGATTACGCTGAATTCTCCTGAAACCTTGTTTCTCATTGGGCCTACGGCGAGCGGGTAGAAGCCGTTCTTAAACCAGAATCTGAGAAGCTCGGGGCTTGCTCCAAAGCCTGCTCCAACCCAATCATAGTTTTCTTCGGAAGCTTCTTCGCAAAGTTTTTGCAAGGCATATGAGCCAAATCCCTTTCTCCACATGTTTGGATGAACTGCTATCCTGACTATTCTCACGCCTTTCAGCTTTCCAAATCCCTTGAGATGCGGGTAGTATCTGCTAACGACTCCGGGTATCATATGCCCTTTTGGAAGAGTCTCTATTTCTCTCAGAAGTTCATCAGGTAATTCTCCTTCAAGGCATAGGTGGAGCGCTGCCAGTACCTTTCCACTTGGAGATAGTATGGCTCTTATGGAGTGATGCGGAGCATTGGCGAGAAGCGCTATATCATTCGGCCTATTCCTATAATGAGTTAACACGTAGAGCCCCACGAGCTGCCTCAAGACGTGTTCTCCCGAATCGAAAAGGTAGTCTCGATCCAGCTCCACGTATCTGCAGTTTTCAGGAGCTAGCTTCAATTCTTCTTCGTCAAGCTGGGCTGGCTCAGAATCCAGCAATAGCACGTCATATAACCAAGACTCAACGGGGTCTCCTGAAGCGTAGCGTATTGGCTCGCGCATTTCAAGCTCTATTAAATCTCGTTTGAATTCTCGTCTCAGTCTTCCGAGAAATCTGACCAAGAATCCTCTTCCAGCTCCCTCATATCCATGGATCGTCGAGGAGTAAATCGCTCTCCAAAACCTCTTTTTCAATCCTATTAAAATCGGAACAGGTATTCCAGCTGCTTCATCCACTAGAGCGATTCCAGCCTTGGCATTCAATGCTGACATAGGTCTTCGATAGAATGCTTTTACGAATCTTGTTCTAATTTCCGCGGTTATGCCATTTCTCTCAGCAACTTCGAATTCGATTCCAAGTTTTTCTAATCCCTTAGCTGCGAACTCGAATAATGTTTGAACGTTCTCGGGTTCTGGCGATGTGATCAATATGTCTTTGATTTTCCTCCTCGCCTTTTTCGTTGCCATGAGGCCTGCTGCAACGAGGCCCAGCGCCGCTGATTTTCCCCGCCCCCTGTTAGCTCGAAGAACCAGCGCCCACCTCCTCCTACCTAGAAGATTCTCAACGTTTCTCAGAACTGAAACTTGCTCGTTTGTCAAACATATTTCGTAAAGTTCTTTTGGGAACATTTCGCCGAACGGCTCAGTGATTTCTCTTGGAGGGGGTGGAGGTGGTTCATCTCCTAGGATTAACTCGTTTTCCGCGTCGACATAGATTACTCCCGTCCTGCCGATGGTCTTGGAGAACATTCTTTTCTCAAATCTTCGAGCAAGTTTACTTAACTCGAATGGTGGTGTGACGGATTTCTGATGAAATTCAGTTAGCCAGTTATCGATCTCATGTCTAGGCGGCCCGACTAAAATTACTAGCCCTCCTCCTCTAACAAGCTCTACGAGAAGCCCTAGATCGTTGGGCCTCATCTGATTATTGAGGTCCATTATGACCGCGTCCCAAGTAGTTCCCAAAAGCTTCTCAGAATCATCGTATCTCTCCTCACTAACCCGCAGGCCCTCCAGCTCTCCTAAAATTCGCTGGGTGGTTTCATCTTCTCTCTCGCGATAGGCGAGGAGTATAGAGGCATCTTTTCTCCTATCTAAGAGCTCTTCAATAGACCCTCTGATTATGCCCCGCCCTATGCTAGGCGTAGTTACATAGATGAGAAGCCTGTATTCAGGTCTAAGTGCGGTCTTAAGGAAGCTTCGAATGCTTGAAGCGAATTCATTGGAATGCACGAGCAGGACACAGATATGTGTGCAACAATATTAACTTAAAATAACGGTTGCCTGAGCTCGCTAAAATATTTTTGACTAGAAGGTTCCTGTATTCTCGGTAGTAGGCGGGGCTTATGAGCAATGTAGCTAGACGTTTTGCCATGATCTTTATCTCCTTGGTGGCGTTAGTTGCTTTTGGGACACTTGCTTTCTGGTTTTTTGAAAAGCTTGATCCATTCAATTCACTTTACCTGACGATCACGATAGTTTCTACCGTCGGTTTTGGTGACATTACTCCGCATACCTTGGCTGGCAAGATCATTTACATGGGCTTAGTTTTGACGGGGATAGGCATCTTCGGCTACGCCGTTTCATCTATAGCGGCGATAATGGCCGAGAGAAGCATTTTCAAGATGGTTAAGGGCTTCTTATTTCTCAGGGGTGAAGCGAAGCTGAAGGATCATGTAATCGTGGTTGGATGGAATGAGATAACGCGTTCGGTGTGTGATGAGTTGAGAAGTAATGGTTACAGGGTCGTAGTTTTAGTGGAAGATGATAACGCGGCGAGGGAGGTATCTGGAGCTGGTTATGAGGCTGTGGTTGGATCGCCGCTGGATGCCTCGATCTACGAGATGGCCAAGATCGACCGCGCCAACTCCGTTATACTCGCTTTAAATGATGATAGCCGTAATCTCATGGCGACTCTCAGGATCAGAGATCTGAGCAGAGATGTGAAAGTGATAGCGATATGCAATAACGACTTCATGAAGAACCTCTTCTATCGAGCTGGAGCAAACGAGGTGGTAAACGTAGCCGACATCGGTGGAAGAGTTCTTGCAAGCCATGTTTTCGAACCAATCGTGGCGAACGTGCTTGAAGATATGGCTGAAGCGGACGTGGGATTAGACGCGGAGCAGGTCTCCTTCCAAGCTGGAAGAGCTTTACCCATAAAAGAGCTTAGATCTAAGGGATTCAAGAGCTTGATCTTACTCGTCGTGAGAGGGTCTCAAAAATTCTATTACCCAGATGGAGACTTTGAGCTAAAGCCCGGCGACATATTGGTTCTCATAGGTCTCCGAGAACACTTAGACTCGGATAAACAGCTACTTGCGAGCCTCTGAAAACATGGTGCGCGTTTTTCAAAGATTGCCGCTTTTTCGCTGGATGCTTTGAGAAAGATTTATTGCGGGGAGGTTACGCGTTTCCCATAACATGAAGATAGTTCCAAAGGAGAAGGGAATCTATGCTTTCAGCAAATTCAACAAGCCCGTAGAAACCGTTAAGCCCGGCGAGTTGATAGTTCTCGAAACCGAGGACGCCGTGGGAGGTCAGGTGAAAAGCGAGGATATGCCTCTTGAGAATCTCGATTGGTCGAGGGTGAATAAGGCGACAGGCCCAATCTATATTGAGGGAGCTGAGAAAGGCGACACGCTCGTCGTTGACATACTTGACATACAGCTCGCCCCTCAGGGAGTGATACTTGTGATTCCTGGAGCTGGCGTGCTCGGAGACTTGAAATTTAATCCTCGAGCAAAGATCGTGAAGATCGAGAACGGGTTCGCGGTCTTCAAGGATACGCGATTACCCATAAAACCAATGATAGGGACTATAGGAGTTGCTCCAGAAGGCGATGAGGAGATTCCAACAGCCGTCCCCTATAAACATGGAGGAAACATGGACTGCGCGGAAATCGGAAAGGGAGCTAGACTATATCTCCCAGTTTCCGTCGATGGAGCGTTATTTGCCGCTGGAGATGTTCATGCAGTTCAGGAAGATGGCGAACTCTGCGTGGCGTCGGTCGAGATAGAAGCGAAGCTCTTACTCAGATTTGATGTGATTAAGGGAAGGCATGCCGAGTGGCCTATAGTCGAAACCGATGACCATTTCTCGATACTCACTTCGGACGAAGACCTAGATAAGGCCGTGAGGATAGCCGCCGACGAAGCCGTGAAAGCGATCATGCGCGCAAAAGGATGGAGCTTTGAAGAAGCCTATATGTTCAGCAGCCTCGGAGTAAAAGTAGCTATAAACCAAGTCGTAGACCCAAAGAAAGGCGTCAGAGCAATCATACCTAAAAGCATCGTAACGATAAACGATCTATTGACAAGTTCGTGAAACTGGGAGGTGGATGATGTGACAACAGCCCTAAGCGATGAGGAGATAATTAAAGAGGCTGTAAGGATCGTGGACGCAGCTCGAGAAAAAGGAATAGTCCTGAGAATCCTAGGGGCGATAGCGGTAAGAATTCACAGTAAAGGTTTCGAAGACTTCCATAAGCGATTGGGAAGGCTCGGCGGCTCCGAGAAATCTTTCACAGACATAGATTTCATCGCTTATTCAGCCCAACGCGGAGACATCAGAAAGCTCATGGAAAAAGAATTGTCATTTAATATCTCGAGGCAATTTCTTCTGCTTTATGGAAAAGAGCGGCTCGTATACTATCATCCCCAAAATCTCTATCACGTTGACATCTTCTTCGATAAGCTTGCATTCAGCCACGACATACCATTTGGAAAACTTGGGAAAGGAAGACTTGAGCTAGATTATCCCACGATAACCGTGACGGATCTATTGCTGGAGAAGCTTCAGATCCATCAAATCAACGAGAAGGACATAAAAGACATAATCGTGCTTCTGAAAGCCCATGACCTAGGCAATGAAGACAATGACATGATAAACGTGAATTACCTATCCCAGTTACTCGGCGATGATTGGGGATTCTGGATGGATGCGACCGAGAACTTGAGAAAAACTCTCGCATTCGCAAAGAGATATCGTGATGAATCATTGTTATCGGATTCCGATCTAAACGAAATCGAGGAGAAAATTCGAAAACTTTTAGAGATCCTGGAGAATTGTCCTAAGACTAAGAGATGGCAAAAGAGAGCGAAGCAGGGAACGAAGAAAAAATATTGGAGAGATGTCGAGGAGCTATACCGCTAGCCAGATGTGAAGATGAAGTCCTTAACCTTGCCTTTATCGAGTTGCACCAATACTCCTCTGAGAATTCCTTCCTGATACTCGCTTCCCGGATTTAAGCAAAGCGTTCTCCCGATCTTAGCAAAGCCTCTGGCTTCATGTATATGTCCATGGAGTCCTAGCAGAGGCTGATATTTCTCGATAGCCTTTTTGACGGCCTTGCTTCCAGCGGGCGCCATCATTATCTGTCCCCCTGGCCCAAGCTTGGGTCTCATGTTTTCGTCGAGTTCAGGAGCGGAGTCGATTCCGCTATCGTATGGCGGGACGTGTATGTTGAAGATTAAATGAGCTTCATTGCTTACTTCATTCATTAATTTCTCGATCTTCTTTTCCAGTTCTTCTTCTGGTATGTCTCTTGGACATTTCCAAGGAGTTATGTTCGAATAGCCTAGGCTCAGCATCTGGAGACCTTCCGCTAGTTCCACGATTTTCTCATTTGGGTTTACGACTATTTCTGATGAATCTAGGATTTCGTCTATTGCGTAGCTGTCGTCGTTTCCCGGCATTATGTAGCATTTCACGTTTTTATCTTTCAGTTTGGATTCAGCGAACTTCACCCATCTCTCGACTGACTCCTTCATCAAACTCGTGAAGAGTTCATCCATTCTCGACTTATCTTGGATCATGTCCTCCCACTCTTCTCTAGTTGTTAGATATGGGTAGTGGCCAGAATCTCTGACTTTCTGCATGAATTTCTCTAACTCCTCTCCGCTATTCAGCTGGTATTCTTCATTAGCGAACTTAGCTTGATATCGGCCGCCCACTTCGAATATCGGAACTATGAACTTCCCTGTTATATCTCCACCGAGAATTATGACTTGGGCTTTATAGAATTCAGCCGCGTTAATGAATTTCTTGAAGCAGATTTCGCTTCCGTGGATGTCTGATGCAAAAAATATTCGGATTTTGGGGGCTGGCATGGCCGCTTTACTCCGGCGGAAGCTCCTTGAAGGATAGCTCTAATGGTATTCCGGTCTTTCGGTGGTAGAGCGATGATATCCAGTAGATGGCGAATCCTATCAGGAATAGCCCTATGGTGAACGCCATTATCGCTGGATCAAGTTCTCCCACGAAGGCTGGCGAGATGCTCGCGTAGCCGAGGTATGCTGCCAAGATTATCGAGATAACGGCTAGAATGCTCAGCACGGGGACCGGGCCTATCTTAGCTTTAACGATTGCTGGCGACCTCTCCCAGATATCCTTCCTCCTCTTCGGGAATACTAGCGCCGCAATCGACGTGATTATCTGCATTATCATCCATCCGAAGACTATGTAGGAGAAGTATTGGAGCAGCGGCGTCCAAAGCCATAACGCCTGGAATATTATAGCGACTATGGTTACGAAGATTAGGGCGGCGTAGGGCGAGTGATATCGCATATCCACGTTTGAGAGGAATGTCGGCACAACTCTATCAAACGACCATGCGAAGACGAATCTGACAGCAGTCGCGACGTAGGTCAATATGGCTGCTAGAACCATGGCCCCCCATCCGATCATCATTATCGTGAAGAGCCTCGGATCGACAGCATATCGGAATAACCACATGAAGAACGGCTCCCTAGATCCGAAGGGGTACTTCGGGCTTCCGATGGCGTAGAGATACGATAATGCTCCGAGGAATTCTCCGCCCATCCCGATGTAGGATGCCTCGTATGCAAGCCAGTCAATGAACCCGAATAGTAGAACCGCGCCGACGATCGCTATTATCTGCGACTTCTGAACATCCTTAATCTCTCCAGCGAGGTAGATGGAGAAGTTGAATCCTAGGAAGTTGATGTAGGTATAGGTCAGTCCGAGCAGGGTTGCGGTCAATAGGAATCCGGTCGGATAGCCCGCCTTGACCGCCTCCTG
>CAZDPL010000014.1:0-18257 GCA_964507345.1 uncultured Nitrososphaeria archaeon
CAACCGCAGACCTCCACCGACTTAACGCAAAAGGCTTCTCATAAGGATAATGAAAACCAAGAAAACAAGCTCTCAAACGAAATTCGCCGAAAACCCCGATAACCAGCCATAAATATTTTAGAATGCAAGCCGAAAATAGAAAGAGAGCTCCGGTAGTATAGCCAGGACAAGTATACGGGCCTTTCGAGCCCGTGACCCGGGTTCAAATCCCGGCCGGAGCACCACACTCAACAATCCATACATTTATCAAAAACCTGTTAAGAATACGTCTTTCTTGCGAGAAATCCAGCGCTTCAGGATCGCGAAAAATTAATCATTAACATTAAATCCAAGCTAGTACAGAAGATGAAATAGGGGCCCGTAGCTCAGCCTGGTGGAGCGCCCGGCTCATAACCGGGTGGTCGTGGGTTCGAATCCCACCGGGCCCACTAGTTTTTGATTTCTTGATTAATCGCTTACTGAGAAGGTTAGGAAAGAATTATGTTGTGTTTTTTAGTAATGTTTTACCGTCCTTTTTTGCTGTAGAGTTGGAAGGGTAGAGTGAAGATCTTTACAGCACCTGTTGAGTCTTTTTGATCGAAGCCTGCGGCTTTTAGGCTTCTTATCTCCGGTGCGAAGAGGGCGTCGGGGGATTCTCGCTCAATTATCTCAAATGATCCCTTCTGGAGCTTCACGGTTACTTTTCCATTCACCCATTTCTGAGTTGAGTCTATGAATGCGTCGAGGTCTTTTCTCAGGGGGTGCAGCCACATCCCATGATAGACCATATCGGCCCAGAGGCTGTCTATTTGCGACTTGAGGCGAAGCTGCTCTTTCGTGAGCGTTAGATGCTCTAGATCTGAGTGGGTTGTGAGGAGGATCGTGGCGGCGGGAGCCTCGTAGATTTCTCTCGATTTAAATCCGATGATACCATCTTCAAGGATATCTATCTTACCTATTCCATATTCTCCAGCGATTACATTCAGCTCCATGATCATCTTAACGGGATCGGTTATTCCGTCAACTTCTACTGGGATTCCCTTCTCAAATTTTATCGTTAATTCTCTCGGCTCATCGGGTGCTTCTTCGAGAGGCTTCACCCAATAATATTCCTCGGCTGGACACTGGGTCTTCAAGTCTTCGAATTGTCCACTTCCAATCGAGTGTGACCAAAGGTTCACGTCTCCACCGATCTTTCCTTTAGGCTTCTTGATCTCGATACCATACTTCTTCAACATCTCTTCCTCTTGAGTTCTCGTGAGATTAAGTTCGCGGACTGGGGCGATGACCTTCAGGTGAGGGCCAACATATTTGAATGCGACTTCGAGCCTGAATTGATCGTTTCCCTTACCCGTCGCTCCGTGGGCCACCGTATCTATTCCTTCTTTCACCGCTATCTCGGCGGTTTTCATTCCGATGAGTATTCTGCTCATGGAGGTTCCTACGGGATATCCTTCATAGCTTCCATTTGCCTTGATGCATCTATGAACATATTCTTTCACGAATTCCTCCTTCGCATCGATGTATCTCAGATCTATTCCAAGCTTTTCAGCCCGTTCCTTCGCAAGCTTTATCTCTTCATCGCCTTGACCAACATCCACTAAAACCCCTACTACTTCATCGAATCCATAACGCTCTCGAAGGAGAATCGATATCAGGGTCGAGTCAAGGCCACCTGAGTATGCTAATGCAACCCTCTTCCCGCTCATCCTCTCAATAATTGCAATAAAAACTCCTTTATTAAGCTAGATTTAACGCTCCCTTAAAAGCTCAGCTAAAGATTCTTCGAATTTATGCCTCGAATTTAATAGATTCTTTAGGACCTCTTCGAAGACTCTGCGGCGAGCTTGAAGGAGCCTCTTCCGAGCATCTATCATTCTTTGAATTTCGGCTGGGGTTGAAGCACCCTCCGTAGCCCTGAGTTTTGAAGCTTCCTTTACGTCTATTATTTTTCTAAACACCTCTTCAGGAAGGATTACGTTTTTCCCCAGGATTTTTTGCGCAAGATTTGCTAAATGTGTTAGGTTTAAGTCTCTTAAGGTTTTGCGGGATTCATGTAGATTTTTCACAAGCGCTCCTACGAGTATGTGCGCTTCTCTTAGAGAGAGACTTGAGTATTTGATTAAGGCTTCTGCGAGTTCTATTGCTGGAGCATAGCTTTGAGCCGCGACTTCGAGCATTCGCTCCTTCTTGAAGGTTACTCCTCGAATAGTTTTCCTCATTATTTGCAAAGAGTCTCGAGTCTCGCTTAATGCCTCCCAAATTATTGGCTTCAGCTCTTGTAGATCTCGATCGTAGCCTGTTGGTGTAGCTTTCATCATCGTCAGAGCTGAGGTTAGTAGACCGATTACTTTTCCAGCTTTCGCTCTCAATAGCTCTAGGATGCATGGATTCTTCTTATGAGGCATTACACTTGATGGAGAAGCTAGTTCATCTGGAAGCTCTGCGTAGCCGAATTCCCGCGAACACCAGGTTATCAAGTCTTCTGCGATCCTGCTTAGATTAGTCATCATTATAGCGGAGATCGATAAGGCTTCTAGAGCGAAGTCTCTTGAGCTTACAGCGTCCAAGGAGTTTTCAATGATTCCCTCAAATCCCAAAAGCTCTGCGACAAGTCTTCTATCCAAGGGTAGGGTTGATCCAGCGATTGCGCACGCTCCTAGTGGAGACTTATTCACGCGGTGATAACATTCCTCAAGCCTCTCAATATCTCTAAGCAGATGATCTAGATGCGCTAAGAGATAATGTGAAAGATATCCTACTTGAGCTGGTTGAAGATGCGTGTAATGTAACATGATTGTTTCTTTTTCTTCCTCGGCTCTTGAGAGAATAGTTTCCGCGAGATCTAACGCTTCCTTCCATATCTCTATTAGATATCTTCTGACTCTAAGCCTGATGTCGAGCGCGACTTGATCATTTCGAGACCTTCCCGTATGGACTTTTCCACCAACCTCGACTCCAAGCCTCTTAATGATCTGGGATTCTATAAATTCGTGAACATCTTCAAAGTCGCCTTTAAGTTCGAGTTCTCCTCGTAAAGCTTTCTCCTTCAATTCTTCTAGGACTTTTAGAATTTGCCGCGCTTCATTCACTTGAATTATCTCCTGTTTACAGAGCATTATCACGTGAGCTTCTGTTCCCTCTATGTCTTCGAGGAGTATTTCGCGGTCTTCGCCGAGAGAAGAGAGATATCTAAGCGCTTCTTCATCCATTCGTTTACCTAGTCTTGATCTATAGAGTCCGCCTTCTCCGCTTTCGCTCATTACGGCTAGGTTTCAATATTCTCCTAAATAACTGTGTTGCCTGCTACTCGCCCGTCTCTACGCCGTCCCGCTTGTATGTGTGTAAAACTATCGAGGTGACCGTGCTCTTCACGCCTGGGATCTTCAAAATCTTGTCTTTGAGAAAGTTTCTGAAGTACTCGATGTCAGGGGCGGCGACTATGGCTACTATATCGAACTCCCCGGTCACTTCATATACGTCTACGGTTTCTGGAAGTCTTGTTATCTCCTTGCTGACCTTTTCTAATTGACTAGACTCGACGAATATGTGGAGGAGCGCTCTTATGCCAGCCTTCCTCGACATGGCTCAACCCAATTCTGGGAGAAAGGTTACTTAAGTAGTAAGCGCTCAACTGTCTCTGAATTCTATTCAGCAACCCTTTTTAGGAGCATTATCTTCCCGGGATACCTCTGCATTATTGACCTGATCTTCTCGTCTTTTCCTTTCTCGAATGATGCTTTATCGAATCCTCGAACGATGTACGCGATGAAGTCTATGTCCCCTTTCTCAAGCCTCGCCTCTACAGCTTTCTCGAAATCACCTATCGCGACTTCGTAGCTTGCTTCATAGCCCATAGCTTGGAGTTCTTTGGTAAGTTCGGCGAGCATATTTTCGACAGCTTCCTTTAAGGCTTCTACTCTGCCTAACTCATGATTATTCGATATATCGGCTGGAAAATCTATTACGCTGAGAAGCTTCAAGGAGAACCTCTTATCGAGTGCCCGCATGATGGATTTACGGACTACGTCGGGATCTTCGAAGGGTCTTATCAGGATGGCGACGCTCATATTGTAGCCTGCTGGGACCACGAGCCCCCTCTCTTCTCTACTTAGAAGCCGTCTACGCGAGATCTTCCTGAAGAACGTATAGGTTAGGAGGCCTGCGGCGATCCAGAGGAAGCCGAAAAGTCTTCCAGCGGGGTGAAGTAAGACTACGAGAATCCATATTGCAGCAGTTCCGATAAGACCTAGAAGACCTATTATTGGAAGTTCGATGAGCTGGCCATCCGCTCTTCTAATCTTTATCGAGAAAGGTATCTTCCATGGTCGATATACTTCCCTATCCCTGCTTCTCAGCATCAATAAGCTCACCATCAGCAGGAAGTAGCTTAAGGACGCTCCGAAGTTGTATAAGCTTGCAAGAAGCGGTATGTCTCCGGGCAGGGTTAGGAGGAGGCCGACGATCCCGAAGATTATTATCGTTCGAGTGGGCGTCCTGAATCTCGGGTGGATATGATAGAGCCAGCTTGGAAGCAGATTAAACCTACCCATGCTCGCCGTAAGCCTCGAAACGCCTATTACTCCAGTGTTAGCTGAAGCTAGACAGAGGATAAAAGCAGTTGCAGATACTATGAGTGAGAAGTATTCACCCACGAGCGGGAATCTGCTTACCAAAACCGCCACGGGATTCTCATAAGATGATCCAAGCGTTCTCCAATCTAAGACTCCGATCGATAATATGCTGAACAAGATTACGGAGAGGAAGACTGCGACCACGCAGAGCTTCGCAGCCCTCGGAATCCATTTATGCGGCTTCTTAGTCTCCTCCGCGGCTTGAGCTATAGACTCTATCCCTATGAAAGAAGCCATGGCCAAGGTGACGCCATAGAGAAAATTGTTTAGCTTAACATCTAGAAAGCCTAGATATCCTACCTCGGCAAGCTTTACTGGATTCCCTATCTCAGCTATCTGTTTGAGAAAGAGGTTTGGATCGAATTTTGATAGGAAACCCGTGCCCAGAATTGCTGCCTGAACGATGAGGCCTATTATCACTAATCCTGAAACCATTCCAGCTGAATACTTTATTCCGATATAGTTCAGGACTATTAAGAATGCTACGAGGCTGGCGGCGATTATTCCGAGGCTCGATATCTCCACGCCAGGTGCGATTTGCAATGAAATGTCTCTAAGCCATGGAAATAGATACTTTAGATATCCAGCTGAAGCAGTTGAGAATAGCGAGATGCAGAGCGTGTAATCGAGCATTATTGACCAGCCTGCTAAGAAGCCTAACAGCGTATTGGAAGCCCTCATCGCGTAAACTTGAACCCCTCCAGCATAGGGATATGTTGGAGCGAGCTCAGCATACGCTAAGCCTATCGCTACGTAAATTAGAGCAGCTATGAGAAAAGCATAGGGAGCTGCTCCACCAGCATACAGCGTTACGATCCCAAGAGCGATGAATATATCGGCTCCAACATCACCATAGCCCATCGCGAAAGAGCTGAACCAACCAACCTCCCTCTTAAGCTCCGCGCCCTCCCCCGACCCCGCACCCAAGCTCTCAAACCTAAACCGTCCTCAAACATTCAACTTAATAACCTAACTCTCAAGAAAAGTCGCGGGAAATGGGTCAGAGCAATACTCGAGCAATAAGATCGTAAAACCGAGCAAAGGATTTGAGATGGGTGGTGGACCGGGCGGGATTTGAACCCGCGACCTCCCGCGTGCGAGGCGGGCGATCTCCCAGCTGATCTACCGGCCCACTCCCTGCATTATTCTGTTTAGGCTTTTTGGATATTTAGGCTTTGACGTATTTACTGTTCAAAGAGCCATTTTCGTTAAGCTTGCAGTCTTACGCGGCTATTGTATGGGTTTTGATGACATGAGATTTAGAAGCCGAGCTTCTTTCTATAGAACTCTATTGTCCTCTTCAATCCTTCTTCAAGCGTGATTACCGGCTCGTATCCCAGAATCTTCCTAATCTTTTCTATTGATGGATAGCTTCTCATGGGTTCTTTCTCGGCTTCGGTTCGCGGTGGTAGAAGCTTTAGCTCTGAATTCGATCCCGTTAGCTTTCTTATTTTCTCAGCTAATTCCCTTATTGTGATTTCATTTCCCGTTCCGAGGTTGAAAACTTCTCCTATGGCTTCATCTTTTCTTAGGGCTAGGTCTATGGCGTGGCAGAAGTTCAGGATGTAGGTTGGGTCGGTTGAATCTCTTCCAGCGTTGTAAAGCGTCAGCGGCTCTCCTTTCAAGCAGGCTTTAATGAATCTGGGAATGGCCGTAGTTTCGACGTCATGTTCTCCGAAGAGCTTCCAGCTTCGGAAGATGACTGTCTTCAGTCCACGCGACCTATGATAGCATTCAACCATCATTTCAGATGCGATTTTAGAGTAGTCGTATGGTGTTCTGGGATTGAATGGCGTGGTTTCTTTCACGGGAAGCTCTAAGGGAACTCCATAAACATTTGCCGAGGAGGAGTAGATGAATCTTTGAACGTTTTTTCTGGAGGCGATTTCCAGCATGTTCAAAGTTCCGAAGCTGTTTACTTTGAAGCATTTATGCGGGTCTTCGAGGCATTTCGGGATGTTTGCGATTGCGGCTAAATGTATCACGGCGTCGAATTTCAAGTCCATGAGCTTTCTGACGCATTCATTGAAATCGGATACATCGAGCTTGATTTCAGCCGTTTCAGCTATATCCGCTCGAATAACCTCGTAGCCTTTATCCTGCAAATACTTGCATAGGTTCTTTCCGATAAATCCCTCTGATCCCGTGATCAGTATCTTCATCTCGTCATCATCGGCTTAAGGCATGCTTTGTATTTTTCCAGAGAAAGCGGGAAGACTTAATATGTGTCTCGGTCTATGAGATGCGGTTGAGATGCCTTCGCTTTCGGAGATGCTGAGGAAGGCGCTGAGCAAATTCACGTCCGCCAGCTCGGTTGATAAGAGAACGATAGAGGAATTGATAAGAGATCTCCAGAGAGCGCTTCTAATGGCCGATGTGAACGTCGAACTCGTCAAAAAGCTTTCAGATAGAATCCGTGAAAGAGCGTTTCTCGAAAAAGCTCCGCCTGGAATCTCTAGGAGAGATCATGTCGTGAAGGTGGTTTACGATGAGCTTGTCAAGCTTCTGGGAGAAAAGCCTGCGAAACTCGAAATCAGGAAGAAGCCCTACGTGATAATGGCGGTCGGAATTCAGGGAACGGGGAAAACGACGAGCATAGCTAAGATAGCGAATTATCTGAAGAAGAGCGGCTACAGCGTCGGGGTAATCTGCGCCGACACCTATAGACCTGGAGCATACGAGCAGCTGAAGCAGCTACTAAATGGAAGAGAAATACCCGTTTTCCATTTAGATGGAGCTGACGCCGTCGAAATAGCTCGCAGAGGAATAGAGCACTTCAAGTCCCTTGGAGTAGATGTGATTCTAATCGACACGGCTGGAAGGCATAGAAGCCAAGAAGCCTTAATGGAGGAGATGAAGAATTTGCAGAAAGAAGTTAAGCCGGATGAAGTGATGTTGATAATTGATGCCACGATAGGCCAGATGGCTGGAGAACATGCGAAAGCCTTCCATAAAGTGGCTCCCGTAGGATCAATAGTCTTGACGAAGATGGATACGTCAGCGAGAGGAGGTGGAGCGCTTTCAGCAGTAGCGGAGACAGGCGCGAAGATAAAGTTCATTGGAACAGGTGAGAAACTGGAGGACATCGAGCTCTTCAATCCAAGCGGATACGTTGGGAGGCTGCTTGGTTTAGGAGATATCGAGGGACTGCTTGAGAGGATAAGACTCGCCGAAATCGAGGTGAGCAAAGAAAAGGCTGAGGAATTTCTGCGAGGAGAATTCACCTTAGAAGACTTCGTTAATCAACTTAAGAGCGTGAGAAAAACCGGCCCGCTTTCAAAGCTCCTCACGAGACTACCAATTCCCGGATTCCCAGATCTACCTCAAGACGCTTTCAGAGAGATGGAGAAGAAGATCGATAAGTGGACAGCTATAATTCAGTCGATGACGGAGGAGGAGAAGAGGGATCCAAGCATTCTTAATGCGTCTAGGGTTAGGAGGATCGCGAGAGGAGCTGGAGTGGCTGAACGCGATGTTAAAGACCTCATAAAGCAGTATAAGCTTACGAAGAAGTTGATGAAGAGGGCGAAGAGGGCTCCGACCAAGCTTCTCTCAAAGCTTTACAAGATGTAGTTAGGGTTAAAGCTGGCTGATTATAGAAATTATCGGAGTTGGCTTCGGAGAAGATCGCCGAGATACTGGATAAGGCAGCTGAGATTCTCCTAGCTCATCCTCTCTGCGACTACTGCCTAGGAAGACAGTTCTCAGCATTATGCTATGGAGCTGGAAACGATGAGAAGGGAAGAGCCATCAAACTCCTCCTAACCATGCGAGCCGTCTTAAAGCATAAGGAAGAGGGGAAAGTGGATGAAGTATTGAAGAAGATCGCTTTAACAGGATTTAGGCCAGCCATTAAAACGCTACAAGCACTTGGATCCGAGGTTCCTGAACCCGTTGAATGCTACATCTGCGGAGGAGCATTAAACAAAGCGAGGTTTAGAGAGATCGCAGAGAAAGCCATCGAAGAATTAAAGGAATACGAGTTCAGAAACTTCCTAGTCGGCGCGAGAGTTCCAGCAGACGTTAGAGAAAGAGAGGATGAGCTTCGAGCATCTTTTGGAATAGATACGGGAGAAGACATAAAATCAGACATCACGCGGGAGATAGGTAGGATAATCCAGCGAAGATTCAACGTCCCTGTAGAATACAGCAGCCCGGAGATCGTAGTTCTGGTAGATGTATTTTCAGGAGAATACGAGCTTCAAGTAAACCCTCTCTTCATAAAAGGCTTCTATAAGAAACTCGCAAAGAATATTCCTCAAACTCCTTGGTATTGCAGGTATTGTTGGGGAAGAGGATGCGAGAAATGCAACTATACTGGAAAAGAGTACCCAGACTCGGTTAGTGAGCTTATCGGAGAACCAGCTCTAAAGATCTTCGAAGCATTGAGCTACAAGTTCCACGGAGCAGGAAGAGAAGACGTAGACGCGAGGATGATTGGAACTGGAAGACCCTTCATACTCGAGTTAAAACATCCTCGAAAGCGATTTGTTGATCTATCTATTCTTGAAAAGGCTGTTAACGAACATGCTGCTGGAAAAGTGGAGATCTCCGGACTCTCTTATTCCAATAGGAGGGAACTTAGACTGTTGAAGAGCCTGTCGCCGATCGCGTCGAAAACCTATGAGGCAGTAGTGGAATTTGATGGAGAAATTAGTGAAGAAGACTTGAGAACGGTTGAGGAAAAGTTTAGAGATATAATAATCGAGCAAAGAACTCCGCGGAGGGTGTTGAAGAGGAGGGCGGATAAGATTAGGATGAAGAAGCTGTATTATGTTGAGGCCGAGAAGCTCGCTGATAACGTCGTGAAGTTCAGGATAAAAGCACAGGGAGGACTATATGTTAAAGAGCTGATTGATGGAGATGAAGGAAGGACGAAGCCCAACATCGCTGAAGTTCTCGGAAGAAAACCCTTGAAGATAGATTTATCCGTAATTGAGGTTGAGGTTCCGCAAACGGCAACCACGTCGGAAGGAAAAGAAGGGGAAGAGAGTTAGATCCGTATTCCTGCGAGTATTTGGAGGCCGGCTGCGACGAGGAAGAAGATGTAGAAGGCTGAGCCTATCACGAGGATGGCGTTCGTCACCAATCCCGGCCTCAGCTTGGGTGGAAGCAACCTATTGCTTACGATTATTTGGAGTATGGGAGCTAGAGATAATGCGAAGAGTCCTAGAATCGCTCCAGTTGCCGCCAGCTCGTATGGTTTAGCATATTCGAAGACGGTTGACGTTATCATTATCACGGCTGCGACTACGTATAGCACGTAGACGAGGAGATAGTAGATCTTTCGGGGATCGCCTTTAGCGAATTTTCTCACTTTCTCGCTTGCGAGCCAGAAGTTATCCGCGATTACTCTGCTTATGCCATCCATAAGCCCCCACTGATTATCGAAGAGAGTCCAAAAGCCTCCGAGAAGCACCAGTATCCACGCAACGCCCCCAAGTACTGAGGCTAATGCTTCAGCTTGTGCAGCAGCTACTTGGAATCCCGTCGGGGCGAGACCTTTAGGAGCTAGCAGCGCATATGCCATTACGCTCATCATCAGCACGGTGAGCATCGTTATCCCCGAGAATATCAGATAGGAATCTACTCTGATGACGTTTAGCCAGCCCTTCCATTTCCTGAAGTTATCATCATTGTCTGGATCAAAGGGACGTTCATCGGCTTTTAGCTCGACCTTTTCTCCGCCTATTATCCCCGAGATATAGCCGATCTCTCTTCCCATTCCCCAGCCCTTGTCTCGCGCATAGCTCGATAGCATGAGGTTGAAGCCGAAGCCCGCTGGGATGTAGGCTATCGCCGCCGCTATCATATACCAGTTAATCTCGCTCTGAGGAGGGAAGCCGAATCTAGGTCGGAGGAAGCCTGCGAACCCGCTTAGAACCTCTATCCACGCTGATGGAGGAGCTGCAACAACCACTCCTATTAGAACAGTTCCGAGCAGGAGTATTATTAGAGGCCAGCTGACGATCTCTAGAGTTCTCTGAATTTTCTTGCCGATATGGAGCACGACTAAGCCGACGGTCAACGCCACTAAGCCCCAAGCCAAGACCAGATACTTGTCCTGCGGCGTTGGAAGCCTTCCGAGCTGGAGAGCCGCGATCGCAGTCGCCGAAGACATCGCCCACCCAGGCCAGATCACGGGAATAAACAGCAACAAAGCCCAGATCCAAGCCCAAGCAAGGGGGCCGGGCGCGAGCTTCTGATAGGCTTTGTGGATCGGTTGACCGCAGTATACTGGATACTTCATCGACTCGACCGCGACGACCGCTTGTATTATCGCTGAGAGGAGAGCTGCCCAGAGCAGGTATGGCCCGAACTTGACGACTACCGCTGGGAAAAGTATCCATTCGCCAGCGCCTATCGCCAATGATCCGACGATAACTCCTGGTCCAACAGCCTTCAGATACTCTTTTATCGTCGGCTTCGGAGGCTCGGGAAGCTCATTAGGCATCAGCCATGCGCCTCCTTATTAGAAAATGAGCGCTATAGCATTGATATAAGCTTTAATGTTCAAAATTGTTCATTCAGGATGCCAATTTATTTCACCCGACAAGTCTTCTAAGAAGGAAGATGATCGTGAAGTCTCTGCGCGGTCGAGATCTCCTAAGCTTGCGAGATCTGACGGCGGAAGAGATTCTTGGCTTGCTTAGGCTTGCTTCTGAATTGAAGAAGGATAGGAGGATGTTTTGTGGGAGGCTCGGTGGGAAGATTGTTGCCCTGCTTTTTGAGAAGCCTTCCACGAGGACTAGGGTTTCCCTCGAGGTAGCGGTGAGGGAGCTTGGTGGAAGCTCGATATATCTTGGGTTTAATGAGCTTCAGCTTAGCCGAGGAGAGCCTGTAGCCGATACGGCCAAGGTTCTTTCAAGTTATGTTGATTTGATAGCTGCTAGGGTTCGGAGACATGATGATCTAGTTGAGCTTGCTAAATGGTCTGATAAGCCCGTGGTAAACGCTTTATCCGATCTCGACCACCCACTTCAAACCTTAGCAGATCTGCTTACGATCTGGGAGAGGTTCGGTAAACTTGCTGGAATTAAGATAGCGTGGATAGGTGATGGAAATAATGTCTGTAACTCCACCCTTATAGGGGCTTCAAAACTCGGGCTTCACATATCAATTGCGTGTCCAAATGGATATGAGCCGAATGAAGAATATCTTAAACTGGCTGAAGAAAACGCTGTGGAAAGCGGCTCACATATAGAATTAACAGATGATCCTGAGAAGGCTGTCAAAGATGCTGATGTGATAATGACCGATACGTTCGTCAGCATGGGAATGGAGTCGGAGCGGGAGCAGAGGTTAAAGGTCTTCCTTCCGAGATATAGAGTTACGGAGAAGCTGTTTGAAAAAGCGAAGCCCGAAGCCGTGTTCATGCATCCGCTTCCAGCGAAACGCGGAGAAGAAGTTGAAGAAAGCGTTATAGATGGAGAGAGATCGCTCGTCTGGCGTCAGGCCGAAAACAGGCTTCACACAGCAAAGGCCGTGCTCCTATCAATCCTTGGATAGACGATTTTTCCGCTAAGTCATCGTAAATCTTCTTCACAGACTTCAAAAATAGATGTCTGGAAGAAAATTCTTTAAAGAGATGCTCTTGATCGATAGGTCTGGAGGTGATCTACCTTAGCTAAGTGGTTGGTCTGCTCCGCTTGGCCGTATATTAACACGGTTCCTCACTTGGGGACGCTCATAGGCTCAGTTCTATCAGCGGATGTTTTCGCTAGATATCTCAGATTGAAAGGTCATGACGTCGTGTTCGTAAGCGGCTCGGATGAACATGGCACACCTATAGAGATCGAAGCGATCAAACGAGGAGTAGATTTCAAAGCGTTAACCGATCAGTATCACTCACTGATCACAAAGCTGTTCGATGAATTCAGGATATCCTTTGATAATTATACGAGAACTCATAACCCAATCCACATCAAGTTCTGCCAAGAGTTCTTCATGAAACTCTATGAGAAGGGATACATTTTCACGAAGGAAGTTAGGCAACTCTACTGCCCGAAATGTCAGCGATTCTTACCTGACCGCTTCGTCGAGGGAACATGCCCATACTGCGGTTATGAAAAAGCGAGAGGAGATCAATGCGATGCCTGCGGTAGAGTCCTAGACCCGACAGACCTAATAAACCCGAGATGCAGCATATGCGGATCCGAGCCAGTCGTGAAATCTTCGAAGCACTGGTTCTTCGATTTACCGAAGTTTTCAGATCGATTAAAGAAATGGTTGGAAAGTAATCCGAGACTTCCAGCAAATGCTCGACACTTCTCCCTAAAGTGGCTGGAGGAGGGGCTGAAGCCTAGAGCCGTGACCCGAGATAATAAGTGGGGAATACCCGCACCGTTTCCTGGAGCTGAGGATAAAACGATCTATGTATGGTTTGAAGCCGTTTTAGGATACGTAACTGCGACGATTGAGTGGGCTGCTAAGAAAGGGGATCAAGAGCTTTGGAAAGATTATTGGATGGATCCAGAGACGCGCAGCGTCTACTTCATAGGCAAGGACAACATACCATTTCACACGATCATCCTGCCCGCCCTCCTCATGGCCTATGATGAGAGGCTCATATTGCCTTGGAACGTTTCCTCTACGGAGTATCTAACCTTTGAGGGACAGAAGTTTTCGAAGAGCAGGGGCGTCGGCGTATGGCTCGATCAAGCTCTCGAATGGTTTCCGCCAGACTACTGGAGATATTATCTGATCAAGATACGGCCTGAGAAAAGCGATACAAACTTCAGCTGGACAGACTTCCAACAAGCGGTTAACAACGACTTAAACAATAATTTGGGAAACTTCATACATCGCGTCTTAACATTCATTTACAGATATTTCGACGGCATAATCCCGCAGCCCAAAGATTTTGATGAGAAAGATGAAGAAATGATTCATTTCCTAGAAGAGACGCCCGCAAGAGTTGGAAGGCTTTTAGAAGATGAAATTACGCTTAAGCAAGCTCTCGAGCAAGTCATGACGTTATCCGCTCGCGGAAACGCGTATCTCAATCTCAAGGCTCCATGGCATACCATCAAGAAGGATAAGGAGCTCGCTGGAACAACGCTCTACGTCTCTGCTCAGATCGTCGGATGCTTAAGCATACTTCTCGAACCATTCATCCCAGACACAGCTAAAAAGCTTAGAGAAATGATCAACTTGAAGCTAGAGGAATATGGGAAAAACGTATGGGATCAAGCTGGATCACAGCTCCTCAAGCCCGGCCATAAAATTAATAAGCCAACCCCATTATTCGAGAAAATCCCCGACGAGAAAATTAAAGAACTGAAACGCGTAACCGGAGGAGGCTGAATCAAAAGAATTCGAGAAGAGAATTGTAAAAAGAAAAAATGTGTTTGAGAATTTTTAGTTGAGCGGTTTTATTCCAAGCTCTTCCATTATTTCTTCGATTTCCTTTTCGTCTAAGGAGGATTTCTCCTGTTCTTCTCTCGGCTTCGTGAGCTCTGGGCTTTCAACTCCTGTTAGTATTAAGGATACTTGGAGTGTTGATCCCATGGAGTTGTCGAGCCTCGCTCCCCAGATTACGAGCGCTTCATCTCCCATGAGTTCGGAGATTATTTCTGCTGGTCTAGCGGCTTCGCTTATCTTCATGTCCTCTCCGCCTGAAACGTGGATTATCGCTCCAGTTAATCCCTCGTAGGTCACGTCGAGAAGCGGGTTTTGGAGCGCGCTGAAGGTTGCTTCTTCAGCTCTATTCGGAGTTGATGATCTTCCGACGCCGAGGGCTGCGAGCTTTCCGCGCATCATGACTGTCTTGAAGTCGGCGTAGTCTATGTTGATCAGGCTCGGCTTCGCTATCGACTCGGTTATGCTCATGACCATGTTGCTTATCACTTCATCAGCCAGGCTGAAAGCGGTCTTCAGATTATATTGTGGATAGAGGTCGAGGAGCTTATTGTTATCGATCGCGACTACGGTGTGACATTTCTCCCTCATGTCTTCAAGCCCCTTCAACGCTATCCTCTTCTTCACATTGCCTTCGAATTTGAATGGAAGCGTGACGACTCCGATGACTATCGCGCCGAGTTCTCTAGCAATTTCGGCAACGAGGGGGGCTCCGCCCGTCCCTGTTCCTCCTCCGAGTCCAGCGGCTACGAAGACGATGTCGGATCCTTCTAGAGCTGTTCTCACCTCGTCGATCGATTCCTCGACCGCCATTCTTCCGACTTCGGGATCGCCTCCAGCTCCTCTAAATTTCGTCGTCCCTTTTCCTAGGAGCAGTTTTTGGTGAGCGTTCACCATGTCGAGGTGTTGGACGTCCGTGTTGGCTGCGATAACCTTGACTCCCTTAAGGTTCATTGAGAGAATTCTGTCAGCGGTGTTGCATCCCGCGCCTCCGACGCCTATCAGCGTTATCTTGACTTCCTCGGAGAAATCTTTCTTGAATAGGAGTAGGTCTTCACTCACTTATCATAGCCTCCTCCATGATGAAGTCGCGGACAGCCATTCGAATGGCCTCGGCTCGGTTTGGGTAAAGCTTCTTCTTCACGAGCTGGTCAATCGCCTCGATGTACGCTTCAGGTAAGTGAACCGTGACCACCTTCACACCGATCACCTCCCGATGGCCAGAGAATTCTTGGAGGAAATAAAAGCCGTTGGTAATACAAGCGTATATTTTGGAAGCTGATTTAACGAGTTTAATTGAACAAGCTGCAAGCAAAAAATGATTAAAAGATGCGTGGCCAAACGTTGTTTTGATCGCAGATGACGAGTAGGATCGAGGACAGGAAGCTGAAAAACAAAGCAATACTTTTCGACGAATTTTCGAATATTTTCGAGAAGCTCGCTCAAGAATCCAGGCTCGGAGTCCCCATAATAGTTGAAGGAAAGAGAGATGCTGAAGCTTTAAGAAAACTTGGAGTTAGAGGTGAGATAGTATTGATAAAATCCATTAGAGGTCTTAGGAGAAGCTTCGAGGAAAGAAGTATTAGAAGAGTGATACTGCTTCCAGATCTCGATGAGGAGGGAGAGCGGCTCCTAAAACTCGTTAAGCAATCTTTGGAGGGAGTCGTGAAAGAGATTGATGTCAGCTATTGGAAAAAGCTGAAGATCTTTAAGAAGCTGGGATTTACGCAGGTCGAGACTATGCATCTTCTCCTTGAGAGGATTCGGCCTCGCCGCTCTCCGATTTAGGCTTTTCAGATGATCCAGCTTGCTCGAAAATATCTTTGGCAATCAAGGCTATGTTTAGTAAGATTAAACCTATCAGGGTTAGCTTGCCGTATGGCGGATAGAGCTCACCTGAAAAGAATAGAGAGAGGTAGCCTATCCCAAGCCAGTATGGTATCTTGAAGCCAGTCCACTTTCCCACGACGTTTTCATAGGGCAGCGGCGACCACCAGTCTATCGATGGATTCGCATCACCCTTCGTGTATAGACCTTCATCCGTTTTCATGACAACTCTATGAACTATTAGCTCCCGCGTCCCAGGCTTGTAGAAGATTATCACGTCTCCAACCTTTATGTCCTTTGGAGAGACTGGCTCCATCAAGATAACGTCTCCAACCTTAAGCGTCGGATACATGCTTCCAGACTTAACTGTTAGGAGAGGCGTTACGTGGCCAGTAACTCTGAGAGCGATGAAGGTGAAGAGTAGGAACGTTAGAACAAGTATTATCGCCAAGCTAACGACGTCCTTCCCCCTCATAACACGGCCTCCTTAAACTCTTGGAACCCGTCTAACTCTTCTCCTCGACTCCGACCGCCCGCCCCTCCTCCTCTCAGATCTCTCAGCTCTGAATTGGGAAACCTTTGAGAGAGCAAAGCCGGATATGAATAAGTTTACGGCTCCGGCTGCGACCGCGATCTCGAATCCCGGGCTGCTAGATACTGGATAAAGGAAGTTTACTGATAATGATTTCCTGAAATCGAATTTGAATGAGTAGGTTCTATTGTCGAGCCGTATGGAGCATTCGTAGTCTCCTACTGGAAGAAGTGTTTCGATGACCCCGTTTTCATCGCTGGTTAGGCTGGCGATCTCTCCGAACTTGTCAGCTATCTTCACTTCGGCTCCTTTTACTGGCTCGGCTTCTGGATTATATATCGTTAGCTTGAATGGGAAGAGCGTGGAGTAGACCATGAGATCCTCGATGGGCTTATCGAGATAGATCTCCATTGATCCAGCATTTCTCTCTCTGTACTTTATCTGAATTCTGACATCTCCTTGGGGAAGCCTTTCGGAGATGAAGTTTCCTTCTTTGAGATCGTATGCTGCTTTCAGCTCATCGTTCACGTAGATTAATGCTTCTCCCACATCCAGGTCTTTTCCATCACCTCGCAGGATTTTAGCCGTTAGAGTGTATACGGATGTTACGAAGGTTACTCTTAGATCATCTCTCACGAGCTTGAATTCTTGAGGGGATGTGGGGACTTTGACTCCCTTGTAGAATACTTCGACTGTTATCGTCGTGTTGGGCAGGTTCTTTAGAACTACCTCTCCCGACTGGCTTATCTGCTTCTCGAACTCGAATCCTCCGAATGATATCATTACCGAGCCTTGGTCTAGAGGCTTCTTAACGGCATCCAAGAATATGAGCCTGGCATCGAGCACTCCAGGCGCTAGAATTTCCAAAGTCTTAGTCGTGGGTTTAACATCTATGGCTCCATCAAAGACCTTGAACCCGTAATAGTTCACTATGACCCTGTAGGTTTCTAGAGGAATGTTCTCGACTCTTATCTCGCCGTTTTGATCGCTCTCTCCGAATTTTTTGAACTTTCCATGCATTAGCGTTATGGAGGTGTTTCCAATTATTTCCTCTCCGTCTTTATCTAGTATCCTAAATGTGACATCCATTACCGAGAGCGTGAGATCGAGTGAAGTGTCGGAGATCAGGTTAATCGACTTCTCTCCAACGCATATTCCCCCGATATAGGCTTTCACGAGATAGGATAGCGGCAAAAGCCTGCCGGATGAGCCTTTTCCTTTCTCATTAGTTGTGAAGGATGTGATCCTGCCTTCTCCTGGAAGTATTATTGATAGATTGGCGGCGACGGGTTCTCCATCGAGATTCTTAGTAGATACCGTTATTTCGTATCCTGTGAGGTTTAGGTTCACGACCTGTCCTTCAGAAATTATTTTCACGTTTTCCAGCTTCTCGACTATCCTATCGTTATAGAGCAGGGTGGCGGTGTAGGTCTCTGATCTCGGGACGTCTATAAGCCTGGCCTCTCCGTTTTCTAGCTGGAAATCTAATTTGACTTGTGAAGCTTCTAGGCTTCCTTTAAGGGATAGGGTCAGAGTAGAGTTTACGAGCGCTGAAGCGTTCACTTTTATGGTCACGTCATAGAACCATGCCTTAATCGATTTCTCAATGGTATCAAGATTTACCTCGTAGGGAGAAGAGTATACTTCGAGATCTCCTACGAAGATTTTCAAAGTATAATCTGCGAAGGGAGTGTGGCCGAAGCGCAAGATGCCGTCGGACGTCTCCGCTTCTCCAACTACTTCTCCCTCTCTAATGAGCTTCCCTACCAGCTTGTATTTGCTAATTCTCTCCTCTCCATCATAGTCGTAAACGGTGATGTTCAGCTTGGCTGCGCTTACAACTATAGTCTTCGAGACGTCGTTCGCTGTAACAGAGATCTCCTTATCTTCAGATTGATAGACTTTGATTCCTTTCAGATAGGCGG
>CAZDPL010000015.1:0-14549 GCA_964507345.1 uncultured Nitrososphaeria archaeon
TTTTTCTCGTAGGTTTGGTTTGTGGTCTCGGTTAAGACTCTTTCGTCATGTGCTTGAAATTTCTGGGTATAACTTCGAAGAATTTCGAGATGTAAGTCTTAATTGTCGGTCTGCAGGTTTTGAGATCAGGTTATGGCAAAGAGCTTTAGGAAGGTCAAGAACCTAGTGATTGATGTCTCTTCTGAAGCGAATACTGTTGTTACGGATCTTTTGCGGGTTCTTAAATCGAGATACGATTACCGAGCTCTCTCAGCGATAACAGGTATACCTGTTTCGACTCTCACGAGATATATTACTGGAAAAACTTCTCCGAAAGGTGCTAAGGCTGAAAGGCTTCTGAAAAACTTGCTGAGTAACGTGAATCTCACGGCCCTGATAATGAATGACGTCGGCTACAATGGAGACGGCTTAAACTTAGCCGAGATCATGCTAAACCCCAGCATCGTGAAGATAATTGGCGCCCATGTAATAAACGAGTTCATAGGAATGAAAATAACCTCATTTCTATCCCTAGATCTGCTAAGCATACCCTTAGTCACTTACCTAGCTTCGGTAACCTCGAGACCCATGTATGTCATCTCCCCAGAACCCGTATCGGTTAATGGAGATTCAACCCCTGTTCTCTTCACGGAGGGGGAATGCGGCTTCGCGAGAGCGTATTGGCTATTAATGAGGAAGCGCAGCAAAAAGGAGAGCGTTTTAGCGATAAGCTCTCAGACGCCTAATCCCAACTTCTTCAACTCGCTTCTCGAAACTTTGAGAAAGCTTGAGATAGAACTCGGGGGATTCTTCTCCGTAGTGGCCAAGGAAGATGAATTGAAGAAGCTTAAGATACCTCCTGGGGTTAAGAGGTCTTATATAATCTTGAGTTAGACGTATTCTCTCCAAGTGTGTCCGCATTTCTTGCATTTGAAGAACTGGGTCATTGGCTCATCTGCTGACCTCGTTTGAACCGACCAGTAGTAGGCTTCCCTCGCTCCGCATTTTGGACAAACAACGTCAGTTGTTACTGGCAGTACTTTTTCTTCCTCACCCTTCTCGATTACCACGATTTCCTCAGCTTTTCCGCGCTTGCGAACCTTCGTGTAAATTACTCCTCCTTCAACTGGCTTCTCGTATCCGCATTTCGTGCAAACCCAAGCTGGCTTACTGGTTTTCCTTAATGTCATTATCTTACCGCACTTCGGGCAAATCTCCACTTCTCTGCACCGGTATTGCTGGCATATCAGGTTATAATTAAATCCTTCTATCAAAGTTTTTCAAATGCTTCCCTTAGCTGGCTCGAAATTTGCTTTAGTTCTTGAATCGCGTTTTTTAGTGCGTCGAGGGCTTTGATCTTGGATGGGTTTGTTTTGACTCTGAGGAGGATTCTCTTGGTTAGGGGATGTTCTATGAACATTCCAGCGTATTCTACTCCATCCATTTTCTGCATGACTTCGCTTATTGAGTCGAAGAGGCTTGGATCTTCTTCTAGGGCTTCGAGTTCCAAGAAGTCGTCTCGCATCTTCAGGATCTTGATCTTCAGCTTTGCTCACCTCAGCATAGAAGCTAATCGCTCCAAATTTCCATAGTATGGCACGATTTTACGTTTTTGCTTTTCTCCGCATCTCGTGCATACGAGCGTTCGCTTAGATCTAATGAGCACTCCTGAGCATTTTTTGCAGATTCCCAGTATGACTCCTAGGTTTGGTTTCCAGATTGAGAGCCCGATTACGCCCATGAAGTTCGTCACCACGGAGGCTACTACGAGGTCTCCGACGCCGACGTATTCTCCGATATCCCCGATTCTTCTCCCCTTACTTGGAATTATTACGGCGGTTTTTGGATGCTTTAAGGCGGATCCATTCGCCGAGAGGATCGTAACCACGGCGATCTTATCCTGAACTTCTCGAACTTGGGCTAGAACTTGATCTCCAACTTTGATTGCTTCGACATGCTTGAGAGGCTTAACGTGAACGATCCTCTTTGAGTGATCATAATGAACCACGCCGTTTATCATGGAGGCCAGAATCCCATCGCTATGTAACTTGACGTTCTCCCCCGCGGCGAACTCTTCTTCAACGCATATCGGCTCCCCGGGGGTAACAACTTCGCCTTCCTTTACGAACACCATTAGCTCAAGACACCTCCATCAACATGTATTTAGGGGTTCGAATTACCTCCTCCCATTCTGCTTCGCCTACAGCGATTAAAGCTTCTATCGGGAGTAGGAGTGGTTTTTCGAGTCTATTTTGATCCTCGATTGAGAGCCTCGGACAGGCGGTGTTCACGAATCCTTCGAAGGGTTCATCTCGTAGATACTCCACTACGACGTCGTCCACTAAGATCACATCGGCCTCCATACCCTTCTTCTCAAGGATTTCAGCGATCCTCAAAGCGGTCTTCATTCTGAATTGCCCCGGCTTGATACTAGCTATTACCCCTATCTGCCTCGATCTTTTGAATCTTTCAATATATGCATATCTCATTTTCAGAATGCGGCCAACTTCGGGTTCTAGATCGAGGATTTTTTGAGCTTCGGGATCGGCGGCATAGACCGGCTTCTTAGTCTGTAAAGCGAGTCCGAGGCCGTGAAACTTGCTACCTATTATGAGGAAGCAGTCCACATTGGAGGCTTTGAGCAGGGGCTGGTAACTACAGCCGAGGACCTGTCCACGATACCTAAGCGGGGGAATGGGGTCTCCTATCAAGACTTCTAATCCCGTTTCCTCAAGCTTTTTCTCGATTAGACTTAGGAACTCCAGCCACTGAACGACGACCCCGATCCCCACCCTCCTAAACCTGCTTAGAAGCGGAATGGCTTCTTCCAAAACGCTCTCTAATGGTTTAGGATCTGAGGCTCGACACTCAAGATAATAGGTTGGAACTTCTTCTCTTTCCAAGAATCTGGCATGACCGAGATGCAATATTCCATCGGCTCCAGCGACGCTAGCTGCTCTAAAAGCTACATCGCATCCTCCCCAACAGCTTCCACCATAAAAAACCACATGATCCACCTCGCTTGAAATTTCTCTAGCAACTTTTACAGCGATCTGCTTGAGACCTGGAGGCGCTTGAATGAGTAGCCTTCTAATTTTCCTGCTGTTGATCCATTTCTTCAATGCTTCAACGTCATATCTATAGCTCAAGCCGATTCGCCCATAGACGGCAGGCTGCTACCCAATAAAAGGATACTCTCAAGGAGAATGAAAGAAGCTTTAGCCCTTTTTCTTCGCAAAGCTTTCTAGAGTCGAGTGCTGATTGCTTTCAGAGAACTATGATTGGGAAAACTATTAAAGGCGCGGTCGGCTGGATTAATCCGCATAGATGTCAGAGCTAACGGAGTTTAGGAAGGCGGAGGGCTGCGAGGAAGCTTCGAAGATAAGGACCCCTGATGTAAATGATATAGTTTGCAGATTCGGCGTGATCAGCCCAAATAGGATCGCGATCCACGATTACCCTCTCTCACATCCTCTCGCCGCTTTTAACGCAAGCGCCCTCTACGATCCAAAGAAAGAGGTACTGGAGCTTTATGCGAGGATCATTCTCGGCTACTACCTCTACGTCAGCAGCATAATCAGAATGGAGGTTCCCGTAGACGACCTCTTCAGCAGGTTCATAGACATAAACAGCTACGTCGGAGAAGTCGTGATCTATCCATCGACGAAATACGACGTTTGGGGAACCGAGGATCCCAGAGTCTACAAGATCAATGGAAAACACTACATGACTTACACGGGGCGATCGATAAACTACTACTCCTCAGTAAGGGAGAATCGCACGGTTCCAGTAACCGCGGTCTATGATGAAGCGCTGAGGTCTTGGGTCAAACGATTCATATTCATTCCATCTGAGAGATGCTTCGGTAGGATCATAAGCAATAAAGACGCGTTCCTGCACAAGACTCCAAATGGCGAGCTATTCCTCTTCCATAGACCGCACTTGATAACTGATAGATTCCACTTAATCGTGAGCAAGATAGATGATAGAGCATTGATAAATCATGGAACGAGACCTAAGGAGGTAATCGTAGATAATGGCGTAGAAGTTCTTAGACCTACAAACTTTGAAACGAGGCTCGGATGGGCCACGCCGATAGTCAATAATCACAAGAACAAGGTCATAGCCTTGATACATGCAATAGACAAAGATTCAGTAGTTTACCGGCTGATCGCTGCGGAGTTGATGTTTAAGGGAGATGAAGTTGTGGTCGAGGCGGTTACCCCGAAGTACATAATGGAGCCGAGGCGGCCGTATGAGATACTTGGAGACAGACCTTTGACGATTTTTCCATGCGGAGCGGCGAGGATCGGAAAAGATGAGGTCGTGATAACTTATGGAGCAGCGGATTCGATGATAGGCTTCGGAATAATCTCGCTGAACACCTTGATGGGCGAGCTTGATAAGGGAAGAATTTTCTAACCCTATAGAGAGCCTATCAGCTCCAAGAATTTTTTCGCAATTTTTTCATCACTATTCTCCAAAGCATACTCCCTAGCGTTCTCAGAAACCTCTTTTCTGAGAGCTTCATCCTGCATAAGCAACTCGATCTTATTCAAAAGATCCTCGACATCGCCCAAACGATACTTAACCACAGGTCCAACACCTCTTTCATCTACGGGAATCGTTTCAAAATACCTCGTATCCGGGACGATTGTTGGAATTCCTGAGTAAAGGCATTGATAGATCGTGGATGAGACGACGACGGCTCGCGTATCGCCTTTTGGAAGCAGATGAATATCCGCGCCCAACAGATATCTATAGATCTTAGATAACCCCGGTCTATCAATTTCTTGACATAACCACGGCTCCTCGATCGGCAGCTTCTGGCCACTCCTCAAGACGAAGTATTTGAAGGAATATTTTTCCCTAAGTTTCCTGAGGGCTCGTAGGTAGTCTACGTATTCAAGTTCAGGTTGTCTTCCGTAAGTGAAGAATAGGGTGAAGCCTTCGGCGAAGCTTGGTCTAAGGGGAGAAATGTTTTCGATTATCGCAAAGGGGTATGGGATTTCCTCGATCCTTCCGATGGAGGATAAATCGTGGCCTTTCAAAAGTTCATCGTAGTATCTCTTATCGAATATGGCGAGGGCATCCCATTTGATCTTGAGAATAGGCTCCATATCTCTTCTGTATCCCACGTGGATTACGCCTATCAGCTTCGACTTTTCTCGAATCCTATCAGCTAGCTTCGCGAACTCCATTATTGGCAGCCTTCCATAAAGCTCGACAATCAACACATCGTAATCTGCTTCAAGTATTGAGCTATCTATTGATCCTCCTATCGGATACGCTACCTCTGTAGTTTCGTCGTAAATTCTCTTCACCCACCTCTCGTCTCTCACCTTGATTTTCCTATGATGCCAATCCTTGCTAGCGGACTTAATCCTCGGAGCGAACACCATGACATCGTATCCCATTGATGAAAGCTTTCTGCAAAGTAGCTCAGCATGCAAGCTAACTCCGCAAGTAGCATTCCACCTAGTGAGAAAAGCGATCCTCATCCACTAATTATACTTACTCGTCCTCGATCTTAACCTTTGGCCTTCGGGATGCGAAGTATTGGCGCAGTATTCGGGGAAATGGATTCAAACTAAAAATAGAAATTGTAGAGGGGTTACTGTAATTCGCGATGTCGCCGCCTTCAGAAGACTTCGATCTCAGAATAAAGTATCGCGTTCTCCGCAGACCTGTTAAGTACGCTAGGCTCGAGTTAAGAGGAAGCGAGTTGTGGATAATCATACCGAAGGACGCTGATTTATCGAAAGTGATTAAAGAGAATAAAAAGTGGATAATCCAGCAGAGCAGGCTCGTTGAAGAAGCTCAAAAGCTTGCATCAACTTTAGAAATCGTTCCAAGAACTAGAAGGAAGTTTAGGGCGCTGGTGGAAAGACTCGTCTCGGAATATGCAAGCATTCTAAACGTAAAAGTGAATAAAGTCTTCATCAGGAAGATGAAGAATTCTTGGGCGAGCTGCAGTAGCGCTGGCAACATAAGCATAAGCCGTGAGGCTAAATATCTTCCAGAGAAGTTGATAAGATACATAATTTACCACGAAGTCTGTCATCTAGTCCGATGGAGACATGATCAAGTATTCCACGAGCTTATCTCAAGGCTCTTCCCAGACCACGAGAAACTTGATCTCCAGCTTCACGCCTACTGGATTAAGCTCAACGCCATGAATTCTCCGAGGGGCGCTTAGACTTCACCTTCCTCTTAACCCAATCTCTTCTAAACGCGAGACTACTATTCTTGTAAAACGTCGATTTACCGACGGGATACCCCAAGCCTCCTCGTGGATAAAGCTATTCTATATCGGATTTAATTCTTTCCTTCTTCTGGGTAATGGCTAAATTGAAGTTGAGTGAGAGTGGTTCGGCTGCTGAATGAAGATCGGTTTCCCAATTTGGTATGGATATGGAGAGAAGCTTACGAGAATGATATCGGAGGCGGCGAGCGTTGGATTTAACTACATAGAGATAAGCTTAGATTATCCATGGCCTTTTCGAGGAAGATATGCGCTGGAGGGAGTCATAGACAAGGCTCTGGATGTAGGGTTATCGATAGCTTTCCACGCTCCTTGGAGAGATATTCGCCTAGCGTCACCGATAGAAGAAGTGAGGGAAGCATCAGTCAAAGCCTTTAAACGATTCTTGGATGAAGTTTCAAAGTATCCATGCGATTATGTCGTAGTCCACCTATCCTCAGATCAAGCGATCGATAGAATTCCAGAGATCAGGAATGAATACGTTAACTCAGCCGTTAAGTCGATTAAGGAGATTAAATCCATTGGAGATCTCTCGGGGTTAAGAATTGTTTTCGAAAACGTTAGGGAAGACGTCGTCACCTTTAAACAGATCATCTCGAAAGCAGATTCGGAAGTATGCTTAGACGTCTCCCACGCGATATGCCTCGCCGCCAGAAATTCTAAGAAGAATAGGCTTGACGAAGAAGTGAAGGCTTGGATAGGAGAGCTGAAAGATAGAATCCGAGTTATACACTTCAGTGGACTCAAGTTCATTGGCAACTGGGTGAAAGATCACATACTAGTTAGGAAGGATGACAAATACCTAAAGCTCGTCAAGAGCGAGCTGGAAAACCTGAGAGTAGAAAACTTCCTCCTAGAAGTATTCGAAGATCTTGACCGAGGGGAAGTGTATCCATCGCAGCTCAGGGAAGTTGTTGAGTTTCTCAAGCGTTAAAGAAATTCGAGGATGGTCAGTTGCGTTAAGAATATGATCGCTACTATGAGGTTTAGGAATTCGAGAAATAGAGCCAGCGTTCGATCTCTCACTTTTCTGAGGATGAGGTATCCGAATCCTCCAAAAGCGTGGAGTGCTGTGAGTATTCCGACGATGTATGGAAACGGGGAGAAGACGTGTAGTAGAATGCTTGCATGACGAGTGAGCAAGCCCAGGGTAATCCAAGCAGCCTTCCGCGTAACCAAACCATACCCTGATATGAACAATAAGTATAATCCGACGAATAGAGGAATCGACGTATATTCCATTAGAAGGAGGTACGCCTTCGCCCTGACTTTCGGATTCAAGCCGTTCACCTCGATTAAGGTGCATTTGGTTAGGATTTGTTTTTGATAGAGGGAGGCTTCATGTTTATATCTCTATCCCCCTGCGTATAATCGCGTAAAAATGCGGTCGGAGGATGTGTTGAGAGAGTTTTTCGTGAGCTTCCAGATAGCTTTGGGAAAGCTCTTGGAGAGGAATTGGAGGAGCGTTGACTTGGAGGAGCTTAAGGTGGTTGCCGCGGTTGATGCAGCTTATAGAGATGATCTCATGAGCGTAGCCGCCGTTAAGTGGAGCATTGAGGAAAATAGACCCATAGATCAGAGTTCCTTCATATGCGAGGCACCCTATCCATACATCCCAGGATTGCTCTTTCTTCGCGAAGCTCCGCCCATGCTTCAAGCTTTGAAAAAGCTGAAGGATGATTGGCAGCTCCTCCTAGTAGATGGCCACGGCTTACTCCACCCGCGGAAAACGGGTCTTGCGGTGATCTTGGGCTTCATACTAGAAAAGCCCACTCTCGGCATAGCCAAGTCGCTTCTAGTCGGATTCGAGGCCGAGGGAAAAGAATTCGGAGAAGTTCGGATAAATGATCGAGCTTTAGGCTACTGGTTCAAGTTCCCTGGCTCTAGGAAGTTTTATGCAAGTCCAGGTTACTTGATAGATGTGAAGCAGATTCCGAGATTAATCGAAAAGCTTGGGAATAAGTATCCAGATGCCTTAACTCATGCTGATAAGCTTTCGAAGAACTTGTTGAGGAGAGCATATTAAACTTTACTTTTTTCACGATTCCTCTGAGCTGCGATCGCGCTAGCCTCTTCTAAGATCTTCTTAGCCTCCTCGCTTAGCTCCGTGCTTATCCCTCCTGGCTCCGAAACATATCCAACTCTAATTGAAAGATCTTCCACAGAGTTAATCAGTTTCCTCAATTCATCCGAAGCTGTTGGAGCTATTCCAGAAAGCTCGCTACTTGCAACGGTTAATACGTCTCTCAGGGGAGCCATTATGCTGCTAGCATCACTGAGATCCTTCACGGCGTCAAGCCTATATGTTACTCCCTCTAAAAGCAAGCTTGCATGAGTAAGTCTCCTCAGCATCTTTCTAAGTTCGGCAAGTTCTTCCGCGTAAATCGCGGCCTTAACTTGATCTTTTTCCATATGCGCTTTAACAACCTGCTCAAATAGCTCTCTATATCTCGTCTCCATTTCCTTCACTCTCTTCGATAATCTAAGCTTGATCACGCGGAGTCGGTCAATTATCTCCGAAACGTTTATGGGCTGAGGCTCCATCCGGTTCTCGCGTCTTCTCCAGAACTTCAGCTGCACAGCTTGAGTTCTTCAAGGATCTAGAAATAATTTCGCTAAACCACTTCGCCGTTATATGTCCTTGAAGATTCTCGAGAGGATACGTTGAGAATACCTTTGAAAGAGCGTTTCCTTTAAAAGATGCTTTTTCATGAAATAAGCCTAGATTGCTCGAAAAACTCGTATCCGCGATATTGTACATTCTCCCAGCGTACGTCGCGAATGGGTCGCCAGTGGTAGTGGTTAGGCTGATTGGAAAAGCTACGCCTATGGATTTGGGCGCGAAGGCTTGGGATGGGCGAAGGATCCTAGGCGATGGGAAAACGTTCGAGGGATTCTTTTCTGGAATAGCCTTAGGATCTGTTGTTGGATTGATTTTGATCGCGCTCGGAAATCCTGCATCCTATAGATCGATACTGGAACCATTGATCTTAAGCCTTGGAGCTATGCTAGGCGATATTTTGGGTTCATTCATTAAGAGGAGGCTTGGCTTGAAGAGGGGTCAGCCCGCGCCCGGTATGGATCAATTAGGCTTCGTGGTCTGCGCGTTGATAATATCCTTCGCCATATACGGTCTCCCAGATTGGTTTGATTCCTTAACGGTAATTATTTTGCTTCTCGTAACCGCTTGCCTCCACCTAGGAACAAATTATCTAGCATATCTTCTTGGGTTGAAATCTGAGCCGTATTAGGATGTCGCTCCTCGGAGGGCGATTAATAGGAATATGAAGATGAACATCAAGGCATATACAAGTAGTAGAATGTTTCTCATCCGCTTTTCTCTGCTTCGAGCATCCTCGTAAGCTTTCCTACAGGCTTCAGAGCAGAATTCCTGATTGGGTGGAACCGCTTTCCCGCAAACCCTACAATGCCTATGATCGACGATCTTCAACTTCTTTTCCTTCTTCCCGCTCAATACGATGAAAAATCATTGAACAGCAATTTATACTTACCCGCTTTCTTCCAGGTTCTTTGAGAGTTCAGCTTTAAATGATCGCTAGCTTGTTTCTGAACTGCTTTGAGCAAGGAGACTACTAAGAGCTTAATCTTGACGACCCTCCCGCTGACGGCGGCCTATCTGCTCATCTGCTTTAGTATATGGCTTTGGTATTCGCTTTTCGGAAAATATCTGATACTCGACCTAGGCTTTCGGGGAGAAGAACTCGGAGCGGCCATGATGCTCTACAATCTATCCTATGCTTTATCGACGCTGCCTTCTGGAAGACTTTCAGACGTAATCGATGTGAGGAAAATCCTCCTGGCTGGGATAGTGGCATATGCTCTCGGAATTCTGCTTATGGCGTACTCCGCAACTTTCCTACTCATAGGAGTCGCGTGCGTCATCGCGGGGCTTGGGGAAGGAACATTCTTCACATCAGCGACCGTTTACGCAGTCAAACGCGGCGGCATAAGCAGAGTTGGGATGGTCTATGGATTCGTTATGTCAACAGGATTGCTCGGAGAAGTTCTGGGGGCGCTCGCCAGCGGATATGTCAAAGAATATCTCGGGGTTCAGATGCTATTCATCTTAAGCGCTTTAACAGCCTTGATAGCTGCTCCATTTCTGCTAGCATTAAAGAGTCTTCAAAGCAGAAGATCCGACTCTAGGAAGCAGTCTTCTTTTAACGTTCTCAAGCTTCTCAAAGAGCATAAGAACTTCAGGTTAATGGCTGTGGGTCTAATTTTCCACGCAATAGGCTACAATATGACGGCTTCCTTTATCTCGGTTCATGCTGGAGAGCTTGGGCTGGCTGATAGCGAGATAGGCTTCGTGAACTTCACCTGGCTCGCCTCCATGACCGCTACAACAATGCCTTGGAGCTTTCTAACCGATAGGATTGGAGGAAAGATAATCCTCGCAGGCCACGTGCTCTTTTCCTCGATCTCGTGGATGGCGTATGCAAGCACTTGGAATTTCGCGGCGATAGTTTGCGCAGCGATTTTCATGGGTGTCGTGGCCTCGATGGATATGCCAGCGAGAAGGAAGCTTTTAGCGGAGCTTGAGAGCGGACAGGGAATCGGAACCCTGATAGGATCCCTAGACATGCTTACCATGCTATCTTCGATCCCCGCCCCGATCCTAGGAGGAATAATCTATCAGCTCTCAAACCTACAAGCATTATTCCTAGCCGCCTCCGCGGTAAACCTCATAGGAGTTCCTCTGCTACTAAGGGTTAGAGCTGAAACAGAAAGCTAGCTTTTCTCGATTATTCGCTTATGCTCCTGGATGAATTTCCAAATCTTATCGTTAACGTGGTGAATATTTTCCGCGATCTTCCCTCTAACCATGCTCTCACATTTTTCTCTATGTTCCAAGGCTATGGCGATCGCGAGGGGTTTCAAATTTCTTTCATCTCTAACCACCAAGATTTCTCCACGTTCAAATTCTCCCCTAAACTCTCTCACCCCAGGTCTCATGACATCCGCTCCATTAGCGATATGCGGTACAGCCCCCATATCGACTATGAGAGTTGGAAGCTTCTCCAAGACCTCGCGATTATATTCTTCATGGACCGTCGGAAACATTACTCCATTCTTTTCGCAGAGGATAATCCCAGCTATCTTGTATAATATGAAATCATCCTCCTCGATCCTCAAAGCTTTCTTAACTTTCCCGACTTCCACATCTCTTCCCCAATTGAAGGACTTGATCCTGCTCAAGAGCTTCATGGAATCGCGCTTGCTTAGATAATTCATCTTCATTTTTTCGACACCTCTTTCAGAATCGCGTATGCCTCATCAAGGCTTTTTATTCTATACACGAGGCGGCTTTCTGGAACGTTCTTATTCCACGGCCTATCGTATAGCAGGAGGATTTTCTTACGCATTATGCAGCCGTCGACTATCAGTGGTGAATCGTCTATAAAGACATCGTAGTCGAGCTTAGCCTTAATCCTGCTACTTCTTATCCACACATAGCTATCATAGAGTATGCCCTGCTCATCCAGCCATCTTAACGCGTATTTCTCGGTCTCCCTGGGTCTGGCGGTCACTATATCGATCCTTCCAAGCTCTTTCAGTCTCGAAACTTTTTCAGAGAGATTAGGCTCGGTTGGCGGAAGGCTTTTCCACATTCTCCAAGCTTCATTCATTATTTCCATGAATTCAGCCTCGCTTATCTCCAAGTTCTTCCAAAAATCCCATTCGGTTAAGTCTTCATAGGATAGCTTCTGTCCAGTTCTCCTATTCCATAACCTCAGCCAAAGCTTCATGGTATCCGCTAGGACGCCGTCCAAGTCTAAGGCTATCTTAAGCAATCCCACCGCTTCTGCATTCTCCTCCTTACTGGTTTATATTGATGTCTCTCCATGGTAAAGATGCGATCAAAGAGTTAAGGAAATAAGGAGGCTTGTAGGTTCTCGGTGCTGGAGTAGGGGTGCGTTAAATGCCGACAAACGTGAGAATTAAGCTGACGAGCACGGATCTGGAAAAGATCGAGCGAGTATGCTCCGAGATAAGAGACATAGCTCTCAAAACTGGAACCAAGATCCGAGGGCCGATCCCCCTCCCGAGGAGGAGGCTGATTCTTCCAGTTAGGAAGTCTCCATGCGGGGAGGGGACGAAGACTTGGAGAAAGCATGAGCTTAGAATTCATCGCAGATTAATTGACCTATTCATAACCGATCAACGCGTCATGAGACAGATAATGAGAATTCAGATACCTGAGGATGTCTCAGTCGAGATGACTGTTAGATAATCTCATAACCCGACAACAACACCAACCACTAAAAGCTGGTATATTATATGCGACACAAAGAATATGACAAGTGCCGCGAGAGCGGCAGTAGCTCCACTCAACCTTCTACCATATGCTATCAAAGCTGTTAGAAACGGTAGGGTTATGATTTGGGATGCTATGAGGAAGGCTCCCTTAACCTGATAATAGAGCGGCGTATTCTTCGCAGGAATTAATCCCAGTCCGAATAGCTTATTCACTGAGAGTATTGCTGGAAATAGCATTAACGGGAGACATGCAATTATCATTGAGGAGAAGAATTTTATTTCATCCATGAGCGATGCTCCAGCAACACTTCTAATACGATCTAAAAGCGACTCCCCACCAGAGCCTTTGAAGAGGACTCCAGAAAGCAGAATGGGTATCACGGTAGCTAAACAATACATCGCCACTATATTTAGCAAGTAACCTCCGGCAATTAAGAAGACGTCCGGCTTGGTTGGATAGAAATGAAGTAGGACGGGCATTTGACGTGTATATATTAGCAGAGTGGATGAGAGGGCGAATCCGAGTATTGGTAGGATGACTGTGACGACCCTTTGCTCATATAATGGCGTATAGAGCCAGATCGGGAAGAAGATGCTACTCAGAATTGCTGCAGCTTTACTCTGCTTATTGGCTTCAGCTAGATCGGCTGGAGAGATTGTTCCCTTCTCCTTAAGCGCCTTGTATACTCTCATTCCATCCTCGGTTAGCATGTAGTTTCGATCCTTATCTTGGGTTACGAATCCCTTCAGCTGCCTGAGATTATAGTAAAGTGAGCCCGTGCTTATCTTCAATGTATCTCGGAGAGCTGTTGCGCTGATTTTTCCAGCATCTCCTATGGCCAGAAGGATTCTCCGCCTAGTCCTATATCTGAGAAGCCAGACCAAATCCTCTTCAGTCCGCTCTCGCATCGCCGTTATCAGCATACAATTCTCCGATCACCTTATTCAAAATGGGATCTTTAAAGAGTTGTCTTTCCCTATCCAAGGGTTCCGCTTAAATAAAGGTAAATCCGAGATAGTATTCGGAGAGGACTCGGGTAATATGAGCTGGACTGAGGATACGGTCACGTTTAGAGGCGCGATCAGGCGGAGTGGAAACAGCTTAGTCATAACGATTCCAGCTGAGCTAAGCCAACGATTCCTCCTAAGAGAAGGGCAGGAACTCCTGATCTATGGGCTTTCTAGGAAGAGCCCAGAGTTCGAAGGCGCTCTACAAGTATATCTCGGATACTTCGTAGTTCACGAGAAGGCTCCAGCCGCAGTCTTCAAACTGGAGATCGGAGAGGAGCAGCTTAGGAAGCTTCAGACGATCGTGAAGGAGCTTGAGGAGAAGCATCTTCCATCGGCTGTGAACTTCAGGAAGCTTGGCGAAAACTTAGTCGAGGTAGAATTCGTTTTCGGAGCAATAACATCAACCTCGATACGGAGAGTTAGAGAAAAGAGGGAAGTGGAGTCAGCGGCTGCTGAAATAGAGTTTAAGCTCACTTCCGAGGGATTCAAAATCTTGGAGAAGAAGATCGAGGATAAGATAGTCGAATGGAGAAACATAGATCCTGCAAAGATTTCAAAAGCGCCCTACAAAGTTTCAGAAGTAGTTAGATGGCGTTGGGAAATTTAAGCTACCTGAGGAGATGATCGGATGAGGGTCTTCGCCGACCTCCATATCCATAGTAAGTATTCTGGAGCAACCTCAGAGAGGATGAATATCCCAGAGCTTACGGCTTTCGCTGAGATAAAGGGCTTAAATCTTCTCGGAACGGGTGACGCGCTTCATCCGAAATGGCTTGAAGAGCTTAGAAGAGATCTTGAACGAGTTGAAGGCGGACTGTATAGGCCGAAGACGGGGCAGCAAGTATATTTTGTTCCGCAGGTCGAGGTGGCGACGATCCACCAATATGAAGGTAAGGTTAGGAGAATTCATCACGTAATTCTCATGCCAAGTCTCGAAGTCGCGGAACAGCTTTCAGAGGAGCTTAGCCGTTTCGGAGACATCGCCTCTGATGGAAGACCTGTGTTGAATATG
>CAZDPL010000015.1:14649-17209 GCA_964507345.1 uncultured Nitrososphaeria archaeon
AGACTGAAGATAATTCCCGGTTACGATGGCGTATATGGAAAACTCGTTCTAGGCGAGTCTGAGCCGCAGCCAGAGAAGAAAAGCTACACAAGGCTCGAAGACTATCTTTGACATCGCTTCTTATTTGTGCTGGAAGATCTCTTGGATGTTAACTTATATTGTGCCATTGCACATAATGCTCGAAATGGCTGCTCCAACCCATGCTCAATGCATTTACTTCAGAAACGGCTTCTGCACGCTTAGAGGAATCCCAGTTCCACCCGAGGCGGCGGCGTGCCCAAGCTTTACGCCGAGGTCTATGCCGTCACCAGTCTATCCTCAATTCAGATCATGGCCTCCAGCATCTCCGCAATTTTTCAACCTCAGACCATTAAGGCTCATGCGGAGAATGAGAAGGAGATTCATGCGTAGAATGAGGTTTGGATGGAGAAGCTAGCATATCTGGATAAAACTCTCAGCAAAGCTAGGATGAGAAAGAACTTATAGCCCTGATTTATTCTCAAAAATCTAAGCATCTGGGGGTGGAGGCATGGTAGGTGATTTACAAATCAACCGCTGAAACTTCTCCGAAAGAAATCGAACTTCTCGACGCAACTCTCAGAGAAGGCCAGCAGTGCAGAGGAGTCAACTTCACCTTAGATGCGAGGCTTAGGATCGCCCGAGAACTCGATGAGATAGGAGTTCACATAATTGAGGCTGGATGGCCCGCCGCAAACCCGAAGGATAAAGAGCTTCTAAAAGCGCTTGCTAAGCTAAGCTTTGAGAACGCTAGGATCGCCGCTTTCACGATGACTAAGCGAAAGAAGATATCAGCCGAACGGGATGAGAATCTCTCCACGATAATTGACTTAGATATCGACCTAGCAACAGTGGTCGGGAAGAGCTGGAGCCTCCACGTAAGAGAGGTTCTCAAAATCTCTCCAGAAGACAATTTATCACTCATAGCTGAAAGCATAAGCTATCTCCGCAGCCACGGAATAGACGTAATCTTCGACGCCGAGCACTTCTTCGATGGATACAAAGAAGATCCAGAATACGCGTTCCAAGTTCTAAAAACAGCTGAAGAAGCTGGAGCAAGGACTCTGGTACTAGCTGATACTAATGGTGGATGTCTACCGCATGAGGTGGCGAAAATCGTAAGTGAGGTTAGTAAGCGGGTTAACAAGCCTCTTGGAGTCCACATGCATAACGATTCTGGAAACGCTGTGGCAAATACCTTGATGGCTGTTCTATCAGGCGCAGCGCACGTCCAAGTAACCGTTAATGGAATAGGGGAGAGAACTGGAAACGCCGACCTATGTCAAGTCGTGCCGAACCTCGAACTCAAGTTAGGAATGAAAGTTCTCAAGAATAGCGGAGGACTTAGGAAATTGACAAAGCTTTCGAAACTGGTTTACGAATTGTCAGGGATTCCGAGAAATCCATATCAACCATACGTCGGAGAATATGCTTTCGCTCATAAGGCTGGCCTCCACATAGACGCCATCTCAAAATGCAGAAAAGCATACGAACACATAGATCCAGAGCTGGTTGGAAACGAGAGGCTTTTAACGATCTCAGATTTGAGTGGGAGATCCGCGCTGATAGCAAAGATAAGCGAGGAGCTTGGAATAAAGCTAAGCAAAGAATCAGAGAAAATCTCGAATCTCCTCAACGAAATCAAGGCCATGGGATTGAGGGAAGTAAACCTCGACGACGCCACAGCCACGATATCCCTACTAATCCTCAAGCACTTCGACAAGTATAAGCGAAAATTCGAAGTAATCGAATGGACTTCAATAGCTGGAGGAAGCGCAGGAGACCCCAAAACCTATGGCTTGATTAAGGTTAAGGTTGGAGAAAAGCTGCGGGTTGAGGGAGGAGAGGGAGTTGGGCCAGTTCACGCGATAGACGTGGCCCTGAGGAAGGCTTTAGAGCAAGATTACCCAGAGCTCAGAAAAGTTAGGCTAATAGATTATCGAGTAATTCTACCCGAAGCAGCTAGAGATACCGCGTCGATAGTCAGAGTCTTCATAAAATTCACGGATGGGGAAAGAACTTGGACTACGACAGCAACCTCCAATAACATAATAGAAGCCAGCCTAAACGCCCTGATCCAAGGACTCGACTACTATCTTCAAATCAGAAGCTAGCCTACTCCTCGACTGAGCCGTCAATTTTTATGCTAGGATACCAGAGGTGACGAACGTGAAGAAGGTCATGAGCGAGTATAAGGTCGTACGGGCTTCAGATATCGCAGCCTCTAAGGTCGAAGAGGAAGGAGCAGAAAAAGCTTGGATTAAATGGCTTATATCAGAGAAAGATGGCGCGCCGAACTTCTCCATGAGGCTATTCGAGATCGAGCCTGGCGGAAGAACGCCTCTACATGATCATCCATGGGAGCATGAAGTGTTCATCTTAGATGGGAAATGCAAGCTTGTCATCGGAGATGAAGAGAAAATCCTCGAAGCGGGTTATGCGATCTATATCCCGCCAAACCTAAAGCATTCATTCATCAACGCCGGCGAAAGAACTTTGAGATTTCTCTGCCTCATCCCTAATCGAAAGAGCTGATCATTCA
>CAZDPL010000016.1:0-15757 GCA_964507345.1 uncultured Nitrososphaeria archaeon
AGCATTTCGGACTTTCTATATCTTCGAGGTTTATTCCCCCAAAACTTGGCTCAAGAATCTTAAGAATCCGGACTATCTCTTCCTGATCCTTAGTGTTCAATACTATTGGAACGGCATCAACTCCTCCGAGATACTTGAAGAGTAGAGCCTTTCCCTCCATTACTGGTAGTGCGCCGAGCGGGCCTATGTCGCCTAGGCCAAGTACTCTGGTTCCATCGCTCACGACCGCGATCGTGTTTCCTCGATTCGTGTATGTGAAGACTGCTTCTGCATCCTGCTTTATTGCTTCACTGACTGCCGCCACACCAGGCGTATACCAGATTGCAAAATCACTCAAAGATCTAACGGGGCATTTTAGAGCTACTTGGATTTTACCACAATAGAACGCATGATACCTTAAGGCTCGCTCCTTAAGATCTTCCGCCTTCTTTCCAGTATCCTGATCAGGCTTCTTAACCATATGCAGGTCGCGTATAGGATGATAAAGTCAAATTTAAGTTTCTTCTATGAACCTTATCATCGAATAAATGATGAAAATATTCCACAATGAAAGCTCAGAGATCATTTTTAAAGCATTCCTCCAAGCCTTTCGCGTACTCTCTTATAGAGAGCAACAGGTATTTGTCATGGATTCTGGTGTTCTGAGGATTAATCGAGGATTCAGCTCCTCATTGAAATCCCTATCTTGCAGTTGTTTCGACGCCATTTTCTGAGAGCATGCGCCACGGCTTCCAGAAAAAGCTCGGTAAATGTGGTCCTTCATATGAAATTATGTGAGATCGAAGAGAAAAATCCTCATATTGCTGCTTCAGAAGGAAACTCTCTCACCGATATTAAGCCGTCTGTGCTCGGCTTTACTCTCTTCACATTTCAGGGTAAGTTATTTAGGCTAAAGTTTCTTATTAAAAATTGGCGTGATGAATGCGGCCGTATCTGAATCCGGTTGCCGCCGGAAATGATGATGGCGCGCTTAACTGAGGAAAGTGTGTCTGAGGTTTTTGTGAGAAGCTTCTAAACTTCTCGTAAGGTAATGTTTCAATAGATTTTCGATATCACTAGCGATGGTTTCGTGATTTTAGTTGATGAAAATTTTTGGAGGGTTTCTGATGGCTCACTTTATGATCTTTATGCGTCTTCTGTCGATTGTTAGAGCGGTCATTATTATGGCGACTATTCCGAAGACTATCATTCTGATATTGAAGTCGAAGCCGAGCATTGAGAGCCCTGAATCAAGCCAAGTTATTACGATTGCTCCTATCAGTGTTCTATGTATTCCGCCGACACCTCCTGTTAATGCCGTTCCTCCGACAACTACGCTCGCAAACAGGGGTATCGTCTCAAGTTGACCTATAGCCATCGATCCGCCTCCCTTATGGGCCATGAAGAGTACTCCGGCGATCCCCGCATAAAGTGCTGATAGCATGAATGTTAGGATTCTGACCTTGTTTATGTTTATGCCAGCTAGCTTTGCGCCATAGAGGTTTCCTCCAATGGCGTAGATTGCTCTACCGAAGGGTGTTGCTAGGGTAATGAATATTGCTATCAGCCAGAGACCTATCGCCCAGTAAAATATCGATGGCAATCCGAAGCCGGGTGGAATGAATGTTCTAGCAAGCCCTAGGAAGAGAGGATCCGTTACCACGTAGATGTATCCTCTTGAGAGTATTAGGGCTATACCCTCGACCAAAACTGAAGTCGCTAACGTCGCCATGAATGATGGAACATTAAATTTCGTCAAAATTATTCCGTTAACGATGCCTATTATAGCGCTTACCGCTAGCGCTAATGGAACGACTCCGAGACCTAGTTGTGGAAGGAAGATTCCACAGAGAAGTGCTGAAAGCTTTAAGACGCTTGGCACTGAGAAGTCGAATGAACCCATCAGGATTACAAAAGTTAGTCCACAAGCAGCTATTAGGAACCAAGACATGCTGTATACAAGCGTCACTATTCCTTGGTGGCTAAAGAATGCGGGATTTATCGATTGCATCGCTAGGACTATCACTATTAGAGCGATTATCGGTACAACGGTGTTTAGGTTTCTTTGAAGCCACTGGTAATGAGGGAAAGATTTCTCCGCCATCTATAATCCCCCCTTACGCTATTATCACCCCTTTCAAACCTCTAGAAGCAACTATCACCGCCGCTAATAAGGTTGCGCCTATTGCTAGCCGCAGAGAGAACGGATCTAATCCAGACATTATCAGCGCGTGATAGAGCAGGACGTATGCTAAGGCGCCAAGTAACGTTCTATGAGGCCCTCCAACTCCTCCTGTTAACGGTGTTCCTCCAAGGACGATCGCTACAAGCGCTCCTACCACATCACGGCTCATATCTATCGCTATCGGAGACTGACATCCTAAATCGACGAATATGATCATGGATCCAGCGCCCGTGATCAGCCCGCTTATTACGAAGGATAATATCTTGTATTTCGTCACGTTAATTCCCGCTAGCTGCGCTCCCTCTTCATTTGATCCGATGGCGCAGAGATAACTTCCAATCTTAGTGAAGTAGAATATGTAGAGCGCTACTCCTATAATTGGTAACGCTAGTAGGAACGTGCTCGGCACGTACGGCGTTATCTTCATCTTCAGGAAAGAGTATTCGGGAACAGCTTTGGGCATTCCTCCTGAAACCGCCGTCGTCGAATACCCTAGAACGGCCAACATCGCGAGAGTTAACAAGAACGAGGGGACTTTGCCTTTAGCAAATATCAGGCCGCTAATTGCTCCGATGAATGCTCCGAAAATTATGTAGAATAGGATTGCTGGCATTCCTACGTAGGGGAATATTAGCCACGTCAGTATTCCGCCGAACATCCAGATTCCGACATATGTTAGATCCAAGGAGCCTGTCAATACTACAAAGGTAGGTCCTATGGACAGCAATGAGACTATTGAGAACATTCTCAGGATCGATGCTATGCTCGGCGGTGACAGGAATTTATCCGTGTAGAGTATCGTGGATATTATGAAAAGAGCTATGACCAATAGTACTATCGGATCTCTTATAGCTCTCCTTAGCGGTGTAAGTGTTTTTCTCTGGCCGCTCATAGCTCCATCACCTTTCTGAACTCCTCATTAGTGTATACTTTATCAATGTTACCTTGCTTAAGCGCTATGATTTTATCACATAGTATGGCGTATTCTTTGGGGTCGTCGCTTACAAGTATCATTGATATCCCGCTCTTCTTCATTTCTAGGAGAACCTGATAGATATCTTCTCGTGCTCCAACATCGATCCCTATCGTTGGATCTTCTAGAACTAGTATTTCTGGGCTTCTCTCAAGCCATTTTCCAACCGAGACTTTCTGCTTGTTACCTCCACTTAGCGAGTAACATTCTGTCTCAACGCTTGGAGCTCTGATTCTAAGCTTCTTCATAATTTTCTCTGCTAATCCTCTTTCGGCTCTGAAGTCTATGACCGCCACTATTTTCAGGGGCTTCTTTATCACCTTTCCTATGTTGACTATTGAGATGTTCTTCCTTATAGGCCAGTACAGGAATAGCTCCTTACCAGTCTCTCCTGAGAAGTATCCGATACCTGCCTTAAGCCTCTTATAGGGTGGGTCCCTTAGACCTAATCGCTTGCCGTTAACCATTATTTCTCCGCTATCTGCCTCCGTTATTCCGTAGATCGTCCTCGCCAGTTCGCTCTTACCGCAGCCTGCAGGACCGAAGAAGCCTATACATTCGCCTTTATGAAGATCGAATGAAATGTTCTGGTAGTATCCTTTCTTAGTTAGATTTCTAACGGAGAGCACTACTGGCCTCTTTTCAAGTTCCTCCAATTCTCTGTAAATGTATTCTGTTCTGAGGTAGTCATGCGATGCCCTTCCAACTATTTCTCTGAATAATTGCTCTTCAGTGATTTTCTCTTTCGAGAGATCATGATGAGCTATTAGTTGCCCATCTCTTAGAACATATACCCTATCGCCGAATTGCATTACCTCTGGAATTATGTGGGATACGAAGACGAAGGATGTACTCTTCTTCATTTCTAGCAATCTGCTGAATAATTCTTCACGCTCCTCGCGAGATAGTGGTGCTGTAGGCTCATCGAGAATTATTATTGGATTAACCTTTTCTGCATCAGGATGCTCTAATCTTACTAGGAGGATCGCCCTCGCTATTTCGACAAGTTTCTGCTTAGATAGAGGCAACTCGTACATGTAGTCATAAATGTCACAGCCCGCATCAAATTCTTCTAATACTTCACTTGTGACCCGCCTCATCTCATCAGTCTTCAATCCGAGTTTTCCGCGGAATTTTTCTTCAAGTCCCAGCAGCATGTATTGATAGACTCTTAGATGCGGAATTACTCCCTTCTCTTGGTACACGATAGATATTCCCAGTCTTAGCGCATCTCGCGGGTTTTTTGGAAAACTCACTTTTCTACCCTTATAGTAGAGCTCGCCTTTATCAGGTCGATAAACTCCAACTAAAATTTTCATCAAAGTAGATTTTCCAGCTCCATTCTCTCCGACAACCGCCACTATCTCTCTTTCCCGTATCTCCACACTTACATTATCAAGCGCTCGCACAACTCCGTTAAAGGTCTTCGATACACCTCTTACCTCTAATAAGGGGGGCGAGTTTGTAGAGGATGCTTTGTATAATTCAGTACTTTCGTACATCTCCTCCTCTCTCCCTTTCACCAAGAAAAATCGTCAAAGCGATAATAAATAAAATATTTGGTGGTATTTAAGGAAAGAGGTTTTAACGACCCCAGACCGGTTCTAGCTTCAGGCCGTCGGCCTCGGCCTCAGCCCACTTCTTTAGTAGCTGGTCGTGGGTATCGATACTTAGGTCTAGGAAGTGCTTTAGCGTTAATCTGAACTGCTTTCTGAACTCCTCAGTGTTCTTTCCGCTTGTTGGATCTGGATCAACTTGGAATCTCGGGCTCATCGGTATGTAGTAGAAGTTGTTCGCGGTCAGGGTGTTTCCACCGTGTACATCGTATGTTAATCCGAGCTCCTGGCACTTTCCAATAGACATTAATCGGAAGTCGTATGGATATTCTTCGGCTGGATACTTTTCGCTGATCTTTAGGAAGTCTATTAGTTTGGAGGCGTCACAGACTACGAAGGTTGGGTGCCACCAGAGTCCTGAAAGCTTTATTAGCTCTTCATTCTCGGCTTTTATCTTCGGATCGGTCATGTTCAATATCTCGGTGACCCATGGCGACTGGATCATTTCGTCTCTAAGTGGATAGGATGCGCCAGTAGCTGCGTCATAGATTGCTACGACTCTCTTTCCTCCGAAGTACTGGAATTCAGTTAGAGATGTGGAGAACCATGTTCCCTCAGCGACGCGTTCACAGCATTTGAGGATGGCGTCTCTTGAAGCGGCGAATGGGCCTATGTTTATTCCACGTTCCTCGAAAGCGGAGGCAGTACCTAGAGCCTGGTCGTCATTGTGGCCCCATAGTGCTTCATAATCTGTTCTAACGGCTAGGGCGTCCTCACCAGCCTTCCTACCAGGTTCGAAGGCCCACTCTCCCCAGTAGTGGCCTAGCAGGACAATCTCTGGATATCTTCTCCAAGCAATTGCTATACCTTGGTTGATTAGTGAGGTCGAGTCTGTAGCGATGGTCTTTGAAGACTGGACGTGCAAGCACTTGGTCCTACCATACTTCCTCATCTTCTCGAAGAGCATTGTGATCGACTGGAAGCTCATCTCATCGGACATTGTGCTGAATTCTAGGAACCAGTAAGGTCCTAGGTCTCCTGGTAAGCAGTCAGGATCTCTACACCAAGCAGTGGCCGCGAATACCTTGTTCTCGTTACAGATCTTAGAAATCTCCTTGATTGCGGCTATAGCTGGCGCCCAGAAAGATATTCCCTTAGCTCCCGCGGCAATTAGGCTCTCAGTACCTTCAATAGTTGCTGGGACACCTGTTCCAACCTCTAGGATCTTATATTCTAGTCCGAGCTGTCTTGCGGCTTGGTCGCCAGCCTGAGCATCATACTTCGGCGGCTCATGTGCTAGAGTCCAGACGACATGTCCTACTAGGAATTTCTCGCCAGGCTTTGCAGTAGCATACTTCTGAGCTAGCTCTCGTCTAAGTTCGGCCAAACCTGGAGCCGTTGGAGCAGCGGTCGTCGTGACAGTTACAGTCTTCTCAGCAGTAGTAGTTACGGTCTCAGTAACCGTCGCTGCAGCGCCAGTACCTACTGTGGTGGTAGTCGTTACCGTCTCTTTGACTGTAGTAGGCACGGTTACCGTCGTGGTTGCTGGCGCCGCCTTAGGAGTAGCAACATAGCCTACAATTCCTCCAACCACTAAACCAGCAACCGCTGCTCCTGCAACCTTGGCAGCGGTGCTAACAGCCTCTCTTCGGCTTAGTTTAATCTTGGTAAAGTCTAGCGTCTCTTTTTCGGGTTTCTTTTTCTCGCTCATAACTGATCACATCATAGATTCGAGGACTTGAAAATAAACTTTGCTATCATGTGTACGTCAAAATGCTTGAAAGATTTTATTTATCGCCTTTTGGTCAGCTCTGAGATTTTATAAAGCATTTTTGAGAACAAGGTATATGAGCAATGTTTCAGTTAAAACGGAGAAACCATTTAAGAGCCTCCGCAAAACCAAGTTCAGAGAGGTGTAATGAGGATAAGGCTGCCGGACGAGGAATACTACACTAGAGCAAGGCCATACATTATCCGAGATCCACTTCTCTTGCATAGGGAGGGAGTTCGACGATCTCGCGGTAAAGAAGCTCGCCGCGCGAATATATTGATCGTGGAGACCCTTGCTGACATTCTTAGACCAACTCTTGGCCCAAAAGGAATGAATAAACTGCTAGTCGACAAATTCGGTGAAATGGCCGTAACCAATGATGGCGCCGTCATCTTAGATAAAATGGAGATCTACCATCCTACAGCCAAGATTTTCAAGGAGATAACTAAGACCATCGAAAAAACTGTTGGAGACGGAACGAAGACCACAGTGATATTGATCGGAGAACTTCTAAAGCGGGCAAGAGGCATGCTTGAATACGGTTTGCACGTCGGCACGATCATAAGAGGCTATAGAATGGCATATGATCTTGCCTTAAAATGCTTGAATAGAATTGCGGTGGCAGCTGATTTCTGGGATAGAAATTTCTTAAAGAAGCTGGCGGTAAATATTCTCGCAACGAGGAATCTCGGAACTGCAACCGAGCATCTTGCAGAACTTGTAGTAGATGCTGTTCATAGCGTTGCGGAGCAAAGGAGCGGGAAGATCATAATAGATGAGAGCAATATTCAAGTAGTTAAGAAAATTGGAGGAAGCCTTACGGAAAGTCAGCTCGTTAAGGGCCTAGTATTGAATAAGAAAGTTGCTCATGAGGCTATGCCTAAGAGCATTAGAAATGCACGGATAGCTGTCATAGACATGGCTTTGAAAATCGATAAGTTCAAACACCTCCAACCATTCAAACAAGAAATAGTGCTTAAAGACTACTCTATGGTGAAAAGCTTCCTTGAAGAAGAGGAGAAGATAGTAAGCGAGATGGTTGAGAAAATTCTATCAGTCGGCGCAAACGTTGTCTTCTGTCGAAAAAGAATAGGAAAAACTGCGAAATCCATGCTCGCGAAAGCCGGGGTTCTAGCCGTTGAAAGATTACTGAAGCAAGAGGATATAGATATGGTTGCTAAAGCAACTGGTGCGGCGAGGGTAGCCGATCTAGACGACTTAAGGAGGGAAGATCTTGGGATTGCAACCTTAGTTGAAGAACGAAAATTTGGCGAAGATAAAATGGTGGTAATAGAGGGGAGTAAGAACGCCAAAATGGTGTCGATAATTCTAAGAGGAGGACTTGAAAAACAGCTTGATGAAGCAGAAAGAGCTGTTCAAGATGTGATTAGAAGCCTTATAGCGTACGCCGAAAAACCGCTTTATGTTCCTGGTGGAGGAGGAACTGAAGAAGCATTAGCAATAGCCGTGCGAAAGGAGGCCATGAAATGCCCTACTAAAGAACAAGTACCCATGTACGCTTTTGCAAATGCTCTAGAATCTATTCCAAAACTACTTGCAACAAACTCTGGGCTAGATCCCGTGGAGATTTTAACAGAACTAAGAGCAAAACATTTCCAAGGGGAAAACGTATACGGTGTAGATTCTACTGAAAGACGTGTAGTCAACGTTATTGAGACAGGATTAATTGAACCTTTAGCTGTTAAAGAACAAGTCTTAAAGACTTGTGTTGAAGTAGCGTCAATGATCTTGCGAATCGATGATATCATCGATAGAAGATATGCTAAAAAGCATAGAGGAGAACTGGGTTAAGCTCGGGTCATAATGTGTAGTGAGTAAAATTTTTAGGCAGAATCAAATGCGGCTGAAGCCTCAGAAAAGATTTATTCGATTCTTAAGCCTATTTTTAAGGACGCCATGTCTCCGCAGTATTTTATTGGAGTTGACATAGGTACTGCTGGAACGAAGGCGACGATAGTCGATGAAGAAGGTAGGCAGCTCGCGACGGCCTATGAGGAGTCTAAGTTATATTATCCTCGGGTCGGATGGGTTGAGCAAAAACCCGAAGACTTCTATTCTTCAACAGTTAATACTGTAAGAGAGATTCTTAAAAAATCGAGAGTGAATCCCAAGGATGTCGCCGCGATAGCTTTCAGCGGACAGATGGCAGGGATACTTGGCATAGATAAGAACTGGGAGCCAGTCATGCCTTATGATTCCTGGCTTGATATTAGGTGCAAGGATTACATAAATATGCTCTCCGAGAAGTATGCTGATCTTCTGATAAGTGTGACAGGCGTTCCTCCGACGGTTGATCATCTTCCGAAGATGCTTTGGTGGAAGAATGAAAGACCTGAAGTATTTGAAAGGATTTACAAGTTTACTGTTCCATCAATCTACGTCGCTGGAAGGATTGCGGGATTGAAGGGAGATGACGCATTCTACGACTACACGTATGTCACGTTTACGGGATTATTTGATATCAGGAAGATGGAGTGGTCTGAGGAGCTAAGCCAAACCTTTGGAATACCGCTTGATAAGATGCCTAAGGTTGTAAAGCCTTGGGAGATAGTAGGAGAACTCACAGCTAGTGAAGCGGAGAGGCTTGGGCTTACCAAAGGAACTCCTGTGGTTGCTGGAGCAGGTGACGGAATGGCGTGCTCGCTTGGAGCAGGACTCACCCAGCCAGGCATATGCATAGACATTGCTGGAACAGCGTCAGCCTTCTATATCTCCGTTGATAAAGTGGTTCCAGATGTCAGGTTTAAGACCCTTCTTTACCTAAAGTCCGTCGTGCCAGAGTTATGGAATGTCGGAGCATACATCAATGGTGGAGGATTGTGTCTAAGATGGTTTAGGGATGAATTCGCGAAGGAAGTGAAGGAGGCGGCTGCGAAAGCGGGAGTCGATCCCTACAAAATGCTTGACGAGATGGCGGCAAATGTTCAGGAGGGATCTGAGGGCTTATTCTTCATACCACATCTAGGTGGCAGAGCCTATCCATATAATCCAAGACTTAAGGGGGTTTGGCTGGGATTCAGTTGGAAACATACATCAGCGCACTTCTATCGATCGATCCTCGAGGGAATCGCCTACGAGTATTATCGCTATCTCAAAATCTTGAAAACCTTATTGGAAGAGGTGAAGATAACTGAAATAAGGGGGATCGGTGGAGGAAGCAAAAGCCCCATCTGGAACCAGATTAAAGCGGATATCCTAGGCGTTCCATATGTTTTGTTGAATAGAGAGGAATACGCTGCGCTAGCCCTAGCCGTTCTTGGAGGTTATGCCGTAGGAGCCTTCAAAGATTATGTAAAAGTGATAAATGAGTGGGTTAGACCCGTTAAAAGGATTGAGCCGAGAAAGGAAGCGCACGAGAAGTATAGGAAGTATGCGGAATTCTATGAAACATTAGTTGAGAGAATTGATCTAGCATTCGAGGGGCATGAAAGCGTTCTCGGAAGCTGATAAGTTTCTCGACATGATGAGCGAGGAAAGATACGTAGCAAGAGAGTTTCCATTAATCAGGCCGTACAAGATTGGAGAACGAAAAAGGATAATTAAGGAGATTCCCGAAGGACATGCTCTTGTCAGACCCATAGTTGCGGGTATCTGTGGAAGTGACATACTTTATTTCAAGGGGTATAAGGAGGAGCGGAAGCTCAAGGAAAGACTTCCAATGTGCCTCCTTCATGAGGGAGTCGTCGAAATAATCGATGTAGGGAAGGGGGTGGCTTTCGAAAAGGGGCAGAAGGCCGCGATCATGCCTCTAATACCCTGCAATAGATGTGTAGTTTGCAGAAGGGGTCTTGGAGAGAATATGTGCCTTAATCCAAGGTTTCTCGCATCCACAAGTGATGGATTAGCAAGAACTCTTCTAGTCTATCCAGCTGACAGGTTAATTCCCCTACCGAGCGGAATCGATTTAAAAGCTGCTGCCCTCGCTGAGCCGATTTCAATAGCTTTGAATGCGATCGAGGCCGCGGACATTACTAGTGGAAAGCAGATAGCGGTCATCGGAGATGGGACGATAGCATACCTATTGACGCTTATACTCAGCCATGTCCTCAGAATACCTAAAAACTCTCTTCATGTCTTCGGAATAGTCGATGAGAAGCTCCACCTATTCAGTGATTTAGCCCACGTAGTAAACACCATCCAACATCCTGAGAAACTTGAAGAAATGCATAACCATTTTGATCTGCTCTTCGAAGCGGTGGGTGGAAGAGCTCAGGAGAAAACCCTTGATCAAGCTTTAGACCTCCTCATGCCAGGTGGAAAACTCATAATACTCGGCATTTCTGCTGAAGAAAAGATTCCCTTGAAAGTTCAAAAGATCGTTAGAAAATGCTTAACCATTAAGGGATCTTTCTGGAGTAGAATGGATCACTTCATGAAAGCCGTCGAGCTGCTGAAAGATAAATCATTTGAAGAAAAAGTTAAGCGAGCAATTTCAAGTAGAAGCTTCAAGCTGAAATGCGCCAAAGACCTGGAAGAAGCATTAAGATATGCTGATAGCGAGGAAGGCGCGGCCAGATATAGTCCTGGAAGAGTTCTTGTATATTTTGAGTAAATGCTAGTAGAATTCGGAAAAGAAGATAAGTGAGATGTTCCCGACTTCTGAGAGGATGTCCATGAAAGCTGCCTTCGTGTATGGTCCGCGGGATCTTAGAGTCGAGGAAGCTCCTTTGCCTAAGTTGAGCAGACACGAAGTTTTAGTGAGAGTTAAGGCTTGTGGGATATGTTATAGCGATGTTAGATTCTATCTAGGTCTTAAGAAGTATCGTCAAACCACTTTCGGAAGAAGTAGCCCGGGATTCACGGGTCACGAGTGGTCCGGGGAAGTAGTCGAAGTTGGAGGAGATGTTTCCAGCATATCGATTGGAGATCGCATCGTTCCCAACATAATTATTCCATGTGGGAAGTGTAAGCCATGTAGGCAAGGTCGTGTAAATCTGTGTCCGAACAAAATTTTCACGCATGGAGGCTTCGCGGAATACGTTAAAGCTCCAGCTGAAAATCTCCTCAGGATTCCGAATGGACTTAGCTTTGAGGAGGCGGCGATGACCGAGCCTCTCGCATGTTGTCTTAATGCTATCTCCAGATCAGATATACGAAAGAATAGCGATGTGATCGTGATAGGCGATGGATTTATGGGCCTCTTAAATATGCAGCTCGCGAGGCTTTCAGGAGGAAAGGTCATCGTCGTGGGCCATCATGATGAAAGATTGAAAATAGCTGAGATGCTTGGAGCATATCGAGTGATAAATTCTAGGAAGGTGAATCCAATCGAGGAGATTAGAAAAGATTTCCCAGATGGAGCTGACTTAGTCATCGCTGCCGTCGGGAATAGAGATGCCATCGAGCTGGCTGTGAAGTTGGTCGGAATTGGAGGAACGATAAACATCTTTGCAGGAACCTATCCGCCCGTGAAGATCCCTTTAGACATAAATTTAATACACTATAACGAGATCATTTTCACTGGAAGTAATGTCGCTCTTCCCGAGCATTTCGAAAAGGCTTTAGAAATTCTAGCTTCCAGACGGGTCGACGTTAGGACGCTTATCACGCACAGGTTTAAGTTGGAAGAAATCAGCATGGCATTCGAAGCCGTTGAAAAACGCAAGGTAATTAAAGCTGTCATAGTTCCCTAGGCAATTGGCTTGCATTATAGCCGTAATATTTATGAATTCTACACATCGCTATTTACCGAATAATCATGTCTCCTTCTGAGACTCTTTCATGGAAGGGATTTACGGGAAAAGTTTTGCGAATAAACTTATCGAAGAGGAAGATAGCCGTCGAGGATCTTCCAATGAACTGGGTTCATAAGTATCTCGGAGGCAGGGGGCTTGCTGCTCGATATTATTACGATGAAATCGGAGCAGGCGTCGACCCACTGTCTCCCGAGAATAAACTGATATTCATGACGGGGCTGATTACGGGAACGCCTGCCTTCGGTTCCACTAAGGCATACATCGCCGCCAAGTCTCCTCTAACAGAACACTACTCAATTACGAACGCTGGAGGGTATTTCGGAGTCTACTTGAAATGGTCTGGATATGATGGAGTGATTATTGAGGGGAGAGCGGATAAACCTGTATACATTTCGATAATGGATGGACACGTCGAGATAAGAGATGCAAGCCAATTCTGGGGGCTGAAGACTACTGAAGCTCAGGAAGCGATCCGAGAGGAAGTCGGCGAGAAAAATGCTTCAGTCGCATGTATCGGTCCAGCAGGCGAGAAGCTTTCTAGGATAGCATGCATCCTAGCAGATTATTCAGGCAGGAGAGGAGGAGCCTTTGGAAGAGGAGGATTCGGCGCCGTAATGGGATCCAAGAACCTTAAGGGAATAGCTGTTTATGGTACAAAGAAACTTGAGATCGCTGATGAAGATGGATTACGAAATTACTTGAAGGAGCATTTAAAGCAATTGAGAGAAACCACGGGCAATCATACGAAGTACGGAACGCTTCAATACACGGAGCCTCTCTATGAGCTTGGAGCATACCCGTTAATGAACTTCACTAGAACGAGAGTTGAGGATGGATTGATAAAGAAGCTCTCAGTCCAAGTGATGAGAGATCAATATCTCGCAAGAGATGTGGCTTGCTCCAGATGCCCGGTTGCCTGCGGAAAGCTGCTGGAGGCTAAGGAAGGGAAGTGGAGTGGGTTGAAAAGTAAGGTAGAATATGAAACACTATGGTCTCTCGGCCCGCAATGTGGAGTATTCGATTATAACGCCATAATTGCGGCGCATACAGTCGCCGAGGAATACGGATTTGATGGAATGTCGGCGGGATATACGGTCGGTTTCGCGATGGAGCTTTATGAGAGAGGAATTATCGATAAAGAGTTCACTAATGGGCTTGACTTGAAGTTTGGTAATGGAGATGCTGAAGTTGAATTACTTAGACTCATGGGTGAAAGAAAGGGTGTAGGAGAAATTTTCGCAGATGGAGCATATAGAGCTGCTGAAAGGATCGGCAAAGATTCCATGAAATACGTATTGCACGTTAAGAAACAGGAGTTCGCCGCTTATGAGCCTAGAGCCTTCTATGGCATAGGATTATCTTACGCCACCTCATCTAGAGGAGCATGCCACAACGTGGGTGGATGGACTATTAGAGATGAGCTTTTAAAGCCTAAGCTTGACAGATTTGCGGTAGAAGGTAAGGGTAGGCTTGTTAAGAGCATACAGGATGTCAGAGCCTACATAGACTCCCTAGCATTATGCACGGTCCCGAGGAGATCGTTAAACCTCACGGATGACCCCAAGCCCGACATCGTAAACTACATCACTGGCGCGAATCTTGCTGGAAGAGATCTCTTAACGATAGGAGAAAGAGTCTATAGCCTGGAGAGAGTGATATTGAACCGCGAAGGTGTAACGAGATCCGATGACATGCTTCCGCCGAGAACCATGTATGAACCACTTCCAGATGGACCGGCCAAAGGCCATAGAGTTTCACCCGAAATCCTAAACGCCATGCTAGACGAATACTATCAAGCAAGAGGCTGGGACTCAAATGGAATAGTGACAGAAGAAACTAAAAAGAGATTAGATATACCGTAGAAGGGGTGATGACATGAGCTTGGAGCACGCGCTTCGCGAAATAAAGCTTGATCTCCGAAAATATATGATGAAGCCAGCTAAACGAAGTAAAGTCGTTAAGCTCAGCGAGATGAAAGACTTCTTTATGGATTCCGAAGCAGTTGAAAAAATACTCTCGAAGGGCAAGGACCCAGTAATCTACCAGTACTATGAATTTATCGAGGAGGAGGCTCCCGGCCACCTGACAATCGGCCTCACAGTTCTTTACCCCGGCAAGGTTGGAAAAGAATACTTCATGACGCGTGGACACTTCCATGAAAAAGATTCGGCGGAGCTCTATTACGGCATCTATGGTGAGGGAATTCTTCTGATACAATCTAGGCAAGGTGAGACGGATTATATGGTGCTAAAGCCTGGGACTATAGGCTATGTTCCTCCAGGCTGGGGGCATAGGACTATAAACACGGGTCGGAAAAGATTCGTGTTCCTCTTCGCTTATTTCTCTGACGCAGGCCATGACTATGGAGTCGTGAAAGAAAAGGGATTTGCGAAAATCGTGATAGAGGAAAAAGGTAAGCCGAAAGTCGTGGATAACCCGAAATATCTCGAGGGATAGCCTTCCATAATCCTCAACTTTTTATGGTGTGATCACCACTTTCAGACCTTCAGCTTTTAATGCCGTATTGAATGCTTCTAAGCCATTTTGAAGGCTGAATCTATGAGTTATTATGGGCTTTATGTCTACGACTCCGGCTGCTACTAGATCGAGCGTTTTCTTGAACTCGTATGGGGTTTGCATGGATGTTCCGAGAACTACTATCTGCTTATAGTGAATTAGATTCGTGTTTAGCGGAACTTCTTCCTTGCCCTTGGGTAATCCAGCAAAGAAGTTTACTCTGCCGCCTTTCGCAACCATTCTTAATGCGTCTTTTTGTGCTGCTGCCACTCCTACTGCGACTATAACCGCGTCAGCTCCATGTCCGTTAGTTAATTCTAGAATCTTTTTCTCGACATCTTCTTTCGCGGGGTTTATGATGTGATCTGCTCCTAGTTCTTCAGCTATCTTACATCGACGCTCATCTATCTCGCTTACTATCACTTTGGATGCGCCAGCAGCTTTCGCGAGCTTGAGATGCATCATTCCTATCGGTCCCGCGCCTATGATGGCTACTATGTCTCCAGCCTTTATCTCGAGCTTTCTCTGACCTCTAAAGCATGCTGATAATGGCTCGATTAAGGATGCTTCTTCGAAGCTTAGAGTCTCGGGTATTTCGTAGACGCATCCGACTTTGAAAGCTTGGTCTGGGATCTTAACGTACTCCGCGAAAGAGCCATCGACGTCTATTCCTATCGCATACCTGTTCGGGCATAGCACGTGTTCTCCTCGTAGGCAGTATTCGCATTTTCCGCAAAAGATATTCGGGTTAACTACCACCCGCTTTCCTACGAAATCCTTGTATTCCTTACTTGCTTCAATGATCTCGCCTGAAAACTCGTGGCCTAGGATTATCGGAATCTTCGTTCGAGCGCCCGTCGTGTAGGCTTTGATATCGGTTGCGCATATGCTCGTGGCCTTAACTTTCAGGAGCGCTCCAGGTTCCTCTAAGCTTGGTTCAGCCACTTTCTCGAGCTTTAGGTTCTCTTTGCCATGGAGTTTTAATGCGAGCATGTTTTCACCTTAGTGGGAGATTTACTGGCTTATGCTCTTTTATGGATTGAATTGCCGCGAGTGCTG
>CAZDPL010000016.1:15857-16993 GCA_964507345.1 uncultured Nitrososphaeria archaeon
AGTGGGAGATTTACTGGCTTATGCTCTTTTATGGATTGAATTGCCGCGAGTGCTGCTTCTAATGCTTTTCTACCATCCTCTCCTGTGACTTCTGGTTCTCTATCCTCGATTATTGATTTTATGAAGCTCTCAGCCTCAGCTACGTAAGCCTCTCTGAAGCGGTCTCTCCAGCTTTGGAATGGCTCGGCGGTCATTTTCTTATCCTTGTGGCAGATTAGTATGCTCGTACCTTGGATTTCTCCTATTGTGATCAGCCCCTCCGTTCCCAAGACTTCGACTCTGGCATCATATCCGTAGCCGACTGGACAGCCTCCATCGATTACACCCATTCCACCTCTTTGGAATCGCGCGATGACGGCGACGACATCATGGAATCCTGGGAAATCTTTCGCTACATCAGGTCTTAGTAGGGCGTCTGCATCAGCATAAATCGATTTGAATTCATCGCCCATTAACCATCTAAGTGAGTCGAAGTCATGGCTATTTACTTCGGCAACCATTCCTAAACCCGTCTTCGGATCAAGCGCCCATTTCGGCGGAAGACCAGGCCCTCTTCCAACAGACTTAATTAAAACTGGTTTCCCTATCACGCCTTCGTCGATCAATGATTTCGCTTTCTTGAACTCGGGATCAAATCTCCTCATGAAGCCTATCTGAAGCTTCACGTTATTTTTACGGGCTGCTGAAATCATCTCATCAGCCTCCTTTAGCGTTAAGGCCATGGGCTTCTCGCAGAAGACGTGCTTTCCAGCTTCAGCTGCTTCAACGGCTAGATCGCGATGCGTGAAGGTTGGCGTAGTTATGAAAACGGCGTCAAAATCCTCCTTCTTCAAGGCCTCGGATAAGCTCGCATAATAATTTACACCGAAATCTCCCGCAAGAGACTTCGCAGCCTCAACAACCTGATCAACGACCGCAACAAGCTCAGCTAAAGGAATCCTCGAAGCAATATTAGTTGAGTGAACTCTACCAGTCCTACCAGCACCAACAACACATACTTTAACCCGCTTTCTCTCCATGCCTCAAAGAAAACCCAGAACCTCTAAAAACTTTATCAACACATAACCGCGCCCAAAGACCCCACGGACACTTTCGCCTGGACGGTGAACACCCCTGGACCCCTCGGGCGATTGGGA
>CAZDPL010000017.1:0-12029 GCA_964507345.1 uncultured Nitrososphaeria archaeon
AGCATCAGCCGAAAGTTGGAACACGGATCTATGTTGGAAAAGATGTTCCCAGAACTCTCCTCAGAATTTTGAGGAGAATAAATTACGATGACTTGACCGAAAGAGCTAAGGGAGAGCTTGAGAATGCTGTCAGGAGAATCGTGGAAAGTAATGAGAAAAGATTTGTTGAGTTCTTCAACACGTGCACCCCCGTTACCCCTAGAATGCACGCGCTGGAACTCATCCCCGGGATAGGTAAGAAAATTGCTATGAAGATCATTTCGGAAAGAGAGTTAAAGCCCTTTGAAAGTTATGAAGATTTGAAGAAGAGAATCGGAATTCAAGATCCTGTTAGAGCTCTTGTGCAGAGGATTCTGGAGGAGCTTACGAATCCCGAGGAGAGGCATAGACTCTTCGTCCGCGAACCCATTTACCGTGCATCCGCAACATGAAAAGAAGTAAGAGGCGCATTCTAGGTCAACATTTTCTAACGAACCCCGAAATACTTGACAGGATCGTCGAATATGGCCAGCTGAGTGAAAGCGATGTAGTTTTGGAGGTTGGAGCGGGTAGAGGAGAATTAACCAAGCGAATAGCAGAGAAGGCGGGTAAGGTTATTGCCGTGGAACTGGATCGGGAACTCGCAAAAGAATTGGAGAGAAATCTATCGACTTACTCGAACGTGGAGATCCTTATAGGAGATGTACTTAAGCTAAGGCCAACCGGATTTAATAAAGTGGTATCAAACCCTCCCTACAGCATATCTCGCAAACTATTGGAATGGCTGATGGAATCTAGACCAGAGCTGATGGTCTTAACTCTTCAAAGAGAGTTCGCGGCGAAGCTCGTCGCTAAGCCCGGATCCTCCAAGTACCTGTACATATCCTTTCTTTCAAACCTACTCTACGAAGCTGAGATCAAGGAAATAATTCCCAGAAGCTTTTTCAATCCTCCCCCGAAGGTTGACTCCGCGATAGTCTTAATGAATCGTAAGGAATCTGCAGAGAAGCTTGAAGATGATGTTAAGGAGATTATTAAGGCGCTCTTCACCTGCAGGAGGCAAACTCTCAGACATGCTTTAAGGGATTTACTGAAAAGCGGAAAGGAGGGGGAAAGCATTTTCAGCAAAATCCCGGAGGAAGCTCTTTCGAAAAGAGTTTTCCAGCTTACCCCAAAGGAACTCATCGAAGTGGCTGAGATCGTGGCTACTGGGAAAGCGAAGCCTAAATAAGTGGTTTTTCTCCATGATCTCGGAAATGAAGGCAAAGAACTGGCGAGAGCCGGAGAGGCCCTATACTAGAGCGGATTATATCGCAGGCGCTCCTCAGCCTAGAATAGCGAAGTATACTATGGGAAAGTATTCGGAGGACTACGAATATGAGCTGCTCCTAATCGCCAAGGAGGATATGCAGGTTAGAGATGTGGCCTTGGAGTCTGCTAGGGTCGCATTAACCAAGAAGCTTTCATCAGAGCTCGGAAACGAGGGATATTTCGCAGAACTTAAAGCTCATCCGCATCACGTTTTAAGAGAAAACAAGCTAATCTTCGGAGCCCATGCGGACAGGCTGCAGGAGGGGATGAGGAGAGCCTTTGGAAAGCCTGTGGGAAGAGCTGCAAGAGTTACTAAGGGATCCCCCGTCTTCAGAGTCTTAGTTAATGAAAACGGCCTGCAGGCCGCAAAAGAAGCCTTGGATGTAGCTTCGAAAAAGCTTCCAAAAAGCTATCGCATAGTGATAAGAAAGCTCACGCCTAAAACAGCGTCTTGAAGCAAGTTAAAATCTTCTGCGATGGATGCTCCCGCGGAAACCCAGGACCCGCGGGAATAGGCTATGTAATAACCACATCGAGCGGGGAGATACTTGCTGAAGAATCGGAATTCATTGAAATCAAGACGAATAATGAAGCAGAGTATCTCGCAGCGATTAAAGCTCTGGAGAAAGCCTTGTCTTTAGACGTTGATGAAGTAGATCTTTATGCGGATAGCGAGCTTCTGATAAAGCAGATTAGAGGAGAATACCAAGTGCGAAGCGCGAATATTCGCAAACTTTACCTAAGGCTTCGATCACTGATTTCGAGGTTGAAAAGATTTCAGGCTCATCATGTAATGAGGGATGAGAACTTGAAGGCAGATGACCTCGCGAATAAAGCCGTGGACGAGTGGATCAAGAAAAGCGGAAAGATTGTTAAGTTCTCCCTCAACGCAGCTCGCTTCGCTGGAGAACTTGTTAGAAAAGGAGGAGTCATAATCTTTCCAACAGATACGGTCTATGGAGTAGGCTGCGATCCAATGAACGAGACAGCTGTAGAGAGAGTTAAGCAAGCTAAGGGGAGAGCAAGTAAACCTTTCCCCATTCTGGTGGATAGCCTTGAGAAAGCTCTTGAATTAGGCGAATTCGAGGAAAAATCACTTGAATTAGCTTACCGCCTATGGCCAGGACCATTAACCATAGTGGTTAAAGCATCTGAAAAGGCGAGGGAGTCTCCAGCAATCTTCGGATCAGAGATGATTGGGCTGAGAATTCCAGCGAGTATTCAAGCGATCGAATTGATAAAGAGATCTGGAGGAGCTCTCGTCGGAACGAGCGCAAATTTGTCAGGCAATCCGCCCCCAAAAAGCATGGATGAGCTTGAAGATCCGCTCATCCAATCCGCCGATTTGGTGATCGATGGAGGAAGATGCCCGCTTGGAGAGCCGTCAACCGTAATTAAGGTCTCTGGAAGAATCGTTGAAATCCTTAGAGAGGGAGCCTTAACGATCGAACGGGTTAAATCAGTTGTAGAAGAGATTGGATTATCTCTTAAGATCTAGGGTTGCTATCCGTTCGAGGATTAATAGTAGAACTGCTTCGGCTTTCGAGGAGGCTTGCACGGATTCAAGCTCCTTCTCGGTTATGTCGTAAAACTCCATAGCCTTATTCAGTCTTTCTTCAGACTTTAGCTCTTCTTCACTCATCGGCTCGCCGCCTATTAAATGCACGACATCTCTCGAGGTTCTCAAGGTAGTGGATTTGTCATTTGATATTACGCAGAAGCCGACCTCCCGCGTCTCAGGCTTCACACCGATTTTATCTAAAACCCTGCCTATCTGAGTGTCAGCAGCTAATCTAAGCAGAAACTCTATCTCAAACTTCTTAGATATGTTTGAGCCCGCTTTGAATGCTAAGTGCGTTGCGACGGCCGCGGCGTGAATTTGTTTAACTGATATGACGCAGGAAGCGTCGAAGATCTGCACGATCGCGTTTTCACTAAGCTTCCTTAGGCTTTCAATAATCTTCTCAGGCTTTACGAAGATTCCTCTTCTAACGTTTTTGTGAACTGACGCCATTACCCATTTATCGCTAAAGCTTATCATCTTTCAGCCTCCATGAATAACTGGAATCAAGACTACTTCCTTAACCTCCAGTTCATCGACGGTGATTTTATCCAACGGTTCTAAACATGATGTGCTTACGCCATTTAGCAAGACTATTATGTCTGAGGCGAGGCCATCTTCCGAAAATATCCTCTCCCGCAACCCCTTTGGAAGCTTCTTAAGGAGGTCGAGAATCGTGGCGGAGCCCTCGACGGTCAACACGATTTGATCAGCTCCAACGATTGGAATCAGGGTTCCTAATAATTTGACCACCACTTTTCTCGCCGATTTTAATTCATGTCCCTCAGTGAGGTGCATGCTCCTCATTTAACTCCGAGCAGGTCATCCTCATCATCGGGCATAAAAACCTTCTCCAGGCCGATATTTATCCTAAGTGCCGAAAGACCTTCCACCAGGTTTTTAAGGCTTGACGAAATTAAGCAGCAGCTTCTTCCTCCTTTTTAAGCTGCCTCTTCACAAGCCTCGTTATATAGCCGGCGATTTGATTTCTAAGTTTTTTCGAGACTTGGCCGACTAAAACTTCTCCGACGAGCTGCTTATTAAGCTCGAAGTCAGCAGACACCCTGTCAGGGAACTTTTCGAGAATCTCCTTTGCGAGGACCTTTACCTTCCTAGTCTTTATTCTCCCCATGTTCTCGGCTTAAATTCAGCTATTACTCTTCGATAATAAAAAGCTTGAGGAGAATCTTTTAATGATGCCGCGCAAGGCGCAGTAACGCTTTTTACCCATAATTTTTATATACAAAACTCATCGGGAAATTTACTGGCGAGGTTGAGATCATGCTCAGGGCGAAGAGTCACCTCAGGAAGAAAGTTCACGTAAGCGGAAACGAGTATTATTACATTCACATTCCAGCAAAGCTAGCGCACGACAGCCAGTTTCCATTTAAGGAGGGAGATGAATTAACGATATCGGTTGACGTAAATTCGTCGAAGATGATAATTCAGAAAGTCAATAAGAAGTCGTCTCGAGGAAGGAGATCGAGAAGTTAGCGGAACTTGAAAACGATAATCGGAGAGGCTTTAATTCTCTCAGAAATTTCCTCAATAAGCTGCTCTGGCTCGCGGTCAACTTCAAAGAAGTGGCTAAAGCATTTGCAATCAGACGCGCCGAACCCCTTAAAACCTCTCACCATCAAGTTCATCAGTTCTCTCGCAATTCTGCATTCATATCTCTTTGGAAGCAGATATGCGTATGCAGCGAAGATGGACGTGTTTTTATTGACGGTCACGTAGTCTATGTGCCATTTTACTTTCTTATGCTTCTCAACATGTCTGAAAATCCTTTTCTCGAGATTGTTCTGAGCGGATCCGACGTAAACGTAAACTCCGCGCCTGAGGTATATCTCTCCCAAGCCTCCAACTAGGATCTTGCAATCGCGTTTAACTCTCAAGAATAGGAGATATACCCCCTTCACGTCGTAAGGTTAAGCGTTTTTCTTCGATATTTTTCTTGAGCAATCTTTATAGAGCCTGTAAGCGTACTCTATGCTGGGAGGAATAAATGGTTGAGGGAAAGCCTGCGAGGCTTTTCGAGAAGCTCGACGACGCCGTGATTTGCAAGGCCTGTCCTAGGTATTGTAGGCTTAAGCCTGGTCAAAGGGGTTTTTGCGGAGTTAGGGGGAACGTGGACGGCGTTCTTTACTTATTCGTTTATGGAAAAATTATTGCAGCGAATGTTGATCCGATTGAGAAGAAGCCTGTGATGCACTTCGCCCCAGGCGCCCGAGTTCTCTCGATAGCGACTACTGGATGCAATTGGGCATGTCTATATTGCCAGAACTTCGATATCAGCCAGCGTAGAAAGATAGAGGGGACAGATGTTACACCAGAGATGGTCGTAAGAATGGCTAAGAGATATAGGAGTGATGGAATAGCTTACACCTATAATGAGCCGACGATCTTCATGGAGTTCGCGCATGATGTCGGCGTGCTGGCGAGGAGGGAGGGGTTAATCAATGTCTTCGTCACGAATGGCTATTGGACACCTGAAGCAGTAAACGAGGCAAAGGACTTCCTCGATGCAGCAACGGTCGACTTCAAGGGAAACGGAGATCCAGACTTTCTAAGAAAATTCAGTAGCGTTCCAAGTCCTGAGCCTATTTTCCAAACTCTACTAGAACTCCGAGACAAAACCAGAATCCACATAGAAATAACGGATCTCATCGTACCTGAGATAGGCGATAACCTTGAGCAGGCTAGGAAGCTGGCTAGATGGATTTACGATAACCTAGGACCAGATGTCCCAATACATTTCCTGAGGTTTCATCCAGATTACAAGCTGCTCGACCTTCCACCGACGCCGATAAAAACCTTGGAAAAACATTACCAGATTGCGAAAGAAGAAGGGTTAAGATACGTCTATCTTGGAAACGTTCCTGGTCATCCTTACGAGAATACTATCTGCCCCGAATGCGGGCAGGTGGTTGTAGAACGCTATGGCTTCGATATACTTTCATGGAATCTTGATGAAAAGAATCGATGCAAGTTCTGCGGATATCCAATAGCAATTTATGGAAAGCCAGCTCCAGAAGCCCTATCGCGTGGAATGATGTTCCGCATTTAACGCTTCCATTCCCTAGCTGAAAAGGCTTAAATCAGCATAGGGGAAGTGATTTTGCTGGTGATGATAGCCCGCATCGGCTGACACGTGATGATGGGTCAACCGGCTGATGCTATACTTTTAATTTTTCTTTGTTCCATGCTGTTCTAGATGATGTGTGATGATGGAGGATCTCCTGAGATTCGCCGTTGATGAAGCTCTTAAGTTGGGAGCAAAATACGCGGAAGCACGTTATCAGAAAGACGTTAGCGAAAGCATAATTCTCAAGAACGGGGTGCCGGAGGTTTCCGCGAAATCTCTTGAGGAAGGATTATGTGTTCGAGTTCTCGTTGATGGAGCGCTCGGCTTTGCATCAACTAGTAACTTGAAGAAGACCTCGATTAGGAGAGCTGTGAAGTCGGCGATAGCGTTCGCTAAGGCGTCGAGGAGGCTCGGGAAGAAAATCGAGTTAAGCGAGGAAAAACTTTCCGAGGCGAAGGTGGAGGTTAAGCCTAGGATAAGATTTGAGGCAGTTGATTTAGATGCTAAGATAGATTTCTTAAAGGAGATAGATAGAGAAGCGGTGGAAGTTGGAAAACGCGTGGGCGTGAAGGTTTCGGCAAGGCTTCTCGAGTTAATGAGATGGGATCTCGAAAAACACCTAATCACGAGCGATGGGGCGAACATCTACACGAAGATGCCACGAGTGATGTTTGAATACTTCCTTACAATACATTCACCAGAAAAAGGCACAATTCAGAGATTTGAGCATCTTGGAGAGTCTAGAGGCTGGGAAGCGATCGAAGCATGGAGAATTCCTGAGAGAGTCAGACGAGAAGTTGAAGCCGTTTCAAAAGTTTTGCTTAAGGGCGTGAAGCCGCCGGAAGGTTGCATAGACGTCGTGCTCGGCCCTGAGATAGTTGGAATAGCTTGTCATGAATCCGCTGGACATCCAGGTGAGGCGGATAGGGTTCTCGGAAGAGAGGCTGCTCAAGGTGGAGAAAGCTACATTAAACCAGAGCTTCTCGGAACGAGAATAGGCTCCGAGGTCGTGACAGTTGTAGATGACTCAACTATCCCCGGCTCGTTTGGATATTCTCCATATGATGATGAGGGAGTTGCTGGGAGGGAGCGGAAGCTGATCGAGAACGGTGTCCTAAAGGAGCTTCTGCATAATAGGGAGACCGCGGCGGAGTTCGGCGTGAGGAGCAACGGGGCTGCGAGAGCTTCAGGCTACGACTACGAGCCGATAATCAGGATGTCTAATACCTACATGAAGCCCGGCGACTACTCCTTTGAAGAACTCTTAGAGGACATTAAAGACGGCGTCTATATCCGAAGCTATCAAGAATGGAATATCGACGACATTAGATGGAATCAGCGATACGTCGGAGTAGAAGCATATAGGATCGTTGATGGAGAACTTAGAGAACCTGTTAGAGAGCCAGTATTAGAGCTAACGACGAAAAGCTTCTTCTCCTCGATCGACGCCGTTGGAAAGCAGGTAGAATTCTTCGCGGGGTATTGTGGGAAAGGAGACCCGATGCAAAGCATACCCGTATGGCTGGGCGGCCCGCACGTAAGACTTCGAAATGTTAGGCTAAGTGTCCGCGCTAGGTCTTAGAAGAATTCTTCGAGAGATGCTTGATCTTTGGATTCTCCTTCTTCGGCGAACGTAGCCTTAACGTTGTTGATCGCCACTACCACTCGCTCTCGAAGATACTTGTCGGCGATACTCTTCAAGAGAACTTTCTCAACGAGTTCGACGTATTTCTCTACAGCCCCTCTGAAGACTGTTTGAGCTATCTCTCCGCCGCAGTTTACGCAGGTATTCGTCAGCGGCGGCCGCCTATACTTCGCTCCACATCGCTTGCACCTGAATTTTTGGAGGAAGAATGCTCTAGCATTTCCGAGAATGTCTGAAAGTAGGTGGGTTTCGACCATTTTCTCAGCCACATAGCTCATATCAACGGAGGAAAGCCTCTCAGCGAGCCTAAGCTGACCCATAATTTTCTCGAGCATGCTGCCATACCGCTTATAGGATGATTCTACAGGATGCGAAACCAAGCTTCTCTGAGGATGAGTATAACCCGTTTTAATCTCTGCACCCTTCTCGATAAGAGACTTTATCGTCGGGATGAAGTTTAGAACCTCTGATATATGGCCCCCTCTTTCAGCCGCTTCGTAAAATTCTAGAGGAATGCGGGTGCACACGTCTACGTTATGCGCCTGCTCATCGACTTCCTCGGGATTTACCACCACGGTGACTAGGAGAGGTGAATCCATTTTCCCTCCAACTCTGCCGGGAAGATAGAGTCTTGAGAAGTTTATGAATGGGTCGAGGAGGAGCATTATGCTGTCTTCGTCTCCGTCGCAGTCTCTTCTTTTAGCTGCGTGGAAGATTGGGTGAGCGAAGCAGACCAACGCGTCTGTGAAGCCTACGACCCTTCCAACGACTCCAGCATACGTGTGTGGGGATAAAGCGACCACGAGCTTCCCGATAACGTCCTCGGGCTTACTCATCTTATAGAAAGGCTTCATCCCCGCAACCTTAACCAAGAGATCATCGATAAACTTCGAAACCTTCACGAGATGCTCAGCCGCCTTCTTCGGAATAACTATGTCCTGAATCATTAGCTCGAGGACTTGATCTGGTGAATTAAGCTCTCTGCCATGGATGTCGTGGGTGTAGCCAAGTTCCCTGAGCTTCTCGATCGAGACGCCTATCTGCCTTGGGGTGAAATGCGTTAGCGGAGCGTTCGTGGCATCAAATCGTATCGTTCCATCTTTGTAAACATATAAGCCGTACTTCGCCCTCAGAATACCCTTCTCCAAGAGCTCGGGAACCTTCGCCGAGCTACTTAGCCCTCTAACTCCCTTAAGCTTTTGAGGAGCATGTTCTGAAATCTTCTTCAAAGCTGCATAAAGCTCGTCGCCGATATTGATCACGATTCTCTTAGAGAACTCGATCCTACCGCCGCATTTCGGGCAAGTAGCATCCTCTGAAAAAGCTGCCTCGAATCCACATTTTTTACAGACCCCAATTATCTCAGTCGGCTCACCGCATATCGGACACCGCTCCTTCCACGTCTTTTCACCGCATTTCCTACATCTCCTAGATACCAGCTCGACTACAGCTTTCTTAGAATCTTTAACAGCAGCAATCAAATCCCGCGAAGGGCCGCCAGCGTCACCCACCGGGAATAAAACGTTTACGGGCGGGCTCATCTCTCTCTGCGCAGCTTTTTCAGGTCTACCCATTCTAGCGCCTATGAATGATCCAGCTTTATCCCTCTGCGGGATCCCCGAAATCTTTTCGAGAGCAGAGAATACGTCGAGGCTTTCATCGAGAGAAACGTCGTTGAAGGGTCTTAAGCATGCGACCAACACCTTAAACCAAGCTAGGGGCAAATATACCCGGTTATCAGAGATCTTGTGCTCTATGAGGAGAGATGTGAGAATGCGCTTTGCCTTATCTTCGTATGGAATGGCGGCAAAATCTTTCGAGATTTCAATTAATCTGATGTTCTCCTTGATCCAGTTTCTGAGGGCTTCCAACTCTTTTGTGGACGAGTTTCTCCAAAATGGTAGATAGCTGGGGTGGAGTGGAACCTTTAGGAAGTAGCTTAGCTTGATTGCATCCTCGACGCTCGGCTTGAAATCTAGCGGGCTCTCAACCGCTCTCTCCGCGATTTTAATTAAATTCTCAGGCTTTCTAGCTCCAATTTCTGATAGCTTACGCTTTACCTCTTCAGCCCACCATTCTTCGCAGTAGCCAGGTCTCCTGATATCGACGTTATTTTCTATTAAGTCTCCTATCGAGATCAGGATATCCCCGAGGAAGAGAACTTTAGCTATCTTCTCCTTAACCTTCTCATATTTTTCCTCCGAATCCAATTTCACGACGCTTCCATCATCGAGTAAGACTATCGGAGGCTCAATCGAGTCTACTGGAACGACTATTCCACCTTTCCCAGGATAGTCTAGTTTTAGCTGGGTTCCTGTTGCTAGATATCCATCGAGAACTTTTAGAGTAAGTGGGTGGAGGCCTACCGCCTGCATGCCTGTTGCGAAGGATTTTCCATAACGTATTCTCAGTCCGCCGAACTTATTCGGAGATGAGAGGAAGGGTCTTCCTCCAACTAGTTCGTCGAGGTAGCTTTGCTCGTCATCGCTGTTAACTGCGCGCATCCGCTCGGCGACGGTCTTTATCCAATCCCACCCCTCCACCCCAAGCTCTTCAACGAGTTTCAAAACCTTCTTAGCTCTCCCAGCGATTCCATCGTTTATCACCCTCAAGGCGCCGCCTCTCAGGTAATTGGTTTCGATTCTTGGCAGATCTCTAAAAGATGATGCGAGTATCCTGTCGGTGGCTATTCCAGTGACTTCGACTGGAAGATTTCTGAGGATGAATTCTATCAAGTCTTCTGGAACGTTGAATTGGAATCTCGCAACCTTCCGCTGGTATGTTCGAAGCTCCTCGATGAAGCGTAATATCTCTTCTTCTGTTGGCTTATACCTGTCTAGACCCAGCAATTTTCTTACATGGTCAGCTAATAGAACTATTGAGGCGAGCTCGGTTCCTCCAGCTGAGCGGATGGGGCCTGCGAAGTATACTGCGAGATACTTTGTGCCATCTGGATTCTGCTTTATCTTCGCATCAACGATCCCCTCAGTCGGCGCCGCGGTTATGCATGGAGGCGTCAGAATTGCCAAGCAAGTTCTGATCACTTGGAGAATCAGCTTTTCCTCATTCATCTTGCCGCGTAGATCTGAGATAAGTTCTTCTGCGAGCTTGAAGGCAAGCTTTTCGGGAGGCATCTTCTTGAGATATTTCCTAATTTTTTCGGCTACGCCTCTTGGCCCTACGAGGAGCTCCACTCTTTCTGCTATGTCTTTTGCTAGGAAGACTTCCACATTAGGAGTGGGTGAGGCTATTCTTTTGCGGGCTTCAACCGCTATTCTGTAAGCTTTTTCAAACTCTCGCTCGATAAGCTTGCGATACTCTTCGTAATTCATCGCTCGGAATCCGAATTCAAAGATTCATGCTGGTATTTTGGATTGTCTTTTCTTTCAAGCTTAGGGTTTTACTCTCTTCTTCATTTATAGCGTTTAAGCCATTCCTCGACAACATCGTAGCCAAAGATCTTCTTCAGCTCATCTCTTCCTTCTCTGGTTATCCGCTCAGGGCTCCATGGCGGATCCCAAACTAGCTCGACATCAACTTTCTCAAGCTCTGGGATCTTCTGCTTCACCGCCTCCTCAACCCTGTAAACGATCATTCCAGCAAGGGGGCATCCAACCGCAGTTAAGGTCATCTTAATTCTCGCATGCCTTCTCTCATCCACGGATATTTCGTAGATCAATCCTAGGTCATAGACGTTCACCGGAATCTCTGGGTCATAGACTTCTTTGAGAACTTGGATTATCCTCTCCTTAAGCTCGTCGGCGGAGGTCATGGAAGCCCCTAGCTTCCTATCAGCAGGGTATTTAAATTCTTGGCCCCGCGGAAACCTAATTATCTAGATTATTGCCAGAGGTTTAGAAGATGGGCGCTAAAAGGCGGAAGATCGAGGAGAGCATATTTGAAAAACTCTCGATAGGATTGATCGAGTTCTTGGCCGCTCATCGGGTTAAACCCATAACCATAACTCTTTCCGCATTCATCCTCGCTTTGGCAGCGTCCGTCGCATACTATTTCGCCGGAACTTATAATGGGTATTACTTTCTGGCGGCTGCATTATTGACGCTTTCAGGGTTCTTAGACGCCATCGATGGAGCTATCGCGAGAAGGCTTAAAATGACCACGAAAATGGGAGCCTTCCTAGACTCTGTCTTAGATAAGCTTGGAGAATGCGCGGTCTACATCGCGATAATTTCATCTGGAGCAATAAGCGTTTTCTGGGGGTCGCTTGCTCTCGCATCATCAATCATGGTAAGCTATGTGCGCCATAGAGCTGAGCCGTTGAAAGTTAATCTAAAAGGTGTTGGATTCATGGAGAGAGCTGAAAGATTGATTTTTCTAATCGCAGCATCAATTCTAACTCCGTTTAATGAAGATGCTCTTGAAATAGCTATGATATTGATCGCAATATTTGCTTTGATAACTGTAGCTTGGAGGATAATCTACATCAT
>CAZDPL010000017.1:12129-16664 GCA_964507345.1 uncultured Nitrososphaeria archaeon
GTTTCGGGATCTCTTATGCTTGAAACTCTATGAACTCTAACTAGCACCATTTTTCCACAAGCTTTACACAGATCCCTCTAAGTCTTCGATATACTTCCTGTATTCATCAGCTTCCATCAATTCTCCAAAATCCTTTTCTTCAAGGAGTTCTATCTTTGCGATCCAGCCCTTTTCATACGGGTCTTCATTTATTAGCTCAGGGCTATCTGCGAGCTTTGCATTCACCTCCACGATCTTTCCAGATACAGGTGAGTATACTTCCGCCGATGCCTTAATGGATTCAACTGTTGCTATCACTTCACCTTCTTCTATGGTCTGCCCTATGCTAGGAAGCTCTACGTTCACTATATCGCGGAGCTTCTTCTGACCGTAATCAGTTATCCCAATTGTAATAACGTTGTCTTCAACCTTAACCCATACGTGATCCTTCGTGTAGAAGTATCCTTCTGGGATTTCATACTCGGCTGACAAGCCCACACCCCGCTCCTTAGCTGAAAACCTCCAGTCTATAAATCTTCCCTACTTAAGGAGATCTGTTATGGATTTGTATTCGCCTTTCTTGTAGTAGAGTATTCTCGTCTTGAGCTTGACAGGCATCCCCAGGTATTCAAAGAAACTTAGAAGCGCCTCTCCAGTAATCTTCCCACTAAACCTCTCTTGAATTATCTTCTCGGCGAGGAGCACTATTATTTTCTTAGCTTGGTCGGGGTACTGCTCTAACGCCGCTTCTAAAACCTCATCTCCTCGATCCACGAGCATGGGTTTGAGGATCTTCAAAGCTTCCTCTAAGCTTAGCTCTTTCTTTTCCTCGGGTTTGCTCGCTTTGGACGCCATGAGTCTCATCATCTTCTTTAGTCTTAATGCTCTTAGCTCCAAGTCGTCCTCCATGATTCCATGAAGTATTCTTAAGCACTCAGATTTTAACATGATCCAAGACCTTTTTGAAGGCGGCTTCGAGCGCGTTTTGGCGAAAAACTATGGCCAAAGCGAGAAATGAACCGAGATTCGAGTAGACGGAAAAAGGCGTGATTTAGGATCAGAGGCTTTAGGGCTTAATGGGAGTAGAAATTCTTTATTACGATGCTGCTTCAACGAGCGCTCCTCGGGAAAACAAGTTTTTAACCGATACCTTGAATTGTTGATGTGTTGGCTGGCGAAGATAAGCCAACGATTAGCAGCAAGGCTTTTCTCCGTAGCATTAGAAATGTTAGGAAAGGGATTCTCACAAGATCTAAGATTATCAGCATGCTCTCGGAAAAAGCTTGCACGGTGGATCAATTGGCTGAAGAAATCAAGCTTAGTAAATCATCCGTTAGAAGACATCTGAAGAACATGCTGGCGGAGGGGATTGTTGACAAGATGAAGTATCATGGAAAGACTTTGTGGAAGCTTAGCGGGTATGGTCAGATGACGATAGAGGAGTCGACGAGCTAGATCATGAAGAACTTATTCATTATTATCGTGAGGGCGATAAGTAGCCCTGTCAGAATTAAGATCACCTCAGGCCTCACCTTAATCCCTTTAGATTCCTCCTCGAAGAATCTTAGAAGCCCTGCAGCCGAGGCGGGCATCGGAGCTTCTCTACGCCTTCTCGAGGACATTCTTTCTCCACTTCATCTCCTATGATAGCTTGCTTTTATATCCTCCTCTTCTTAAGGTGATAGAGCGACGGCATTCAATCCCATTCTACGGAGATGTTTAGCGAATTCTTCGGCGAAGCCGTGGACTATGTAGATCTCTTTAGCTCGGCTTTCTTGAACGTAGTTTATTAAAGCTGGAAAGTCAGCATGCCCACTAAGTGGGAAAGCAGCATCATAGCTTGAAAATCTATACCTCACCGCCCAGCCAGTCGCGATCGCCCAGCGGAGTCTGCGCTTTGAAGGAGGGTTAAGCCGCTTATTTGAGATGTATACGCATTCTCCTTGCTTGAATGCTTCAATCCCCTCCTCGCTATTGATCGGCAAATATTCTAGCTTGAGACCATAATCTCTATGCTTCTCACTTATTTTTGAGACAGTCCAGCTCGTAACAGCGGGAACGTTTAGATAGCTATTAACTATGCTTATGATTTCCTGAGCTTTACCGAGAGCGTAAACCTTGAACGCTGGAATCTCGCCCCGTTTAATGGTTTCAAGTATCCAGCCAACGATCCTCGCATATACTTCTTCCCTTTTTGGGAATACGTAGCGCGGAGAGCCGTAGGTTGCTTCAACTATCAAAGTATCTGATTCTATTGGACTTGCACCATTTAGAATCAAGCTGTCATAGGTATTCAGGTCACCAGTATAGACGAGCCTCTCTCCTTCATGCTCTATTGAAAATTGACTCGATCCGAAAACATGACCTGACGGATGGGCCGTAACTTCCACGTCACCCAGCTTTAAAGTCTCACCATACCTGATAGTTTGCTTTACAGCGCCTTCTCTGAAAAGCTTTAGAATGCTCGCGGTTTCAGGAGTTGTTATGATTCTTGAAAGATTTCTGGGAGAGTGATCTGCGTGGGCGTGGGAGATTAGGCTGAACCCATTAGCGTGTGGAGATGAATCTAGCCAAAGGCTTATGGACTCGGTCTTTACGAGAAGCCCGCTTCTTCGAAGAATCTTCATGAACACCTGAACAATATATTCCGAACTCGTGGCCTAAAACATTTTGCTCACATATGGAGATGTTTACGTTTATAAGCTCGTTAATTTCTCACGCTTTGAGAATTGCAGGCTAAAAGCGCAACTTCGAGGATTTCATCGCTTTACAAGTTTCTGTGGAGCATACCGATAAAGGGAAATCTTTTGAGCCTAAGCTTATTCTTTTCGGCAATTGCCTCATTTGCCCTAGTTTATGTCAATGGATTCCCCGAATACTCGCTTATAGTGGTTGCATGCTTTCTCTTAAGCAATTTCTCGAATATCCTGCTGGAGAAGTTCAAAACCGATCTCGGAATGCTTAACCTGAGAAGAGCTAATCAGATAACGATAGTCAATTCATGGTTTCTATTATTTGCAATTCTGATCTCTCTAACTCCTATCGGAGTTATGGGATTCACCGCAATCATCGCGGCGGCTACTTTTCTGAGAACCGTAATTTACTTGACATTTGCTGGCAAGCGGATTCCCTCCGCAATTCCCTTGCTCATCTCCAGCATGATTCTTGAGGCCGTTCCAGCGGCAATATTTCTATCAAGTAGTTATGGATATGGCTTGCTCAAGGCATATGTAATTGGCGGAGGATTCGCAGCAATCCTACTACTAATTCTGGAAAGATTCATCCTGATAAAAGGAGTTCCAGCACTAAAATATACTTCGGCCACCCTCGCTGTGCTATTGGATGGCAGAACGGATTGGCTGAAAGAAATTGCTGAGAGGTTAAATGATCGAGCGCAGATAGAGATCGATGTAATCGCGTTCAGAAGTAGGAATAAGGAAAAGCCTGAACTCGCCATTTTAGTGCCAACGTTTCATCCAGGACCTTTTAGGAACTTTGGAAGCAGCGGATTGATTTACGAAATAGCTGATGAATTAGAGTCGCTCGGAATTAGGTCAGTATTCTTCAAAGGCTTATCAAATCATGAGACGAATATAATTTCTCCTGAAGATTGTAGAAGAATCGTAGAAGGCGTGAAAAAGGCTTTCTCCGATAATGTGAAAACGCTGAGATACTCTTCTTTGATGAGCGAACCAGTTACCGTAGATAATGGGGATATGCGGGGGATGGCGCTGGCTCTCGGCGAAGCCAGGTTGGTTTTTTTAACCAGACATCCAGAGGGAATGGAGGATATACCGCCATCGGTGGCTCGAGTGAAAGATGAAAAACTGATTCCAGTAGATTGTCACAACAGCTTTTCGGATACGGTCAAAGACTTGAATGACGAAAGTCTTAGAAACATTTCAAAGCTACTGGAAAAAGCCGTCAATCTCGAACTTCAGCAACGATTTCCAATAGTCGTCGGATATTCCCGCGTGAACCTAAACAAATATTCTCTTGAAGATGGAATCGGAAAACTGGGAATCACGGCTCTAATCCTCAATCCGGGGAAGCCTATCGCGTTAATTGTTCTCGATGGAAATAACTGCCTTCCAGCGGTTAGAGATGAAATCCTCAGGAAAATGAAAGCCATTGGAGTAGAGACCGGGGAGGTATTGACTACTGACACCCACATCGTCAACGGCTTAAAATTCGGGGGCAGAGGCTACCATCCGCTTGGAGAGGTCATTCCAGCAGGAGAGCTAGCTGAGGAAGCTCGTAAAGCGGTTGAGGAGGCTTTGAAATCTGCTAAACCCATGGAGGCCGCGTTTATGAAGCTGAGATTTGAGGATGTGAAAGTCACCTCATCAGAGTTCTTCGAGGAAGCCGCCAATCAGACATCCAAGGGACTTAAACTCTTTTTCGCGCTTTTAGCTGCGAGCTTTATTCTGGGAGCTCTTACCCAGCTCTTTCTTTAGCAAGTCGGGGAAAAGAATAACTATTCGTATTCAGGAGTTATCTTGTTCAGGGATGGCGCGTTCTCTGGTAATAGTCGGCAAGAAAGACGCGATGCGCTA
>CAZDPL010000018.1:0-7051 GCA_964507345.1 uncultured Nitrososphaeria archaeon
CGGTTGGAGGTAAGGATGGCGTTCCATATCCCGTTTCTAGGAGAACCTATGACGAGGCATTGTCTTTCATGCAGCAGGTTTTGGAGGAGGCGGAGATAGGTAGAGAGAAGAAGAAGGCAGCTTTGAGAAGATTGCTCAACTTAGAGAGAAGAATTTATAGAGAAAATAAAACTTGTCTTGAGCGATGAGTTTTTATCGCTCAATGTCTTTATTATTCAGTCAATACCGTCTTCGTCTTAAAGTTCATTGAACGAATATCCTGATCATTAGAGATCAGGAGAACTATTCGAGCGACGTGATAACTGCGAACATAACCATAGCATCGCTTTCGAGATTCAAGAAGAACATTAGAGAACTTGATTCAAGCATGCTTGAGATCGAGCTTCCAGCTCCGAAAATGTATGAGAGAGCTGAGGGCCGAAGACGTATTGAGATCGGATTCATAGCAGAAGAGATGCCAGATTTCCTAAGACGAAGTAATGGATATGACTCGAAAGCCTTGATAGCATTATTAGCGTGGAAGGTTAAGCACCTCGAGCAGGCAATTAAAAAGATGGCAAAATCAGAAAAATATCCCCAACAGCCCTGAAAACTCCTAAATACTTCCTCGTAAAAATTTTCTTAACCGGGGATCAGCCGGGGTAACTCAGCCTGGCTAGAGTGCGGGGCTCATAATCCTCGTGGATGCTGGTCAGAGAGGGTGGATCCCCGTTGTCCCGGGTTCGAATCCCGGCCCCGGCATATTTTCCTCCCATATGCATGTTTTTAAGTGAATTGTCTTCCGAGTTTTTGGAATGGGTTCTGGTTTTTTGATTGCTTTTGAGGGTGTTGATGGGTCTGGGAAGACTACTCAGGCGAGGAGGCTTGTTAGATGGCTTAGGAGGAGGGGGGTTCCTGCTCGCTATACTTCTGAGCCGACTGGCGGGGCTATTGGGAGGATTTTGAAGGCTATGGCTCGTGGAAGAGATGTTGATCCGCGGGTTGAGGCCATGTTATTCGCCGCTGATAGGCTCATACACTTAGAGAGGGTCGTTAAACCTCTTCTTGAGAAAGGCTTCGTAGTAGTGTCGGATAGATATCTCCATTCCTCATTAGCTTATCAATCGGCGACGACGGGTGATCAAAGCTGGGTCGAGGAATTGAATAAGCATGCTAGGAGACCGGATCTAGGAATACTTCTCGATGTAGATCCAGAAGTTGGATTGAAGAGGCTTAGGAGAAGGAGGACGAGGTTCGAGCGAGCCGACCTCTTAAGAAAGGTTCGAGAGAAATATCTTGAGTATGTTGAGCGCGGAGAGCTTGTGAGGATAGATGCTGGGAGAGATGTTGATCAAGTTTTCTCCGACGTTGTTAGGGTTGTCGAAGATTTTCTGAGGAAGGTTGGGAAGAGTTTTATCTGATTTTCGGTTAAATTGTTTGGGAGGAAGGTTTGAGGCTTAAGCTGATCAAGGATCCAGTTCATGGATACATTAACGTGACGGAGGATGAGCTGAGAATAATTGATACTTACGCTGTTCAGAGGCTTCGAAGAGTTATCCAGCTTCCCTTCGTTTACCTCGTTTATCCAGGGGCGAGGCATACCAGGTTTGATCACTCGCTCGGATGCATGCATCTCGCTGGAGAATTTGCTGAGAAGCTTGGATTAGATGAGTATCGTAGGAAAGTGTTGAGGATCGCTGGGCTTCTCCACGACATCGGCCACGCGCCTTACTCGCATCTCTTCGAGATCTTGTTAGAGAAATCTGGGCTAACGCATGAGGCCATGACCTTAAGGATCTTGAGAGAAGATGATGAATTGATTGAAGCTGTTGAGCGGAGCGATGTGAATCCGAGAGATGTCATCGAGGTCTTAGAAGGAAGAGCCGTTGAATCTCCGATAATAAGCGGGCCCATGGACGCTGATAAGCTCGATTTCTTGATGAGGGACGCATACTTCACGGGAGCACCCTATGGATTAATCGATGTTAAGAGGATAATTTTGAGGAGTAGGTTAATTGATGGAAAGCTCGCCGTGAACGTGAACGCTGTCGGCGCAGTCGAGGAAATGGCCCTAGCCCGCTACCAAAACTTCATCAACATCTACTTCCACCACACGGTTAGAGCAGCTCAAATACTATTCCTAACTGGAGCAAAGATGCTTGAGGAAATTTCAGACTTCTCTTCCATGACCGTGCGCGAGTATCTGAGTCTAGATGATTACGTGGTCTGGTGTGCCATGAAGTCGAATGATAAAACAAGATGGGTTATCGATAGGCTCGAGCGAAGAATAATACCGAAGGTGGCTTACGAGATCAGGGTTGAGGAAGATTTCCCCAGGGAGGTTCTTAAGAATTCGGAGGAGGTGGAGGAAGAGATCGCGTCGAGTGCGGGAGTTCCAAGCGAGAGGGTTTGGATAGATACTCCATATGTGACTCCACTTCCATTCAGGAAAGATGAACGCGTCCAGTTCTACGATGAGGTGAACGGCGAGATCAAGATCATCGATTATAATTCGCCTCTCCTCGAATTTACAACGAAAATCTATGGGATAATACGAGTTTACACGGAGCGGGAATACGTCGAGGCTGTGAGAAGAGCTGCGAAAAAATATTTTGGGTAAAATTATCCTCGCATCCGCTTAGCGAGCTTTTGATAGATTTTGTAGCCTGCGTAGACTATTGCTGTCAGCGGCGCTCCGACTATGATTAAGAAGATTAAGCCGTAGAGAATGTAGATGAGAGCTGTCGCAGCTATGACTAGTATGGGCGTTAGATCGAGCTTCGGATAAGGTGATGGAGGGGGCTTAGGCTTCTCTGGAACCTTTATCGAGATTGAAATCGAAGAATACTCGACCATTCTTTCCAAGTTTCTTAGCTGTGCTTCAAGCCTCTCTATCTCTCCTCTGACTCTCCAAAGCTCTTTCTCGATCATGATTAAGTCTTGAACGCTCTTCGCCTTCTCAACAGCTTTAAGTAACCATTCCTCCTCAGCCTTCAAGTTCCTCAGCCTAGCTTCTAGATCCACGTATTGCTCGGTTACGTCCCGCGCGTTCACCTCCTCCTTCAAGACTTTTCCAACGCTTCTGATCTCGCGTAACGCTTGGAAGAAGTATTTCTCTGGGACTTTGATTATCAGGTTCGCTGACGGCGGCTCTTGACTCTTAATGCTCATCCAGGCCACGTATCCGCCATAGGACTCCGCGATCATTATTATCTCATTAACGGCCTTCTCGGGATCATCTGACTCCATTTCCAAGCTCGCCGTCCTGATCAGCATCCTCCCTGCCTGGCTGATTTCAACCTGAGGAGCTGGCTGCGTCGATTTAGTTAGGGTCGCCGTCGTTATCGTCGCAGCTGGGATCGCGAGCTTCATTGGAGCTTTTAGCGATTCGGCGAAGGCCATTTCTCGAAGAATCTTCGGCTCAAGCCGCGCCGTAAGCTGGGTTAGAATTAAGCCGGTGACATAGGATGCTGCGATGGCGGCCACGATTATCAATGCTATGATTTTCTTATCCGGCTTCACGCATATAATCGGATTCGAGGCTGATATAATCGCATGCAATAGAACAGGCCGTTCAAGAAAATGGACATTCACATGAAGCGCTTAACCTTGATCGAGAGATCTCCTAGATTTACGAGAGCCGCCACTCCGACGGTGGGCTCTAATCCGACGTTCCTCTGATAGCTCGTCTGCTCCTGCCAAGTTCCAGTATTGATTAACCTAACTCCCCTATATGAGCCGGCGTAGGCGACGTGGACGTGGCCCACGTGGAAAACGTTTGGAACCTTATCGATTACCAGCAGGTCTTCGCTCAATGGGAGAATTGGCGTGCCCTCTCCGTAGATCGGTGAAAGATGTCTGTGCTTGATTAAGGTCTCCAAAACTCTTCCTATATCTCTTTGGAGAGAGCTATGAGAGAATCCTGGGATTAGCTGGATCACGTCGTCGAGTCCCTGCCCATGATAGATTAGGAAACTTCTTCCACCAATCTTTATCCAGGCAGGATTTCCTACGAATAAGATGTCGCGGCCGCTTTCCTCTAGGATATGCCTATACTCTTCTTGAAGCGGAGGCTGGGGTAAAGCCTTCTGAACTGGTTCATGATTCCCAGGAGCGATTATTATCTTAATTGATTCTGGGATCTCTGAGAGTAGCTTTGACAATTGTTTAAACTGCTCTTTTACGGAGGTTATCTCGAGCTCCTTCTGCTGGTTTGGATAGACTCCTACTCCATCGACTAAGTCTCCGGCCACGATCAAGAACCTAATCCTCTTCACTTCAGCGTCTCGTGATCGATTGATCCAGTCGAGGAAAGTTTCGAAAAGGTCTTTTCGGAATTTATTGCTTCCGAGATGTATGTCTGAGATTAGGCAGACGTAGGTGGTTAAGTTTGTCTTTTCTATGTTTTCTGGAGCGATTTCTGGGAGGAGGAGGTCTTTCGCGATGAATGCTTCGCCTCGCCTAAGAACTCGAATTCCGCAAACGGAGTCCTGTAGAAGAAGCTCTGCTGTTTTCCTAAGATTTTCGTCGCTGGTTTTCGGGACTATGATCGTGGCCTCCGCCGAAACGTCGTCAACCTCGAGTATCCAAGCTTTCTCGGTCTCCCTCTTATCATAAACCATTGCGACCACGTATGCTTCCTCGCCTTCCCTAAGTTTTAGAGCGGATTTGAGGTCGACTACGTTTCCCAGCCTGCTCTTTATGATCTGGCTCAGCTTCTCATATCTGCTCTTGAAGTAGCTTCGGAATTCCTCGACAGAGCCTTTTATCCGATATTCTCTGAGGAATCGCTCATCGACTTCTATCTGAGGTAATTCCTCTACTACGGCTTCCTCGATCTTTGCTTCGACCTTGGGTCTGGGCTTCTCGGCGATCAATGGTTTCAGTAGTTCTTCGTCTATTATGGATGGCTTCGCCTTCTCGGTCTTCAGGATCTTTATTGCCTCGTCCAGTATCTTAAGCGGGTTTTCTATTGATTCTAGGAGTTCGAGGGCTTTCTTGGTTATCGTATAACCTTCTCTCATGGCCTCGTCTACGATCTTTTTCGCCAGAGATCTCCGCTGCAAAATGCTTCACGCTCGCCGAGCCCTACCCTCTTCCACCCTTCACTATTGATGGCTTGTAGTTTAAGAGAGTTGAGAGGAGTTCGTCGCTGCCTATTACCTCCTCGACCTCCTCGAGCGGCGTCAATAGGAAGATCTTCCTAGTTCTTCCATGCCTCCCCATGTTCACGAGATCGCTTTTAACGACCCCAAGCATGTCGAGCTCGGAGATTAGGCTGCTTATCCTACGATCGGTCAGAGGCTCGACCCCGATTTTCCCGCAAACTTCTCGATAGGTTTGATAAATCATTCCGGAGATCGGGTCGTTTATCCCGTTTTTCGCGAGTAGTAGAAGCGAGGTTAGGACGAGCTTGCTGTGAAGTGGAAGGGTTGAGAGAGCTTCGAAGATTCTCCCGCGCTCTATTATGCTTTGAGCAAGCCTGACATGCCTTTCCTCGACGTGGTCATCTCCATTTCTCTCAGCGACCTCAGCCGCGACCCTAAGCAGGTCTATGGCCCTCCTCGCATCCCCATGCTCCGAGGCGGCCAGGGCCGCGCATAGATTGATTACGCTTTGGGGGACTGCTCCTGGATGGAATGCGAGTTCTGCGCGTTCGCTTAGGATGTCGATGAGCTCGGTGGCGGTGTATGGGTGGAAGACTAGCTCTTCCTCGCTTAAGCTGCTGAGAACCCGTGGGTCTAGGTAGTCTTTGAAGTGGAGGTCATTTGATGTTCCCACCATCGAGAAGCCTCCGCCATCCATTCCCTCATTTATTCGAGTTAGCTCGTAGAGCAGGTTGTCGCCATAGCTCTTGACTAAGGCGTCGACTTCATCAAAGCAGGCCACGAGAAGTATGCCCTTATCCTTTAAGCCCCTCCTAAGCCTATTGTAGACCTCGGCTTTCGAGAGGCCAGTAAATGGAACCTTTACTCCTATGGCCTCGCAAAGCTCCGCTAGAACCTTATACTCGGTTCCAGTTATCCTGCAGTTCACATAAGCGAAGACCAGGGGGAGGCCCTCCTTCTCAGCCATCTCGCTAAACCTTTTGAAAACATACCTAACTACCGCGGTTTTCCCGGTTCCAGTCTTACCATAGATGAATACGTTGCTCGGTCGCGAGAGGCTGAGAGCTGGGGCCAGGATCTCTCCAAGCCTTCTTATATGCTCATCTCGATGGGGAAGCCTATCGGGCACGTAGTCTGAGCGCATAACTTCTCTATTCTTGAAGATCTTCGGCCTCCTCAAAGCGCGCTCAAAAACCTCCTTCAGCGGATCCTCTCCACCCCTCGATTTCGATTGGAGAAGCCCCTTGAATTGATCAGCTGACTTTTCTGGCTTCATTAGAAGCAGCCCCTTGGAGTTTTATCCAGCTTAAGCTAATGAATTGACCTCACGAAAACATTAGAGCAAAAGCTACAGCAATCTCAAAAATCTAATAATTCTGAAGGCTGCTGCCGCTGAAAAGCTTCCAGTGGAAATAGAGGGGTCTCCGGGAGCTCATCACGCCCTTTGCGATTAAACATGGCGTTCACAGGAAGTAGAGGGGTCTGTGAAGTTCCTGTGGAAAGAGCTAGAAGACCGAAGCCGTTTCCACCATTTTTCTTCATTGAGCCGTTTCACAGGAAATTGAAGGCACCCCTCCATTTCCACTGGAAAAAGAGACTTTTCCTAAGAGCTTTTTTGAAAGCCGTTTTCAGCTCGTTGAGGCATGAGAAATCTTGCATTTGCCATGTCTTTTCTTGATGCCGCAGATGAGTTATAATCATTTTCTGGTGAGCTTTGAATGATTTTCCTTAGTTTTCTTCATTTTCTGGTTTGTGAAGTCTGGGCTGAAGAATCTTTTTCACGTTCACAGGTTTTTCGCAGATATTCCTTAATACTATATTTGGATGCTGTGGATATTACGCTCAGCTTTTCCGGGAGTTAAGATGCAGTGATGTTTTGCGGGATTTCTCTACTCTTCTACTTGTTTTTCTGTGAAGGCTTGTTTGAGTTTTAGGGCTTTTTCGAGTGCTTCTAGGATTCTGCT
>CAZDPL010000018.1:7151-16621 GCA_964507345.1 uncultured Nitrososphaeria archaeon
CTGTGAAGGCTTGTTTGAGTTTTAGGGCTTTTTCGAGTGCTTCTAGGATTCTGCTCATGGCCTCGGTGAGTTTTCTGGTCTCTTCGACGTCTCCGCTTCTCTTCAGTAGCAGTATTACTTCTTCGATTTTCGTCGTGAGAACCTTGATCGCCTCGGAGAGGGTTATGGCCGTTAGAGCTTCCTCGACGTCTTCCTCTCCCCTGACCTTGATCACCCTCTTATTGCATCGAAGGCACCAGATCTGGCCCTTTATCTCGAAGAGCGGGCTATTGCAGACCGGGCAGTGGTCGGCCAGCATCTTGGCTCCGCTTCTTAGAGCATCCGCCATTCTCCGCATATACTCCTTCTCATCGGAGGCCATAACTCCACCTACTTTCAACGCTAATCTCTCTATAAAGATGCTCTGGGTATTACTCCCAGACTCCGGTAACGTATCTCTTGAGGAATCTGAAGGCGGCTGGGATCGCTCTCTTCAGGATGAAGCCTTTATTGATGAAGATGTCTTTGAGAACGCGTTTCGGATGAAGGTAGAAGACTATATATGCCCAGAGCAGGAGCTTCTTCAACTTCTGAGGCGTTAGATAGATGTTCTTCATGACCACGTCCAACGTCGTATACTTTCTCCAATTCCTTGTTAAGAGGAGGTTGTTCTCGACGGCGATCTGCCAGAGCCTCGTGCCGGGATATGGGGTCGCTACGGTGAATTGGGCGAGGTCAACTCCAACCTTATTGGCGAATTTTATGGTCTCGCGTATTTCCTCCTCGGTCTCGTATGGGAACCCTATTATAAATGATCCTAACGCGTTCAGCTTGGAATCTTTTGCGGCTTTCACAGCATCGATTGCCTGCCTCTTACTGATGCCCTTGCCTATGAATTTGAGAGTTCTCTCGGATCCAGATTCTATTCCGAAGTAAACGGTGTGAGCTCCAGCTCGGTGAATAGCTTCTCCCACTTCTCGGTTAAAGGTGTTGACTCTCGATGACGCGCTCCAGGAAATGTCTAATTTCTCCTTCACTATGTTTTTGGCGATTTCTATCGCTCGCTTCATATTGAGGGTGAATGTGTCGTCGAGGAACTCTATCTCTCTTACCTTAAACTTTTCAACTAGGAGCTTCAGCTCGTCGATCACTCTTTTCACGCTGTGAGCTCTCCACTTCTTCCCGAATTGGAGCGAGGAGGAGCAGAAGATGCAGTTATACGGGCATCCTCTAGAAGTCATTATCGCTGCGAATCTTATTCCCTCGACCACGTATTTCTCCATCGGGAGGAGGTCGTAGGCTGGATATGGAAGGTCGTCTAGGTTGCTGATCAATGGCCTCGGCGGATTCTCCTTTACCAATTCTCCTTTTCGATAGGTTATCCCGGCCACGTCGTAGAACTCCCTACCCTTCTCAATTCTCTCCAAGATTTCTTTCAGAGTTATTTCTCCTTCTCCTCTTACGACTAGATCTATGTGAGGGCATTCGCGGAGAACTTCTTCAGCCATGAAGGTTGCATGCGGCCCTCCAATCATGACTAGGGTTTCAGGCGAGGTCTCCTTAACGATTCTCGCCACTTCATATGCATCGAGCACGGTCGCGGTAGTGGCCGTTAATCCAACAACATCGGGAGAAAATCTCTTAACTATTTCGGCGATCTGCCTCTGCGTCGGCTCTTCAGCCAATCCATCTATGATCTTCGGCTTCCATCCGATTTCCCTCGCAACCGATGCTAGGTAAGCTAGTCCTAGAGGTGGCCCTGTGGCTCCTACTACAGTCTTTACTGCTGATTGGGCTGGAGGCGAGATCAAAAGAATTCTCAATTCTCTGCTTCTCTCTTCCTCAAACGATAATAAATCCTTATAGATGCTTACTCGACCGTTTTCAGCCTTCTTCTCAGGGCTGGGTCGCGGTCCATGAGTTCTTCGAGGACTTGCTCAAACGTTTTATCGGCTGGAATGCTGATCTCGCGATAAACTCCCGTCCTCCCAATTTCCCTCCTCTTCCTGAGAACTCTAACCCTGTTCCGCAGAATCCTAGGATCTATTTTCAGGATCTTCGCGGCTTCCTCTATTCTTCCCTCTACCGGGATTTCCACGTGGCCTCGCTCGGTTGGAACGATCAAGATCAAGTCCTTGTTTATTCCGGGAACTCTCTTATCTTTTTCAAGTTCTTCGTAGGTGAGGTGGCCTGCGAGAGTGTAGAATCCGAGTTCTTCCTCCCTCATCTTGGAGAGCGGTAGGGAGATCGACGTATAATCATCTATCACTAGGTAGGCTTTCGGAACATAGCTTGGAGTCGCTTGGACGAGAACTCTATCCGATAATTTTACTCCGGCGTTGGATAGGTGGAGTTCGAGCATGGCCGTGCTCACGGGATACGGTATGAATATGTCGATGTCGCTTTCCTCATCCACGTCGCCTCTCGCAATGCTTCCATAAACTATTGGATTCAATCCATGGGCCACGAGTATCTTCATTAGATTTCTCGCCTTCTCCCTAAGCCTTCTGAGAAGCCTCCAGCGATCCTCGCTGTAGATTACCTCCATCCAGCCACTTTAATGGATGTCTCCCTTAAGATGGTTATGCGAGCAGGTGATCTAAGAGAATCTTCAATCCCACGAGTATCAATATTCCTCCGCCGACCGCGCCAGCCCTCTCTCCCACAACACATCTCGTTTTCACTCCGAGATAGTATCCGATTATGGTTAGGCTGAAGGATGAGAGGCCTGCTATAATCGCCGCGGCCACGACCCACGCCTTTAGGAAGGATAAGCTGAAGCCCACCACCAAAGCATCTATACTCGTCGCGATCGAGAGCATTAAGAGGAGCATCGGGGTAAGCTGAGCGCCGGCCATCGAGCATCCATTCCTAAAAGCATCGTAGATCATGTGAGCCGCAACCGCCATCAAGAGAATGAAGGCGATCCAATGATCATACTCCGCCGCTATTCCAGCCAGCCTGCTTCCAGCACCCCAACCCGCTAAAAGCATCCCAGACTGGAAGGCTCCGAAGGAGATCGCCAGCTTCATGCCGATCGGCAGATTCACTTTTTCATGCAGGGTTCCCGCTCCGAGGGCGACGGAGAAGCAGTCGAATGCGAGGCTTACGGCGACGGCCGCGGCTACAAGCTCCATTCAAAGCTTTCCGCAGTGTTCGAACGGTAAAAACCTATCTCATGGAAGCCTTTATGAAAAGCGCAGGCATCTTCGTTGATGGCCGCCGACTAGGAGGATAACCGATGATAGTTAAGCAAGTGGACGACGTCAAGAGGATCGTCGAATTGATACCGGAGAGCGGATTAGATCTGATAAACTTGTTCAGGCTCATTAAGCCTGGAGACATCCTATACTCTAAGACTTCACGCGAGTTGAAGAAGGAGCGGGCAAGCGGGAAAATCGATAGCGAAAGAATTCAAGTAACCCTCGGAGTGGAAGTCGAATCGAAGTCCGCAGATCCGCTTATGAAGAGGGTGAGGTTCACGGGGAGAATAGTCTATGAGAGCAGGAAGCTTGATCTCCTCGGAAAATATCACACAATAACACTCCATCCCGGAGCCGAGATAAAGATTCAATCGAAGAAGGATTTCGAGAGATTGAAGGTTTTTTCATCTAGTTATGGCCGTCGGAGAAGAAGGCCTGTAAAGATTCTCTGTGTATCCCTTGATGATGAGGAGCTTGCAATCGCCGAGTTCTCTAATGGAGGACTGGACATCGTATTCGCTAAGCATCTCCCGAAGATCGATAAATCGACTTCATGGAGCGAGCCCTTGGAAGACGTTTTCGAGGAAGCATTGAAGGTGATTAAGAACAAGTTGCTCGAGAACAAGGACTTGGAGATCGCCGTCTTCGGCCCGAAGATATTCGTTGAAAATTTCATGAAATATCTGAGGAAAGCTGGTAAAGGAGTCGCGGAGAAGGTGAAGGCAGCTTACAGCACATCAACTGGAGGAGAAGCGGGGTTCAGAGAAATTCTAAGATCGAATAATGCACCGGATTTTATTCGCGAGCTCAAGCCCTTCAGAGACTCGCTTGAAGTGGAAAGATTCATTGAAGTGATGGCTAGGAATCCGGAGAGGGTTGCTGTTGGATTGGAGGAGGTTTATGAGGCTTGGAGGCTTGGAGCGGTCGAGAAGATACTGGTCTCGGAGCAGTATCTATGGAATAATCTCGAGAACGAGGTTCTCGAAAAGATTCTCGAAGCGGCTGAGCGCGGTAAAGTGGAGATTCAGGTGATCTTGGATGGATTAGAGGCTTCTGAGAAGGTTATGGGGTTAGGCGGGGTTGTCGCTGTTTTGAGGTATCCTCTGCCCTTGAAGGAGATTAGGAGTGGTGGAGGCGGCTGAGCGTCAGCACCTTAACATTTTCAGCTGGCTTGGAGATCTCGCCTATCCTAACCCCGATCAAGTATACGATGTCCTTTTTCTCGGAGAGCACGTCGACGAGCCTCTGAGTCACGATCCCATCGAAGACCACGTATTTCACGCTATCTTTCAGGTTTTGAAGCTCTTGAGCGAGCTCGCTTACGGGAGTCCGCTTAAGCTCATTTAATTTATCATCTAATAGGACTGCCATGAGCTTTCCCTCAACCTCGCTAACATAATCCTTAAGCTTCTCCGGAAGCTCTGGAAGCGGCTCCTTAGCCTTCGGGATCTTCAAATGCTTTAACGCGTCTTCGAAGGGGATAGCGTGGTGGAGGGCGTCGACGATCTCTTTCCCGGTCAGGTCTTCAACTTCTTTTCCATAGGGTGCTCTGGCTACTAGATCCACTCGGACGCCGGCGTTCTTGAGCTCGTTCAGGATCATGTCTCCGCCTCGGTCTCCGTCGAGGAAGGCGATGACCCTCCTCTTCCTATTAGCCAAGGTCTTCACGACTTCTGGAATCTTTATTCCCTCGAGTGCGATCACGTTCGTGTAGCCGTGTTTAAGCAGGTTTATGACGTCGGCTCTTCCCTCCACTATAATCAATTCATCGCTCTTCTCGGCGTCGGGGCCAGCTGAAACCTTCTCGGGTCCAAGCTCGACTACCCTAGCTTTTAGCAGCGATTCCTCGAGTTCTTTCAAGACTTCGTCTTCTTCTGGGATCTTGCTCTTCTCCCACTGGTAGAGGATCGCTCTAGCCCGCTCGATTATCTTCTTCCTCTTCTCCGCTCTGACGTCGTGGATCTTCTCGATCCTGACGGTTGCGCTATATGGTCCGACTCGATCAACGCTCTCAACCATGGCTGCGATGAGGGCGGTTGAATACTTGTCGAGAGCGGATGGAACCGTTATCTTGCCATAGGTTTTGTTTCCTTGAACGTTCGCGGTTATCTCGATTCTACCTATTCTCCCGCTTTTCTGAAGCTCTCTGAGATCGAGCTCGCTGCTGAAGAGCCCCTCGGTCTGGCCGAAGATCGCTCCGATTATGTCGTTCTTATCCACTACGCCGTTAACCTCTATCCTAGCCTCGATTAGATACTTGATTGAAGGTGGACCTATGCTCAAAGCGTAAGCCTCCCGTGAATGCCAGAACCGTCACCACGATCTACCTCATAGGGTTTCGGAGACTCTATTTAAGTTTGATAAAAAAATTGGGGAAGGTGTAGGGGAGGGAGGGCTGAAGCTTATCCGAGGTCCATTACTGGGTCGAGGCTCGGCGGAACGGTTCTCTCTACCTTGAGGATTGATCCGACCGATGGCTTGATCTCGATCTTGAAGACGTCGTTTGGCTGAAGCTTAACGTTGTCCAATCCTCCGTAGATGTTCTTCACGACTACCACGACTTTCCAAAGCTCTCCGAATTCCAGCATGTCGTCTCCATCTCCAGATACCTCGCTGACCACGACCTGCGTCTGAGTCTGATCATCGCTTCTCAGAAGCCTGTCCATGTGGACGTAGGGATCGAAGTAAGCGACTATGAGCGTCTCATTCCTCATGTCGATCGGCCTCTTCCCAACAGCAGTCTTAACATAGATCGTAATATTGGAGATGCGATACTGGTCATCGCTGCCCTTCTCAGCGGCCGCGATCACGGATCCAGAAAGCTCTATGCTCGACGTAGCCTCCTCCAATCCAGCCTTCAAAACCTCTCCGCTCTTCTGGGTTGAAGCGAATCCGAGGTTGAGGACGGCGAACGCGAAGGCAGCAGCCACGATCACGAAGGCGATCAAGATTATCGCAGTCTCAAGCCCCGTCAATCCCCTTCTACGTCTTACTTGCGTACGACTCCACTTCATCATCCTCAGTATTATCTGAATAAGACTTCCTAATAAGTTTTGTCTTACATTGCCCCTACTCGAAAAGTATTTAACCCTCCCATTTTGTCTTATTTTTGGTGTATTTATGATGGACGAGCGTGGTATTCAGGACCGGTCGCTTCCATCTATGGCTGAGCTGAATTCCGCCATCGCCCTGTTCTGGGAGTTTGACAAGTATTTCGGCGAGGAGGTTTGCGGGATCCTGGCTTATTCGCTTGGGAAAGCTCTCGGGGAGAGGCTTTACAAGCTTTTTAGCAAGAGGTCGGAGAGCCTGGGCCTTTCTTCGGCTAATGCCTTCCTAATACGGTCTTTCAAGGATATGAAGCTGGTTAGAGATGCCGCGGCTTTTATTTCGAGATCTGAGGAGGGTGAGGTTGAGATCTTTTTCAGGGTTGCGAGCTGTGCTCAGATCTGGGGGAAGCGGAGCCGCCCATATCTCTACGTTCTCCGAGGAACCCTGTTCCAATTCTATAGCATGCTCACCTCCAGCACGGTTAGGATTCGCTCCAGAGATCTTTCTGATACCTTGAAGGACTGCTACGAGTACGTGATCAGGATTTCATGTGTAGAGGATCCGAGGGGAGGTGGGGATGAGCAGGGATGAGCATGCTGCATTGAGGAAGAAGTTCGAAGAGCTTGAGCGGGAGGTGAAGCGGTTGAAGGAGCCCTTGGAAAGCACTTTAATGGATGTCAGAGAGTTGATAGCGAACCTCGAGAACCCATTCAACTTCGCATCAAGCATACTCGGAGATCTTGAGAAGCCCTTAGCTGAGAGGAAGTCTTCCAGCAATGATAACGATGGACAGAATCAGGCTTCGCCTCGACGTATCCGAGAAAACCACGCCTCATCTGAGGAGCATCTAGAAGAATTCTCAAGTCATGGCCGCTGCGACGCTGATCTGGGAGAAGGTATTCACAAGACTAGGCTTCGCCGAGACCGATATAATGAGCTCGCGGTAATTGGTTGCGCATACATGCTGCTGAGGACGCTCGGATTAGATGCGACAGTGAAGTTCCTTAATTCTCGGGCTGCGAGGAAGTTTGCTTCTCCAGAGCTTTTGGACATGCTGCTGGACGCCGTTGAGTTCATAGTCAGCTTGAACACGATGATGGAGCCTCATGGAGGCAAGGGGAGAAAGAATCTCGAGGAGCTTATGGTGGCAGCCGCCTATCTCGTAAGCATGCTCGCCTCAGGAGCTGACGACAAATTCTTCACATCTCTAGTCCTCGCCTCAAAGATCCTAGACCTCAAGCTTAGGGAAGATTAGGGAGGTGGAGGAAAATGCCCGTCGGATCGGTTCTGACCGAGGCGATTCTCGGGATCGCTGCGATAATAGTTGCCTCACTCTTCGCGGGAGTATACTTTACTGGAGTTAACCAGGTAATGGATGCGGAACAGCTTCACATAGACTGGCTCAAGGATAGATTAAGCCATGAATGCATGATCCTACACGTATATGCTACAACGGATTCCAATACGATTACCCTTTGGATAAAGAACGTCGGAACGAAAGCCGTCTCCCAAGAGCTTCTAAAGAAATCCGAGTTAATGATAATCAGCCAAACTCGAGTCTACTACCTCCTCTATGGGGGGAGCGGAGAATCTTGGACGTTTAAGATCTTGAACGACGTAGACTCCGACGATAGATGGGATCGTGGTGAAACAATCCAGGTGAAAGCATTTCTAAACTCCACCTTAACCTCAGGAGATTATCAAGTCTCATTCATACTCTATAACGGCGTGAAATGCTCGCAGGAATTCTCCCCATACGCATTCTAGGAGGTGGAGGCCATGTCCGCTCTCGGAGGAATCTTCACCTCCCTCCTCATCGTGGTGGTGGCCATGCTCTCAGTAGGCTTGCTTATGGGATCAATGATACTGGGATACAAATTCCTTCAAGAAAACCTTGCAGAAGCCTCACTCGAATTAACGAGAAATAAGGGAAGCCTCGAAGTCCTCAACCTAACCGTGATCGATAATGATAAAGCTGTTAAAGCCTTCGTGCTAAACCGCGGAGCTGGATCGATAAAAGCCTCGAACTTCAAGAAGATGGATCTTCTCCTGATTTACTGGTCTGCGAAAAGCAGGTCGATAAAGGCTTCATGGATCCCCTATGACGTCGGCTGCGTTCTAGGTCAAGGGCCATGCTGGAGCGCTATCAACGTAACCTATCAAGAAGGATCAGAGATCCTGAACCCCGTTTCACAAGACTTCTCAAGCGGGATGTGGGATAGCGGAGAAGTTCTCGAAATAATCGTGAAGCTAGCTGCCTCCGAGCGGATAGACTCCAGCAAGCCCGCGGCCTTGATAATCGCCGCGCCGAATGGGGTGAAGACGCCGTGAACACGAACAACAAGATCCTGAAATCCCTCAACAGCGAGCTGGATAGAAAGATCGGCGAGATCAAGCTTCCCTTCCTAGCGATAATCGAGGGGCCGAATGATAGCGGGAAAAGCGTCCTCGCTCAACAATACACCTACGGCGCCCTAAACCTCGGCTACAAGCTCCTCTACATAACAACGGAAAGCGGAGTAAGAGGGTTGCTGAGATCCATGGAGCAAATCTCCCTCGACGTCAAATACTTCTTCCTAACCGGGAGGCTGAACATCTTCGAGCTTCACGTCAAGAACTTGAAATGGGATCGAGTCCTCTCCTCAAGATTCCTAGACCTCTTAGCAAGGGTCATAAAGAACGCTGTGAGCTATGACATCTTCGTAATCGACTCATTAACCTATCTCGTGACCCATGCCGACGAGCAGGACATATTGAACTTCTTCACCGAGATGAGGAATATAGTTGACGACGAAGACAAGTCGATAATCATAACGATCCATCCCTACGCCTTCAACCAAGACCTCTTGGTGAGAATGAGGTCGATCTGCGACGTCCACTTCACCCTCATGGTAAAAGAAGTAGGAGAAAAGATCGTGAAAATGTCCAAGTCCCGAAACTCAAAGGCGCCGTTAAACCCGTCTCGATAACCCTGAGCTTCGACGTTGATCCAGCCTTCGGGATAAAGATCCTACCATTCTCCCAGGCCAGGGCGTGAGAAAATGAGCCTCCTAACCGAGGAACTCGATCCAAGATTAAGTGACGCGATCACCGCTAACCCGCATCTATCGAGATACCTAGAAGAATGGCTTGCGAATGGAAACCCTCCACCAGAATACATGGAGCAGCTTTCAAGAGACTTGAAATATCGAAGAGAAATCAACGTCTTGTATCCGGTCGGCGACCCGATCTTCATCCACG
>CAZDPL010000019.1:0-16565 GCA_964507345.1 uncultured Nitrososphaeria archaeon
AAGAAGACGGGTGGGAGGAGAAGGCCGTATAGGAAGAAGAGGAAATATGAACGAGGAGGAGACCCCGTTCTAACGGTGATAGGCGAGAGGAAGCTTAAGGAAAAGAGGACTAGAGGTGGTGGAGTGAAGTACGCTCTGGCCGCAGATCTGTACGCCAATGTCTTCGACCCTGAGAAGAAGATAGCTCAGAAGGTCAAAATCTTAAGGCTTCTCTCTAATCCAGCAAGTAGAGATCTGGAGAGAAGAGGAGTTATCACTAAAGGCGCTATAATCGAGACCGAGTTAGGGAAAGCAAAGGTGACTTCAAGACCTGGACAAGACGGAGTGATAAACGCCGTTTTGGTGAAGTGATCTTGATTAAGAGAGATGGCTACGTGATCTGGCCCATATACTTTGACGCCTCGGTAAGCAGGTCAAAATGTAGAAGAGTTCCATTAAATCTAGCTGTTAAGAATCCGACAGCAGAGCAAATAGCCTCAGCAGCTAGGAAGCTCGGATGGAAGGTTGAAATCGAATCTGGAAGCCATCCAGCCTTCTGGTGGAAAAGAACCGGGAGGATTATAGTTAAGCCGAATGGAGACTTGAAGAAAAGTGAGGTTTTGCGTCAGCTGGCGTATGCTCTGAAGAACGTTCAACGATAGAGATGTCACGAAAACCTCGGAGGCTAAAGAGGTTGGGAAAAATCTGGGCGATAGTTGAAGGAAAGATAGTTGTTGAAGGAGAGCATCTCCCCAAGCTCGGCGAAACAGTATATGATTCAAGAATGAAGGAAATAGGAATCGTTTCAAGCGTTCTGGGAAAAGAGGCGAGATTCTTCATAGAAATAAATCCGAAGGAAAATGTGAAATATAAGGAGGGAGATCCCCTCTACATCTTTGAAGAGCCCTCGACTAAGAGATAAGAGGGATTACCTTCAGCTGCCATAGATAAAACCCTCGAAATCTTACATATTCTCTAAGGCGATCAGATTATAAGCTGAGCTGCGCTGCGGCGACTGGGTAAAAATGAATGATGTTTGCTGTAAGGTCTGCGGAGGATGTAGAGTAGTCGAGGATGAAGAAACTGGAGAGCTTGTATGCTTGGACTGCGGCGCGGTTGTGGATAGGGTGATATATTCGAAGCCTGAGTGGCGCGCATATAGCTATGATGACAAGTTGAAGAGGGAGCGGGCTGGCGCCCCTATCACCCCTCTTCTCCATGACTTCGGGCTATCGACTCACGGCCCGCGCCAACGCATCAGCAGCCAAAGCGATGAATTCATGATAAAGGTGCTTTCAGAGATTTACAGGATAAGCTCAAGCCTGAACCTCCCAGAATCTGTAGCCAGAACGGCGGCAATGCTTCTACGGAAAATCGATACGCATTTTAAGCGATCCCGAAAGCTCGCGAAAGCATTACCAGCAGCTCTGCTTTACCTCTCATCAAGAATCCACGGCGTACCCAGAACGCCTAAAGAACTGGCTCAGTATTCTAGGGCGAGCAAATCTGAGATATTGACATGCTCCATGAAGCTTGCGAGCTTTCTCAAGATAAGAAACGCTCTAGACATCAAAGCATACGTATCGAGGGTAGTTAATGATCTAAAGCTTAATGGAGAAGTCGAGGCATCCGCGATTACCCTGTGCAAGCTAGCTCATAAACTAGGTTTAGATCAGGGGAGGAATCGGCGAGCGATCGCAGCGGCATCAGTATATCTCGCTGCCAAGTCTACCAAGGCAAAAGTCTCGCAGAGAAGTTTGGCTAAGGCTGCTGGAGTAAGTTTAAGCACCTTGAAGAGAAGGATTAGGGAAATGGAATCCTACTTGCAGCGATTAAGATATAAGGAAGCGGTCTGAAAACAGATATGAGGGAGGAAATTCTTGCCACAGAAATTAACTAAACTCGAGGAGGAGGCTATAAAACTTCTATTAAAGCATCAGGATAAAGGATTACTCCAATCTGAGCTATGGCATAAGCTCGGCGTCACGAGTAGAGAGGGATCTAGAATCGCGATAAGGCTTGAGAAAAAGGGAATGGTGAAGAGGGTTAAAGAATTTGCGAAGGATCGGTGGACGCGGAGGCTTGTTCCATTAATTCGTAGGGTCACGATAGAGCCTATCAAAAATGCGCCATGCTTAGCATGCGAATATCATCAAGTTTGCGGAAAAGAGGGTGTTATGACTCCGCGATCCTGTCCAAAGCTGGAAAAATGGGTTCTGGAATCCTACTCAGAGTATTTGGAGAGGCAGCAGAAGAGGAGGCGTAAGAGAACTTCCTAAAACTGCTTATCTAATGCGATTAAGTAAAGCTCGGAGCTGGTTTTCCTCTTAGCTTTCGGAATAAACCTCTTAACGAATCCATATTCCTCTCTTAGCTCTCTTTCGAGTTCGCGGAGTTCCTCACATTCGAATGCTTTTAGCATGATGGAGCCTCCTCGTCTAACGAGATCTTTTGCGATTTCATAGGATCTTCTTGTAAGCTCATATTGCATGATTATATCGACGTCTCTCACTCCTGTGAATCTCGGCGATGCGTCGGAGATCAATACGTCGGCTTTCTTGCCATCCAATACTTTCAAAACTTCTCTTACGACATCGTCTTCCAAAATATCAAGCTGAAGCGGAATTATGTTTTCTTCCTGGAATTGTGCGAACTCTCTTTTATCCACGGCGATCACTAATCCTTCTGGTCCAACAATTCTTGAAGCAGCCTGGCTCATCCCGCCTGGCCACGCGCCTAGCTCGACTACTATGTCTCCCCTCTCTAGGAGGTTGTATTTTTTCTGCGCTTCTAGGAGCTTGTAGGCTGCTCTTGAGCGATAGCCCTCCTCCTTAGCCTTTCGCCTGTAGTAGTCTCGCTTCGCTTCGTCAAGCCATCTTCGAGTAGGCATTCTTCCGAGGTGGGTTATGTAGAATCGCCTTTTAGCTCTTCCTCGAAAATCTGGCTTATAGCCTCGAGGGGCGCATCGGTCTTAACTCCACTCGGATCTATGTGAGTTACCGTCGCTTTATAGCCAAGCTCCCTCAGCTTCTGAATCAGCTTCGATGGCTTTATTGGAGGCTTCTTCAAGCGCTCGGCTAAAGCGTTTATCGGAAAGTATCCTATGATGCTCGTATCTTCACGGCTCAAGGCTTCCAAAGGCTTAATCACTTCCCGATAGATTTCAAAGTCTTCTCTCGCTCTCCTTAGCATGTCGGCGGCAAGCTGCTCATCGCTCATTTTTTCGAGCCATAGCGGCCCTCCATAATCTATCCTAGATCCGCACTTCGAACAGCTGGTAACGGGTTCTTCAATACGTTTCGACGCGTATATCCTCATACAATTTGGGCAATAAGATATCCAGCCAAGCTTTCTAAGCCTTTCTTTTGCAGGAATCTTTCCCCTCTCAACTTCGACGAAGACTCTGACGTAATGATCTTTCTGAAAGCAGAGTATAGGCGTCGCGGCGAGCCCCAATCTCGCAGCAGTTCTAACCATGAATCCGAGAAGTATTCTCAGGGCGAGTTCTTTCGAGAAAGGCGTTCTAAGAGGCTTCGCATCATACTTCCTTATACATGGCTCGGGCTTGGCGCCCGCTAAAGCCGACATATCCGTAGCTGTTGCTCCTAGAATAGCTCCGCGCCCGCATCCCCTGAATCCGTTTTCTAGGAAGTGGGCTGGAGTTCCTGCGGGATCTATGTCAACGTAATCGTATCTAGGTCTTCCTCTTCCACACATAGCGAGCAATTCGTTTGCATCCAAGTTTGATGCCTTGACTATGCCGTCCACTTGATTTAGCTCAGCGTTAAGTTTGATGAGTTCGTAAGCTTTTGGAGAAATGTCGTTCGCTATAATCTCTTCGGCCACATCGGTCTCCTTCGCTATCCTAATACTTCTAACGCCCGTTCCCGCTAGAGCTTCGCAGATTCTAATCTTCCTTCCCTGATATCTCGAGGCAAGTAGGAGAATCGTGATATCTCTATTAGGTTTAGAGACTGGATTAAAGAATACTGGCAGGCTTGTTGGAGCATATCCTTTCTCGGATGGAAGCTTTGGAGTATAGAATGAGACCTTGCCCTCTTTTCTAAGCTCAACTTCATAACCCAGCTTTTCAGCAATATTGTTCATCTCTTACCCAAAGCCCCCAAAACCACGTTGATGATCTCTTGGGGGACTCGATCTCGATTTTCGGGAGTTAATGTGATTAAGTTTTTTCCAGCAGTTTTCTTGACTTTTATTACGAGGGGGTCTCGTGAGCGGTAGTGAACGGTCATGATCGCATGCTTGTTTGATGCAAGTAATTCTTCAACGGCTTCCCTAAATTTCTCGCTGTAAAGCTCCATTGGCCCGACTTCATCGACTACTACCACGTCAGCATTCCTAAGACCATCTAGTATGGCTGAAACGCCTATGGATTCGAGGTCGATTAAGTTCACGAAATATTTCCCATGTCTCGGACCCCGCGAAAGCCTAACATGAGCTAACACACCTCTTCCTCCAGAAATCCTGATTACTGAAAATCCTATCCTCCTACCCCTCTCCCGAATCTCCGCAGTATACATTCCATCCACCTTCACCCCACATCTCTTCAGGGAGTCAACTATCTTGAGTATGGCCGTTGTCTTGCCGCAGCCCGGGGGCCCGGTTAGAGCATAGAGGACTCTGCTACTTTGTTTCATGATCCTGAGAAGAAGCTTACCTCTTGCGATATGATGTTTTCGGATCCTCATTCTATTATTACGAGTTCTAGCGGTGATGTCGGTCTCAGAGGAATCATTTGTCCGAGGCCTCTGGAAACGTAGAGTATACAGTTTCCTTTGAGCTTGTATAAGCCTCTAACGAACGCGGAATTAGAGAGGATGGTTAAGCTTCCTAGGGTTACGCCGCCGTGGGTATGGCCTGCGAGAACGAGCTTAGCTCCATGAAGACCTAATGCGGCGTTTGGGTCATGAACTAAAACTATATCTGCATCGCAGCTTACTCGATAGCTTCGATCATCTCTCCAGTCGAGTCCAAGTATTCTTCCGACACTGCTTTCAGCAATCTCATTAGAGAGGATCTCGAAGCCCGCTCTCTCAAGAACCTTTGACAGCTCCTCGATTCGCCCACACCAATGATCGTGATTCCCGAAAACAGCGTACTTTTCCTTAGCATTCATTAATGAGAGATATTCCTCAACTGGAGTAAGTGAACCCGTGAACTCGTCAATTATATCGCCTCCAATCAGGATTACATCCGGCTTCTCGGAATCTAATACTTCTATGACCGCCTTCTCGACCATCCCAAATGCATGTGTATGAGTATCGACTAAGAATGCCACCTTTACTCCAAGATTAAGATGAAGCCTGGTTATGAGGAGTCTGATCGATTCTAGGTATGAGTATCCCAATCCCGTGGCTCCGATTAAGCTGAGAGACAATGTGATGAAGGATCTTCTTGAGATCTTCAATCTAGATCACCTAGAGATTCACTCCTGAGCGAATTCATCCAATTTTCTTTGGGCGACTTTTGATAAAGTCTTCCAACTTGATCTCACGTATTCGCTATTAATATTTCCGGTCTTCAGCATTTCGAGGAGGAAGTTTCGTGTCTTAGGATCTGAAGGATATCCTGATCCGAAGTCTCCCAGCTTTGCCTTAAGTTCCTCGATGAGCCTATCTCGCTCGCATTTCGCAATTATCGACGCCGCGGACACGATTGGATACTTTTCATCGGCCTTATGTTCTAGAATGAGCGAGCAACGGTGATTGGTCAAGTTCTCTATAAGTTTTCTGAATTCATCGTATTTCGTCGAGGGTAGGTCTATGTAGGCTGCATCAGGCTTCAGTGCATCGATTATCTTTGCGAACATTTTCGCCTCAAGTTCGTTTAGTCCAGAGGATCCCTTCTTTTTCGTGGAGCGGTCGACGGTTGATGCATCTAAGACAATGACCTCCACTTTCTCGGCTATTTCCCTAATAATTTTCGAAAGCTCCATCCTAACTCCTGGACTCAGCTTTTTCGAATCCCTTACTTTGATCTTCACTAGCTCCTCTATCCTCTCTTGGTCGACTAGGACTCCTGCAATTACCATTGGGCCTATAACCGCTCCTCTTCCCGCCTCGTCTATTCCGCAGACCTTCAACGATCCTCTTTCATATTTGCCTTAGACTTCTGTTTATGGTTTTTGCCTGCGCTTAGGTTCTCTGAAGATTATGTGAACGATCTCCTTAGATGCTTCTACTATTGCGAAGATTACTAGGGCGGAGATTAAGCCGAATAACCAGTCGTGGATCGTCGGATAAGTTATTCTGAAAGGCTTGTGTAGAATCGGTATGTAGAGTACCGCGAACTGCATAACTAGCGAGGATGCTATGGCTAGAAGGAGGAACCTATTCTTAGTTATGCCAACCCTGAATGCGCTACGTCTAATCGATCTAAAGGATAACGCTATGAGGAGCTCGATCGCGATCATGAGTGTGAAAATCCTAGTTCTGGCTCTCGTCAGACTCTCAACGGCAAGTCCCTCAACAAAGTTCATCAAGATCACAGCAGTAACGATTATCGGAATAAACACTAAGAATAGAAGCGTCTCCCTCCTAGTCAGAATACCCTCCTTAGGATCACGTGGCGGCCTCTTCATAATGTCGGGCTCGGCTGGATCCACCCCCAAAGCTATTGCTGGAAATCCATCTGTCATCAGGTTTATCCAAAGGTATTGGATCGCTGTGAAGGGCAGGGGGAGAGCGGCGAATGATGCGAATAGGGGGATGAGTATCTCGCTTATATTGCATCCGAGAAGATAGAAGAGATATTTCTTGATGTTGTCATAGATTCTTCTTCCTTCTTCAACCGCGGATACTATCGTGGCAAAATTGTCATCTGATAAGATCATGTCGGAAGCTTCTTTGGCCACCTCGGTTCCAGTGATTCCCATCGCGACGCCTATGTCGGCCGCTTTCAGAGCAGGTGCATCATTGACGCCATCCCCTGTCATGGCGACTACATGGCCTCTCTTTTTCAAGGCCTTGACGATCTTCATTTTATGCTCTGGAGAGACGCGAGCATATACTGTGACTTTCTCAACGATTTTCTCAAACTCCTCATCGCTCATAGCTTCAAGCTCTTTTCCCGTCAGGATCACATCTCCCTCCCTGTATATCTCGAGTTCTTTGGCTACAGCAAGCGCGGTTAGCTTATGATCTCCCGTTATCATGACAACCTTAACTCCAGCTTTTCGACATAGATCGAGAGCATCTTTAACTTCAGGTCTGGGCGGATCCATCATACCGACTATTCCTAGAAATGTGAAGCTTTGCTCAAGATCTTCGTCTACGTTACTTGGAAGTTTTTCAAAAATCCTATAAGCGATCGCTAGGTTTCTGAGAGCGTTCGACGCCATTTCATCATTTATTTCAAGTATCTCCTGAACATCTTCCTCCTTAAGCTCTCTTACCTGCCCATCAATCATAATTGTTGAACACCTTGATAAAACGATCTCAGGAGCACCTTTCATGAAAGCAATAACTCTTCCATTCTCTAAGCGATGCAACGTGGTCATCCTCTTTCTTTCAGATGAAAATGGAACTTCGCCAACTCTAGGATAATCTTCCTCTTTCTCATCATCTATTCCCACCTTCCTGGCTAAAACTTTTAGAGCCCCTTCCGTCGGATCTCCTCGAATGACCCATTTGCCATTTTCCCTCACTAATTTCGCGTCATTGCATAGGGTGGATCCGAGGATGAGTAGCTTGAGTTCTTGAATATTCAATGGATTTTCCATCGGCGATCCATCGAGTTTAAGTTCTCCAAAAGGCTCGTAGCCTGATCCCGTTACCTCAATCAACTTTTTCCCAAATTTTTTGACGAATATTTTTCTCACAGTCATTTCTCCCTTCGTTATCGTTCCAGTTTTATCTGCGCAGATCACCGTTGTGCATCCTAGGGTCTCGACGGCTGGAAGCCTTCTGATTATCGCGTTTTTCTTAGCCATGGCGTACATTCCTATTGCTAAGGCTCCGGTGACAACGGCTGGGAGAGCTTCGGGCACTGCTGCGACGGCGAGGCTTATCGCCCAAATGGCCATGGTTAGGAGATCGTATTTCCAGACGAAGAATCCTATTGCGGCGACGAGAACTGCGACCGAGAAGCAGAGGTATGCTAAGATCTTTCCAATTTCATCAGTTCTCTTTTCGAGAGGAGTTTTCTCCGTAACTGCTTCCTGAACGAGCGCCGCTATCTTACCTACCTCGGTGTTCATCCCAGTCGCCACGACGACTGCCTTACCTTTTCCATAGGTAACTACGGTTCCAGCGTAAACCATATTCAAGCGATCGGCTAGCGGAGTATCTTCTGGAAGAGGATCAACGCTCTTCGCAACGGCGACCGACTCACCCGTCAGAGAGGCCTCATCAACTTTCAAATCTACGGACTCAATTAGCCTAGCATCCGCGGGAACCCTGTCGCCAGCCATTAGGATCAAGATGTCTCCCGGAACGATTTCGCGAGCTGGAATCCGCATCTCTCTTCCGGAGCGGATTACGGTTGCTTCTGGGGCTGTTAGTTTTCTTAGAGTTTCGATTGCCTTTTCTGCGCGGTATTCTTGAAAGGTTCCTAGGGCGGCGCTTGCGAATACTATCGAGACTATTAGAATCGCGTCGAGAACCTCGCCCACTAATAGGGATAATGCGGTGGCTATGAGAAGAATTAGTATGAGCACGTTCTTGAACTGGCCTGCGAAAATGTCTAGAATAGATTTTCCCTTCTCCTTCCTGAGCTCATTGAATCCATAGATTTCAAGCCTTCTTCTAGCTTCCTCATCGCTTAAACCATTAAGGCTTGTTCCAAGTTCTTTCAAGACAGCTTCAGCAGGCAGCGAATGCCATTTCCGCGTTTGCATAGCTTCTTTAGATCCCTAGGCGGCTGTTATATAAATAATGAATTCCATAAACTCTATACCAGCAATAGAAACTCCGGAGCGCGTTCATAGAGTATTCAGCCTTAAATAAGGTTTAGTTTAAGAAAACTTGAAAAATGGTAGATCCAGCGGATAGGCTCAAAAGGCTATTGGATCTGATGCAGGAAGCGGGATTCACGGGGATGCTCATCAAGTCTCCAGCGAACATATTCTATTTCACAGGTTATAGAGGGCCGGGCTACTTACTTGTTCCAGTTGACGGTCTTCCAACGCTTTACGTATATCCGCTTGATTACGAGTTGGCTGAAAAAACATCGACTCATGAAATTCAAATGAGCAGGCTAGATATGGGCGCAACTATCCGCGATGTAATTGAGGCGATTCCAGATAACGTGAAAGTTAAGCTTGGATTCGATTATCTAAGCGCCGAAGATTACCTTAAGGTAACCGAATATCTAGGTGGATCATTAGCTCCCGCCTCGAACTACATCTGGAGGTTGAGGATGATAAAGTCTTCCAATGAGATTGAGAGAATTAGGAAGGCTTGTGAGATTGCTTCAAAATGCATGGAGCTCGCGGGAGACATGATAGAGGAAGGCGTAATGGAATCTGAGGTGAAGGCAGAAATCATTAAAGAAATGATGAAGCTCGGCGCCGAGAAAGCATCCTTCGACATAATTGTCGCATCTGGCCCGCGATCATCTCTGCCTCATGGGGGACCTGGGGATAGAATGATGAAAGAAGGGGATGTTGTTGTTATAGATTTGGGCGCGGTCTATGACGGCTATTGCTCAGACATGACACGCACGATATACATCGGCTCTCAGCCAGATGAAAAGCTTTTAGAAGTTCATGAAACCGTTTTGAAGGCTAAGCAAAGCGCTGAGTCTTCTGCAACGATAGGCACTAAAGTTTCGACATTATATGAGAAGGCTTTCGAGGAAATAGCCGCGAAAGGTTATGGAGACTACTTTATTCACAGCCTAGGCCACGGCGTCGGAATAGAGATACATGAACCCCCGAGAATATACAAGAACGTTAACGAAATTTTATCAGAGGGAATGGTGATTACGATTGAGCCTGGAATATATCTACCAGGGAAGTTTGGTGTAAGAATAGAGGATACTGTTCTCGTTAAACGCGACAAGATAGAGCTTCTAACATCTTCTCCCTATGATCTCCTAAATCGTTAGCCTCCAAATCTTCTAACCCTCGTTTGATAAGTCCTAATGGCTCGCATCAAATCTATCTTTCTAAACTCCGGCCAGTATACGTCTAGGAATACGAGTTCGCTGTAGGCGGACTGCCATAGGAGGAAGTTGCTTATCCTCTCCTCTCCAGATGTTCTGATTATCATATCTGGTTCAGGTGATGGTAGATCAGCTGTATAGAGATACTTGCTCACGAGATCCTCGTTTATGTCTTCGAGTCTAATTCTTCCGGCGATTACGTCTCTGGCTAGATTTCTAGCGGCGTCGGTGATTTCAGCTCTACCTCCATATGCTATTGCGAGGTTGACGAAGAGCTTATCGTAGCCTTCGGTTGCTTTCTCAAGTTTTTCAAGAAGTTCTCTTAAGTCGGCTGGCAGGAGCTGCTTCCTCCCAATCACTTTAATCCTTATTCTGTTCTTGTGTATTAGGTCGCTGTTAAGATATTCTGAAGCCTTCTCCCTAAGGAGGTTGAATAATTCTTCAAGCTCTCTGCGCGTTCTCTTGAAGTTCTCGGTTGAGAGCACGAAGAGCGTTATCACCTTGACTCCGAGATTGAGACACCACTTCACAACTTCTTCCACTTTCTCAGCTCCCACCCTGTGACCAAGCCAAGGTTCTAACCCTCTTTTCGCAGCCCATCTTCTATTACCATCCATTATTATCGCTATATGGGATGGAATCTTGCCTTTCCTTATCACGCGCTCTAACCATTTTTCGTAAATCTTGTAAGCTCCAACGAGCTTCAGCAGGGTTTGGATCATTTTTCAGATTATAGCATGAAGAGCTTGGTCATAATCTTAGCGTTCAGTTTTTCTTCTGAAGTATTTAGAATAAGTCTTCCTCAGGATTCTAGTGATTAGAATCGTGATGCTCATAGCGGCCATACCCAAGATCGCGGTGAGAATCAATAGGAAGACTTGCTGATTCTCTAAGCCCCCCGAAGCGCCAGTAACTAGAATTACGCCAGTTCTCTTCAGGAGCGCCCAGAGCCATAGAAGTAGAACGGATCCTCTAACCATGGTCCAGAAATGCACGTTCCTGGTGAAGAGGTAGTAAACTATGTTCGCGAAAATCGTTACGAAAATCGCTACCGAGATTAAGTCTATTGAGCCGTTAATGTAGGCGCCTATTATGAATGGTGCTTTATCAAGCCACCACCAGACGTGGGTTGAGAAATCAGGAGCATCTGGATAAGCTGCTTCAATAGCTCTCAAGGTCGAAATGTAGCCTGTATAGAATCCCATTAAGAGTAAAACGAAGGTCGTGAATGCGGCGTAGGCTCTGAACTGCGCGTAAGCTGGCATTCTGAATATTTGGAGGAAGTTTCTGAAGCTCGCCGCGATCTTTTGGTCTATGCTGAATCCCCTCATTATGAAGTATATTCCGACGGCCGATAGAACTATCGGTATCGAGGCGACGTTTATCAGATATAGAATGCCTATTATGGCCATTAAAAGCCCAGGTATCCCGAGGAAAATCCTAGCATAACGAGGCTCCGTGAATATTAGCTTCAGGTATCTGCCTAGGATAAGCCATGTCTGTTCAACCGACTCGCTATGCCTCACCACGAATCTCCTGACAGATATTATGGGCAGCTTCGAGGAGAGTATTGGAGTTATGAACTGGTCTGTGACGCCGTCGCTAACCAGAATGCATCCATCGGCTTTAAACTTCTGGAGAACCTGCTCTAGCTCGCGCATTATCTTCATATCTGCTTCTAATCCCTCTTTCTCCTCTCCTGCCAGCGTGGCGATCTCGACGTTGTCTCCGAGTTTTTCTGAAAGTTCGCGGTAAAGCTTTAATCCTCCGAAGATGGCGTTCGCATCCGCTTCTTCAGGATCCGTTAAGAGGAGCGCTTGCGCGGCTTTGAGATTCTCTTCGAAGCCGATTATAGGGGTCTCTAGCCCCGTCTTTCTACCTATATCATTATCCCTATCCACTATGAGTATTAGCAGCTTCTGCTTTTTCGGCGGCTCCGCCATCTACTACTACACATAAAAATCATGCACAGGCTGGCAATAAGGATTGTGATATTCTAGCCTTTTCGAACGAGTTTCTCCAGAATTTCCTCGTCTTCTAGAAGGGCTTTGAATTCCTCGAAGGTTAGCTTCTTGCCTGAGGATAGTTTCGAAAGTGCTTCGGCTTTGAGCTTCTCCTTCGCCTGCTTCATCCGCTTAACTTCCTCATCTCGCCTATACTTCTCTAGCTTTTCCTGAAGCTCAATAGCCCTAGATGAGATCAGGATCCTCTCGGCTTCAAGCTTCATTAACTTCTCTTTCGCTTCGACGTATTTAGCGTGCCATTCGTCGCTCTTCGCTTTAAGCTCCTGAATCTTTTCCCTCAAAGCTTTCCTCTGCTCGAAGCTTGCGCTTAGCTGATTCTTTACTTCACCTATCTCGTTTCTCAGCTTCTCGATTTCTTCTGAAATGCTGTTCGCCTCGCTCTCGGCTTCCTCCAATTCCTTTTCAAGTTGCAGCTTCCTATTCGCTAAAATCAGTCTTTGATGAAGTTCCTCTAATAGAGAGCTTAGTCGCCTCTCCTCCTCGCGGGGCAGTGGCTGGGTTTGAATTCTCCAGTCTATGTCCTCTATTCTTTTCTGGATCTCTTCAGGCGTCTCCCGAATCGATCTCAACCTTCGAAGTTCAGCTCGAATCTCTCTAAGTTTCTCCCTTTTAGATTTGAGTTCTTCTTTTTTCTTGGCGAGTTCGTCTCTGAGCTGGTTCAGTTTATTTCGCTTCTCTTCATCTGCGGCTCTTATACTTCTGAGCTTCTCAACGTATGGTCTCATCTCTTCGTGAATCTTATCACGTTTTTCTGCGTATTTTCTGGCCTGTTCTTCAACGTCTCTTATCGCGAAGTTCAGTTCTCTAAGCTTCTCTCTAAGCTCGTAGAGTTCTTTCTCAATTTTTTCAATTTCTTGGAGTGACATGTTCTCACCTCAACTCCATTTCTCCCTCGGTTAGGAATTTCGTGATAGTTGCGTGGAGTTCTGGGAGTCCTTCCATTGTAACGGCTGAGACGGGTATTATGGGCATGCTTATTATCATATCGTGAACGGCTTCAGCTACTTCTCGTGAGAGGATCATGGCTCCACCCTCCATAGTGTTTTCAAGATCTAGGAGGAGGGAGTCGAAAGATTCGCACCATCCCTCTATTTTCTCAACTTGCTCTCTGGAAATCGCATCTATCTTGTTAAGGGCGTGAATCATCGGTAGACCGAACGTGAAGTAAATTGATGCTGAAAGGAACATGCTTGAAACGAAGTTTTTAACTGATGTGCAGAACATGGGGTCTAAGACGAAGATCATGATCTTCCTCCCCTTAACGCCGATGTTTTCCGCGAGGATTAATCCCTCCTGCCTAAAGGCGAATAGCTCCAACTGGCCTGGAGTATCCACAAGAATGAAGTCCGGGTTAAATGATTGGATCTCCTCCTTAAGTTCCTCAATATATCTCGTAACCTCTCTTATCGAGGCGACTAACGCGGCATTCGGGCCGAGCTTCCTAGTGGACATAATTCTATCGTAGTCTACGAAATCTCTGACATCGACATCTGGCTCGTAGGGAAGCATTTGAGCTGCTGGATCAAGGTTCACTAAAAGCGTGGATTGTTCCTGAGCTTTGAGCCAGTCATTGAATGCTGATGTTAAGGTCGATTTACCCGACCCCGCCGTTCCAACGATGAACACCGTGTTCATGACTTCGACCTCCCCAGCGTGGCCAACTACCTAAACCTCAGCGGAAGACTCCGGAGAAGCCTGAAAGCATTCCTTCATCTTCTTCTCTCAAAGCCTTCAAGACTTTTTCCTTTTCTTCTCCCGAAACCTCTTTCGCGAGTTCTTTGGAAAGTTCTAACGCCTTCTTGCATTGTTCCTCGCTTCCAATGATCCTGACGTAGAACCCGTCTTTCTCTAAGAAGCTTGCATCCCTGAACACGACATTAGCTCGAGAAACCAGCTCATCTTTTAGAAGGATTTCTCTCAGCTTATCGGCGTCGCCGCGTTCGACGTAGAGCACGACCTCCATAAGTTCACCTCCTACTTCTTTGAAGCCGTCCACCACTCCAAGTATTCTGCATACTTTCGCTTCTTCTTCTCAGCTTGTAATCTCTCCTCAAATTGCTTCTGAGCCTCGACTAATAGGTCTTGAGATGTGTAGGTGAGTCCGCAGGTTAGGCAGACGTATGCTCGAATGCTTCGATCGTAGATCAATTTCGAACCGCATTCACGGCAATACGGCAAGCTCGATCGGCTATCGCACGGCGACGCGGCTATTAAAGTTTGCGTCCCTCAATTAAACAAAAACTTCAAAAGAAATCGTAAAAATCACCTCAATATTCATGTTCTGCGGCTTTGTGAAGGAAATGTAGGACGAATAGGAAGAACAGTATTATGGGGAGAAGCATTATCAGGATTGCTAGTAGCGGGCTAATTTCTCCATGGAAGATTATTGGAAATGGTCCAATTATTATCAATCCTCCTCCCTGAACCTCCCCGCTCGGCATTAAGCCAAAAGCTAAAACTAGTATTCCGAGAAAAATGAAAACTATCCCTAAGAAGAGTAGCAAGACGGCGGCTTCAGCGGGAACTTTCCTCATGCTCATAAGACTCCACCAACATGCATTGATAAAATTATGAATGCTATCAAAGCGAACATGAAGATTAGGAATACTAGGAGTAGCGCTTTCGATCCTCCTCCGAAGATTATTGGAAATGGCCCGATCAAGACTATTCCTCCGCCTTTCACTTCTCCTCGCTGTAAGGCCAGAGATGCGGCCACCAACAACACTCCAATTAGGATTAACGATAAGCCTATGGCGATCTCAAGTAGCCCTGTCATCCAGATAAATCCTAGAAATGCAGTCGATATTTTAGCCTTCCAAGAGGAATCGGGCAGGCCGCGCATGGTGAGGTTTATAAGCGGCTAAGCCGCTCAGGGAATTCTTAATTAAGTTCTAGAATCGATTCTTTATTTCTGGAGGCGAAGGAATGGCTCTAGGCGTTGCCGGTGCATATGATAGAGCGATCACGGTATTCTCTCCTCAGGGGAGGCTGTATCAAGTTGAATATGCCTTAGAGACTGTTAGATCAGGTTCAACCGCCATGGCGATTGCATGTAACGAGGGCTGCGTCCTCGCAGTCGAAGAGAGAATGCATACGAAGCTCCAGAACATCAATTATTCTTGGAAGCTCTTTCAAGTCGATGAGCATATGGGCGCGGTCGCCTCGGGCTTGAACTCGGATGCCCGAGTCCTCGTTGATAGCGCGAGGATAAGAGCCCAGATTCTGAGATTGACTTATGATGAGGTTCCAACGGTCGAGGCCGTAACCAAGTATGTTGGAGACTTAATGCAGATGTATACTCAGCATGCTGGAGTCAGGCCTTTCGGAGTCGCAATCCTCTTCGGAGGAGTAGATGATACGGGGGTCAGGGTATTCTACACGGAGCCTAGTGGAATGGTTTTGGAATATGATGCCTGGGCGATAGGCCGAGGCGCTGAGAAGGTTAGAGAGATCCTAGAAGCAGAATATAAGCGGGATATGAAATTGGAGGACGCGATAGCGCTCGCTCTAAGAAGCCTCGTGGAATCTGCTGAGAAAATAGATGAGAACTGGACGGTCAGATTGGCCACGGTCCCGGTCTCGACTAAGAAATTTACGTTAATGCCGCAGGAAGAGGTCAAGCAGAGGCTGGAGCCCTTACTCAAGAAGCGGAGAGGCGAGGCGTAGGAAAGGGATTTTAATACTCGGCTTAACACTTTTTCTGAGGAGGCTGAACTTGTCCAAAGGGTATACTATAGCTAGGATAGAGCGGAGAGGTGAAACTTACGAGATCCTCGTAGACCCAGATAAGGCTCTAAAATACAGGCTCGGTGAGAAGATCCCGATCTCGAAGATAGTAGTCTACGAGGAGGTCTACAAAGACGCCAAGAAGGGTATCAGAGCAGGGGAGGAAGCCTTGAGAAAAGCATTCGGAACAACGGATTTCATGAAGATAGCTGAGATAATCTTGAACGAGGGAGTAGTTCACATAACCGCCGAGCAGAGGAGAAAGCTCATAGAGGAGAAAAAGAAGCAAATCATCGACTTCATCTCTAAGAACGCGATAGATCCGAGAACGAATCTCCCCCATCCGCCTCAAAGAATAGAATTAGCCATGGAGGAAGCCGGAGTCCAGATAGACCCGTTTAAAGACGCCAAAGAGCAGGCTCTCAAAATAATTGAGAAGCTTAGAACGATCCTGCCCCTGAAAACTGGCGTCCTCAAATTCAAGATCAGGCTTCCAGCCGATGTGGCGGCTAAAGCTTACGGCGTGGTAAAGAGCATGGGTAAGATAACGAGTGAGCAGTGGGGGAGAGATGGAAGCTGGACAAGCATAGTCGAGGTTCCGACAGGCCTCCACGTGGACTTAATCGAAAAGCTCAATAGAATCTCATCTGGCAGGGTAGAGGTAACGCAGCTGGAGGGATGAATTATGCCGATATACTTTTCAGAACATGA
>CAZDPL010000020.1:0-9223 GCA_964507345.1 uncultured Nitrososphaeria archaeon
GTTTTCGACGCGGCGCATATACTGGGCTTAATAGCGGGTGAAGTTTATCCAAATCCCCTCGAGGAAGGCGCTCACATCATGACCACCTCCACGCATAAAACTTTCCCAGGTCCTCAGGGTGGAGCGATCCTAACAAATAGCGACGAGCTTTATGAAAAGATTTCACGAATAGTCTTCCCAGTCTTCGTTTCAAACCACCATCTCCATAGGCTTGCACCTCTCGGAGTTACGACGCTGGAGATGATGAAGTTTGGAAAAGATTACGCCACGCAGATTGTAAGAAACGCCAAAAAGCTCGCTGAAAGCTTGAGCGAAAAAGGCTTCAAAGTATTAGGTGAGGAAAAAGGCTTCACCCAAACGCATCAAGTACTTTTAGATGTTAGATCTGATGGAGGTGGTGATAAATGCGCTAAGAAACTTGAGGAAGCCAACATCATAGTCAACAAGAACATTCTCCCTTGGGATTCTCCAAGCGACGTGCATAATCCTTCTGGAATAAGGATAGGAGTGCAGGAAGTTACCAGGTTAGGAATGAGGGAAGATGAAATGGAAATCATAGCTGATTTAATCTACCAAGCAATAAAACTTAACAGGGATACCGGAGAGCTGAGAAGGAAAGTTACAGAATTCAAGAAGAACTTCGTTAAGGTCCATTACACGTTTGATATACCTCCAGAAAAGATTAGAGAGTTAACGCAGCTCCTCTTAAGCTAACTCCTCTCGAGCCTTTCTGGCAGCATTAACCATATTTCTCAATTTGGCTAAAGCTATCTCCCGCTTGAGCCTCTTTAATCCGCAGTCCGGCTTTACAAAAATCTTCTCTGGCGAGACGATTTCTATTCCGAGCTTGATATCTTCGAATATCTCCTCAACGCTTTCAATTCTCTCGTTATGAACGTCGATTACCCCGAATCCGAGTTCTTTGTCAAATGAGAATTCCTTCAGCGTTTTGAGTAAAGCGTATTTGCTGTTCTTCAATTCCAGATCCAATTGATCTATTGGAAAATCTAAGACTTCGGGAAACAGTCTCTCGACTTTGCCATAGCACACATGCAATATTCTCTTGACGTTGGAAAGTTTGCCTAGCAGTATCTCTAAAGCCTCTTTTGCTAAAAGCACATCCTCTTTCTTCGGGTTTGTGGAGAGTGCTGGTTCATCGATTTGAATGTACTTTGCTCCCTTCTCAGCTAAGACTTTGATTTCGTGTGATAGGGCTTCGGCTAAATCTAGAACCGCTTTCCTCATATCTCCATAATATTTATCGAAGCTCCAGGAATACATCGTATAAGGCCCCGTGAGCGTTACCTTAACGGGCCTACCTTGAGCCACTTTCGTCGCATACTCCCAATCTTCAACTATTATCTCATGATCCCACTCTATGCGATCTACTATCACGGGCTTTCTATAGTAGACGTTATCGAAGATTCTAACATAGCCGCTTATTTCGAATCCCCTTAATTCTTCAGCAAAGAAAACTGCCATATCTTCTCTTCTCTGCTCTCCATCAGATATCAAATCCACTCCCGCGGAGATGTAGTCTCTGACAGCTTTTTCTATCGCCTTCTTAACTAATTCATTGTATTCATGGTTTTTCTTGCCCCGCTTTCTGAGCTGAAATGCTTTCAAAGCTTCTGGAAAATATGGATAGCTTCCGACTATGGTTGTTACAAATTTCTTAGGAAGCTCGTAGCTCATTTAGAACTCCTCCATATTTCGCAAAATTTCTCCCAGTATCTTTAACTTTTCTACAGCGTCCTCGAACGGTATGTAGTCGAGCCATGTATTTGTTGAAATTATTAGCGTTTTTGGAGAAATGCTTGCAAGGACTTTTTCAAGGTTGCTTGCAATCTGCTTGGGATTCTCTAGGAAAATGCTTCTTGCGTTAACGATTCCAAGGCTTAAGGTTTCGCCTTCGAATCCGAATTTCCTTAATGCTTCCTCAGCTTCTCTATTTGATAATAAGTCTAGGTGAAGCCCTGCCCTAACGTCCAAGAGCATGGAATACGACTTCAGGTCTAGATTAAAGTAAGTAGCAACCAGCACCTTATCCCTCGGCACATTCACCTTCGATAATAGTTCATTAACGATCTCAATCCCCCACTTTTTGTCAGCCTCTCCTAACTCTGGATCAACGAGTGAAGGCTCGTCGATTTGAATGAAATTCACAAATTTGTGTAAGTGGTTTACCTCTTCTCGAAGAGCATTCAATAGATCTTCAGCAAGCTCGTCTTCCGACTCGTAGAATTTGTTTTCTGAAAGCTTTATGAATGTGTATGGGCCGGGTATAATCGCCTTAATGTGCTGTTTTGTTGCTTGTGATAATAGTTTGATTTCGCTTAAAGTTATGGGCTCCCTCCATTTTATGGTGTCGATTATTATTGGGCGGCGATAGTAAAAGTTGTTATCGAAAAATCTTAGGAGTCTTCCAAGCTTTATTCCCTCGAGTTTTTCCGCGAAGGGTCTTAGTAAATCGTCCCATAACAAAAGCCCGCTAGTGAGAAGATTGAGCCCGGCTTCTTCTTGCAATCTTATGACTTTCAGTAGGCTTGAGCGGTATATTTTCTCTAAATCTTGCTGAGTAATTTTACCCTCATTAAAAGCGTTTATAGCCTTTCTTAATTCTTGTGGACGTGGGAAACTTCCGCAGATACCCGCATATTTCTCCATAATCTGGGTGATACCCTGCGAAAATCTGACAAATAAACTTTAACATTTTTCCCGAGGGATTTTTCGCCTCCACTACGTTAATAATTTCCCGCGTTGCGTAGTTTCTTAAGGCATGCTCTTGGTTGAGCGTATTACCGTTGGAGCGCTCTTCACGAATTGTTACATCGTCTATGATTCTGAGAAGTCTGTGGGGATTATTGTGGACGCTGGAGATGAAGCTGATAAGATTTTGGCGGCTGTGGATCGCAGAGACGTAAAGATTCGCGGGATCTTTTTGACTCATGGGCATTTCGACCATGTTCTCGCCGTCCGGGATTTGAAGAAGGAGCTTAACTGCGGGTTCTATCTCCATAAAGCTGATGAAGAGATTTTGAAATTCGTTCCACATGACGCCAAGACCTTTCTTGATAGAGATGTCCCTCCTCCTCCAAAGCCTGATGGCTGGATAGCTGAAGGACAGGTAATCGAGGTCGGAAAATATTCGGCTAAAGTTATTCACACACCAGGGCATACCCCGGGAAGCGTCTGCTATGTTTTTGATGGATGCGTGTTCACGGGCGATACGCTCTTTGCGGGATCTGTTGGAAGAACGGATCTACACGGCGGGGATCCTAATCTTTTGATATCCTCGATTGTTGACAAGCTCTTCAAGCTTCCAGATAGCTATGCGGTGTATCCCGGCCATGGCCCATCTACGACTATAGGTGTCGAGAAGAAGTTGAATCCTTTCGTCGGGGCTTCTGGTCTGCTGAGGAGTGGTCCCTGATTCCTCACTTCTCGATTTTGCAGATTAGATTTTCCAGCTCGATGAATATGTCGAGAATTAGCTGGGAGATTTCGTGACATCTTCTTATGAAGTTTCTTAGGAACGTGCTTGCTTGAGCTGTAAATAGGTTGAATTCGTAATCTTTTGAAGGCTTTTCTCTAACTATTTCATCCAATGCGGATGCGAGTTCGTCTTCTGATATTTCGAGGACGCGGCTTGCTCTATCGAAGTCTAGGGAGAAATATGCGTTTAAGGTTTCATCGAAGAGTTGTGAGGAATATTCTAGAAGTCTTCTCAGCCCGTGGTAGATTCTCGGGTTAGCCCAAATCTTCTTCTTAAGCTTTGGAAGCATTTCTCCCAGAGTGATCAAGTCTTCGGCCATGTATTCTATTACGTGCATCAATACTATGGATGAGTGGATGTGAGTGGCTGATCTAGGTCTCAGAAATCGCCCGATCTCTCTCCTCTTAAGATAAGTTATTATCAGCCTCGTGAAGAGCTGGTGGATTTCTCGCAGTCTATTTCTCAAACTTCTGATATACGGTATGAGTTCGTATCTTCTGGTTTCGAGGAAGTCTATTAGGTTGTTGAAGATTGCTGAGAGGAGCATTTGGCTTCTTCTTATCAAGTCATCGAGGGGGTATCGTCCATAGTCTAGGATATATTGAAGCTCTATCTCCGAGTCGGTTTCCTTGGTTACCTCAAGTCCTGGCAGCTGGTGAAGTAGTTTTTCAAGATCTTTCAAGATTTCTAGGGCGGTTCTCTTGGAGAAGGTTATGCGTATGGAGTCGTAGCCAGCTCTATAGCTTGAAAGAATTAGGCCAGCAAGCCGTCTAGAGTCTCTACAGAGCTCGGCGTTTATCGTGCAGGAGGAGAGCCTTGGCCTAATCTCGATTGGAGCCACCCTTAGACTCCCGTCAAGCTCCTCCCCAAGCTCGAGTAAATCCCCGGGTCTAAGCCCCCTGCTAATAACCCATTTTTTCGGAAGTGATATCGAGTATGTGGCTCTTCCGACTCTTTGAAGCCTTCTGAAAACCTTTGCTGGGACTTCTTCGGCCATGGTATCTACTTACATTACTTACAAAATCGATGATAAGGTTTATGTAGGGCTGTTGATGGGATCAAGCGGGGGTTGGAGAAGAATGATGCTCCTAGAAAAGCAGCCTAAGATGTCCTTGAGGAGGAGCTACGCGAACGGCTACAAGTACTGCTCCAGATGCAGAGTCTACTATCTCACCGACAGCGTTCGATGCCCGTACTGCGGAATCCTGCTAAGGAATTCGCCGAGGAAGAAGAAGTCGCTGAGGAATGCTAAGGTTGTGGAAGTTCCAGAGGACGTCGTGAAAGAGGCTGAGAAAGTAAAGATTGAGGTCAAAACCAAGGCTTAAAGGTGGCTCGGCTCCTCTAAGCGGGCTCGCCTAGCGGAAGCCCTCGTCCATACCCTCTGACTCCCCGCGGCTATCTGCTGACACGCTTTCCTCCGTAAGCTTAATTTCCCTCACCTCCTGTTTTTGGTCAGGGATGGCTCTAAGACTCTGGGTCCTAGACCTAGCATCAGAACTTGAGGAAGGTAAGCCCACGGTCTGGATTTGGCTTAAAGGCGAGGATGGCTCAACTTGGATACTTAAAAGACGATACACGCCCAGCTTCTACCTCGTAGGAAAACTAGATAGGGTTATCCCGCTTCTCAAAGCGGAGGGGCTGAAATTCGAGAAATGCAGCAGGAGGATTCGCGGAAAACCTGTTGAGGCTTTAAGGATTTTCATTGATCGAGAGGATTTGGATAATTATTCTGCTAAGCTTCTGAAAAGGGTTGGCGAGCTGGAAGCCTATGAAGATGATATACGCTTAACCACGAAGTATCTACTGGAAACAGGGCTGAAGCCCTGCTCTTGGATCGCGGTTCAAGCTGAGCGAGCGGGCGAAGAGAATGGAATCAAAATTTTAGAAGGCGGAGATTTCGAGATCCTAACCGAGCCTTCTCCGCCTCCAAGGCTCCGAGTAATGGCGATAGACTTCGTCTTCTTCGGAGAAAAGGGGTCTGCCCAGCCCGATAGAGATCCAATAAGATTAATTTCGCTCTGCTTCGATGATGGCACAAAGCTCCAGCTGGAAGGCGACGAAGCCGAGATCCTGAAATCACTCGTCAAGATCGTTGGAGAAAAGGATCCAGATGTGATAGTCGGCTTTGGAACGAATAGGATTCAGTGGAGCTATCTCGAGGAGAGAGCGAAAAGGCTTGGAGTAAAGCCAGCTTTAGGAAGGCTGGGGGCTGAGCCTAGAACGAGTATCCACGGCCACGTCTCGATTCGAGGTAGATTAAACCTAGATTTGGAAGATATGGCGAGAGAAATCCCTGAGCTGACGGTTGAGACCCTAGAGGAGTTTGTAGGCTACTTAGGCGTAGATGCTAGACTCGACACAGTCGAAGAGCATGAGCTCGCCGAGAGATGGGAAAAGGATCGAGAATCAGTTAAGAGATATTCCATGCAGAGGGCTGAAGCGATTCTAAAAGCATTCGAAGCGGTTAAGGACTTCGTCTTCAGCCTAAGCGAGCTCACATCCATGCCAGCCGACTACGTCTTAACAGCTTCAGCTGGATTCAGGGTAGAGAGCTATCTAATGACTCTGGCCGTAAGGGTTGGAGAACTAATCCCCAAGCGCGCAGAGATCACGCATGTAAGCTACCCTGGAGGGTTAGTTAAAACTCCTGTGAGAGGGCTTCACGAAAACGTCGCAGTAATAGACTTCAGATCCATGTATCCCAGCCTCATGATAAAATACAACATCTCATTCGACACGCTAAGCGAGGACGGAGAAAACATCGCGCCAAACGGATACAGGTTCAAGGCAAGTCCAGAAGGATTCCTTCCACATGCATTGAAAACCCTACTAGAAGAAAGAAGGAGAATACAAGAAAAGCTTAAACAGGTTCCCGAGGGAAGTGTTGAGGCAAGAGTTCTGGATGCTCGTCAGAGAGCGGTCAAGATAATTGCGAACGCCATCTACGGGTACACGGGATGGGTTGGAGCGAGATGGTATACTCGCGAGGTTGCTGAAGCCACGACCGCCTGGGGTAGAGAGGTGATAAATTCGACGATTAAGAAAGCAGAAGAGCTTGGAATGAAGGTAATCTACTCAGACACCGACTCAGTCTTCCTGAAAAACTATGAAGGAAAATTGGAGAAATTAATCGAGTGGATCGAGAAGGATCTGGGGCTTGAAGCAAAGCTCGAGAAGATCTTCAAGAGGATAATCTTCACCGAGGCGAAGAAGAGGTACGCGGGAATAACCGAAGACGGAAAGGTGGAGATAGTTGGATTAGAGGCGGTGAGAGGAGATTGGAGCGCCGTAGCTAGAGAAGCCCAACGAGAAACAGTTGAAACATTGCTCAGAACAGGAGATCCGCATGAAGCATTAATGAAGGCGAGAGAATACGTGAAGCAATTGAAGCGAGGAGAAATAGATCTAAAGAAGCTGATAATCTGGAGGCAGATAACTAGACCTCTGAGCGAATACTCCGCAACCCAGCCGCACATAACGGTCGCGAAGATGATGATAAGCGAAGGCTGGAGAATACAGCCTGGAGACAAGGTCGGCTACATAATAGCCAAAGGATCTGGCCCACTCTACGCTAGAGCCAGACCATACTTCAAGATATCGAGGGATGAAGTTGACTGGAGCTACTACATCGAGAAACAGGTTGTCCCCGCATGCGGGAGGATTCTCGAAGCGGTTGGAATAAAGTCTGAAAAAATATTGGAGACTGGTGAATCGACTTTAATGGAGTTCTTTGGTTAAGCCTTTCTATCAAAGTAGATGTTCTTGCCGTAGGCTGATAGCGGTATCCCGAGAGCTATATCCGAGTTCTTCAGCAGTCCGAGGCTTAGAGCAGCAGCTCCTACGGAGAACATGATCCTGTTATCAATGTTCAGGATCGAGGCCGTTTTGACGGCTGATCCAATAGCTATCCCTAAGTCGATCAACTGCATAATGCAGCTCGGCCCCGAGAACCCCTTGCCACTCTTCCTTACCGCTTTCCTAAATTCTTCACAAGTTTCGAAACCGCATCCTCCGCAATCCAGATCCTTTGGCTTAGAAGCTTTCACCCCTATCAAAAGGACTGCATGCGATTTTCGAACATTTCCAGCATCTCTTATCATGAACTTCTTCTCGAATTTCTCGCCGAGCTTCTCCATCTCATCCGCGAGCTTATTCAATTCCTCTTCAGAGGTTAGGAGAACTATTTCAATATCGTCTATGCCTCTGGTTTTCGGAGCGGTTCTAGCGCTTACTGCCATAAGCTTCGCAGCGGCGATGATGGGCTCCTTAAGATCTAGGCTCATCGTGCAAAACAAGTCTACCTCATATAAAAAACTTCGATCAATGGAAAAGTTCAAGCATTATCTCTTCCACATAAATCTGGAATGAGCGAAGATTACCTCCGAGATCTCCGTGAGGCGGCTGAGAAATTGAAGACTCATACCTCGGGGGCTGTGGTAATCTTCCATGATGATGCAGATGGATTATGTTCAGGAGCTATCGCCTCGCTCGCCCTCGATAGACTCAATATCCAACATGATCTGATCTGCGTTGAGAAGATCTCACCCGAGATCGTGAAGCTCATTCACTCCCTAGGCGATCGGCTTTACATCTATGTAGACATAGGCTCTGGAAGAGCTGATCTAATCGAGAGAGAAGTCGAACAAGGCCGTGGAAGAGCCTTGATAGCGGATCACCATGATCCTGTAAAAACAACGTCGGAGAAGCTGATTCACCTAAACCCCGAGCTTTATGGATATAGCGGCGAAACGGATGCAAGCGGATCAACGGCTACATACCTCCTAATGAGGGAGGCATGCGATCTACGAGATGCAGCTTGGCTCGCCGTAGTAGGCTCAGCGGAAATTCCAGGCCCACTAAAATCTCTTAACAGAATTCCTTTAGATGATGCAGTTAAGCTGGGAGACGTTGAGATATCTGGAAGCAGCGAATCCGAGAAATATGTGATAACATTCCTCAAAAAGCCTTGGAACAAGATTTCATCAACTCTCACCGCTATCGGGAGCACGGGATACTATAAGGGCGGACCCTATGAAGCGGTAAAGGCGTTAAAGTCTAGACAGATTCCAGAGGATCTGGCTAAAGAATTTGAAGGACTTAGGAGGAAGAAGCTTTCACAAGCTATCGCTATGATTTCTAGAAAGGGTTTAAGCTCTGAAGGATACATTCAATGGTTCCACCTCGGAGACCTGTTTAAGGGATTGGGATCAAAGACCGTTGGAACCTTGGCCTCGGTTCTAAGCTTTAGGCGGATAGCCGATCAGCGGAGATACCTCATAGGCTTCATGAATTTTGATCCAGAGATTCCAGGTCTAGGAAGACTGGAGGGAAGCTGGGTGAAGGTTTCCGTTAGAGCGCCTAAGCAGCTGGCAAAGCTCATCGATGAAGGGAAGATGCCTCCCGTATCAGATCTAACGATTAAGGCGGCTGAAAAGGTTGGAGGATCTGGAGATGGTCACAAATATGCTGCATCAGCTCTCATCCAGGCTGGCAGAGAGGAAGAATTTCTCAAAGAGTTCAATGAGCTGATTGGCAAGTTTAAGTCAGAGTTGAAGACCTGATTAAGCCATTAACTTCCGATACGACTATGCGATAGCTCGGGAATACTTCTTTAAGCCTAGCTTCAACCTCCTTAACCCTATCGGGTAAAACGAGAGCATGACATGCCTCCCCAATCATATTTTGAGCGTATCCTATCACTGGAAGCTTCTCAAACTCCTCAAACAT
>CAZDPL010000020.1:9323-15365 GCA_964507345.1 uncultured Nitrososphaeria archaeon
ACATTTCCTGAACCCTCGCTGTAACGAATCCTGCCTCCCAAGCAAATTCCCTAGCTTGCTTCAGGAAATTCTCAGGCGTAGGCTCTTTTAAAATTTCCTGAAGTCTTTTATCTCCGAAATTTTCTATCCTCCTGAGCTCATCTAGTTTACTGAGGACGTTTGACGTATCGAGCGGGGCTGCGACGACCGCGACTATCGCTGAGCCATGTGGAATGGGTATAGAATTGACTTTAACAAATGGTGGACTTCCCTCATTTAGCACTAGTATCAATCCCTCAGAAAGGAATCCGGCTTCGCTGTTAAGTCCCGTCTTGCATTCGACTTCGATCTCGTGAGTGATTCTACAGGCTTCCTGAAGCGTTATTCCTCTCCCTCCGATTTTGAATAAGGTAAGTAGCGTCGTGAGGGCTGCTGAAGCACTCGTCCCAAAACCCGTTCCAATCGGAACATGTATCTTATGCTTGATCACGATTCTCCCATTCAATCCCAGCATCTTTCGAGCAATTTCCACAGCCTTCAAAGATGTTATGAAATTCATTTTCACATCATTAACATAGATCTCCACTTCCCTACTCTCTCCAGGATAGTATTCGACATGGGTCTCGACGCCTTTACGGATTGTAAATCCTCCTCCCCTCGCGCCTATTTCCTCGATTCTATTCCTTTTTTCATCATTTTTGAAGAGCTTTGGAGAGAATATGCTGGAGAGCGGCGCTGGGGCGGTTGCGTATCCTTTTTTGATCTTCATGATTGATCAAGCTCCTTCGTATTGTGTTTTAAATCTGCTCGGCATGGCTTTAACTAGAGCGGCGAGTAGGGGTGGGAGAATGAAGTGTAGGAATGGGATTTCGGTTAGATAGGTCCAGAGAAACCATACTAAAGCAGCCACTAGTGGAGCGTTTCTGATGCCGCCGATGGGGAGAATGAAGAACTGGCTATACGCCCATAAGCCTATTCCTATAATCGCGCTTCCAGTGAGAAGCCCTATACTCGATGCGCTAACCACGTTCAGATACTTTCTCTGAATAATGCTCGTAAGCAGGGTAAAGATGAATGCTATCACAGCAACTCCCAAGAAGATTAAAGCCGTGAATTCATCCAGTAATCGTCCGAAATAGATTGCGAAACACCCAGCTACGGGGATCATCTGAAGAAGAATTGAGAGAAGTATAGTCGAGGTCTTCATCTCTGCCCATCTTCTAGCAAGCTTCCCGATCAGATAAAACGCTATGAAATTTGAGGGAACGCCCACGCTTATGCTCAGTAATGGATTTCCATGGATGAGCATGTCGCTGATGAATATTCCTATGGCCGCTCCTAATCCTCCGATCTTGGGCGAGAATAGTATTGAGAAGGCTGCTGGAATCACGACCGATGGCCAGAAGCGAACAGTCCCGAAGACTGGCGTGAAGAGCCCGAGATAGGTGACATAGCCGAATACGGCATAAAGTGTGGCGTTCAAAGCTATGAGAGACGCCTCTAAGCTAGGCTTGATGCTGGCTCGGCTCATTTATTTTCACCGAATTCTCTCTACGTCAAATTTATAAGTAATTTCAGTCAATCGACGAAGATTAGCGCCTAGCATAGCCTTTCAAGAATCCTGCAACGCCTCCAAAAGCGTTCTTCAGCATCGCCCCCTCCTCATGCTCCGAGGAAATCAGCTCCACCTTAGTTCCAACCTTCTCCGCCTCCTCGATATAGAAGTCTACCAGCGATTTCTCCTCAGCTATCTGGAGAGCTATCTGCCCGCATTTCTCGCAAGGCTTCGAGAGTATCTCGGGGATCTTAACAGTCTTCTCTTCCTCATCCACCGTGTACTCGTATTCGGCTCCGCAGTTGCTGCATTTCAGCTTAACCCTGAACTTGTCTAGATCTTCTGATAGTAGGAGGAGCTCCAGCATCCCGCTTCTCAGCGCTCTCAAGACCTCTTTCTCTCCATAGACGGCTCGGGAGTTCTCGCTCGTGACTTCGTTCATCAGTCGTCTAACGAGCTTCTGCTCCTTTATCATTCGAAGCTCCTTCAAGAAGTCTTCAGCCTTCCTTATCGCCTCCCTTACGCCTTCTTCTCCAGAATACGATGTGTCAACGATGTGAATCTTATCCTTAAACGTGTAGTGGAGGTAACCCTTCTCGACGAAGACTTCCTTAGTCGGCCCAGGGCCAGCAACTATAATCCCCTTAAGTTCGGGATACTTCAAGAAGATCTCATTCGCGTGAGCTGCCACACGCTTATAATACTCGTTTAGATTCATTTCCCTCAATCTTTCGAATCTTCTAGCTGACTGGCCTCCTGCATGATGTTTCCCTGGGACGCCTGAAGTGAAGGTTTTGAGTTCAACTATTCTTCTTCCCCTGATCACCGCGATTGCTGCTTCCTCGTTATCGATTACCAACACGCCGTAAACGTCTTTCTCCTTCAAAAGCTCCTTCAAAGGCTCGAGATAGAATTTGCTATCACATCGATAGAGTAACAGATTTATCGGCTCAGGTGGTATTATGTGATAAACTTCGATCTTCTCATTTCCAACTCCGCCGTTCTGCGGTATCGCTCCGCTGAAGATCACTAGACCTGTTGGGCCAGCCCTGTTAAACAGCTTCAACCTCTGGATGGCGCTCTCGATCGCGTCTTGAACGTTCTTCCTCGTGCTCTTCGACTTAATGTTCGCCGCCGTCGCGTATTCCTGCCTCAGATATCCGATTACGTCAGCTATCGGCTTGTTCGGAGGTATGTAAAGCGAGATAAGCTCAGTCCCCTTCCCCTGCTTAGACTCAAGCTCCTTAATCAGCTTCTTGAACCGATAGAGAGTTACAGAGTCCTTTCTATCGAGTTTAGCCTGCATATAGAATCACCTCTAACCAAGCTAATAGTCAAAAGCCCCCAACCGAGGAGTTAAACGCATTCTTCAACGTTTTCCACGCAAAGAAAATACAAGCGCCTTAAATGTTTATCCTCCAAAATGGAGGACCATAATCCTCTAAAAACTCTCCTTTTCAGATTCCAAAAATCGCAGGAGTTCCTCAAGCTCTCCGCTTTCCTCAAGCACTCGAATCCAGTCAATCTGCTGATTCATGGAGCATGTCTCTCCGCGTCGAATTTTCTCCGCGGCCTCTCTGGCCACTTCATCTAGCTTCCTCCCAGTTACGTCTATCTGAATTACCCGCTCTTCGCCGAACTTCCTAATTGCCTCGATTAGCGGCTGATCTATTAGCTCTGCTGACGCGTTCTCTCTGATCTTATCAATCGGATACTTTCTCTGCCTCAGAACCTCGATAAGCTTAGTAGGCTTCATCCGCAAAACTATCGCAAGTTCGACTTCCACGCCTCTAGGCTTAAAAGCGTATATCGACGCCACGACACCTCTTCTCCCACGTAGCTCAGATCCCACGGCGATCGACAACTTTCTCAAATCAACGACATATGCTTGAGCCTTAGAATCATAGCTTGAATACAATCTCTTCTTCACCACCAGCTCTGGCACATCTATGAAAGCTACTCCGAGATGCGAGGAAAGAATTTTTCCAAAGCTCGTCTTACCCACACCTGCAACACCCAAAACCATTATAGCGGAACCTTTGCCGAGGGTCAAGAGCATTCAAGATCTCGGATAATAGAACTTAAATCTTGTCTAGCGATCGGATATGGCGAGCTATGCCCGAGCTCAGAATAGATCCACTAACCGGAAGGCTTGTATCCTACGCTCCTGAGAGAGCTAAGCGGCCAGTCGAATTCGGATCCGAAGCCCCGAAGCTTATAGACGATCCATCCAAATGTCCATTCTGCCCCGGGAAAGAGGAAATCCTCTCACCAGCGACCCTAGTCCTCGTAAAAACAGGGATGGGCGTGAAGTTCGAGAAGGAGTCAGGCGATGAAAGGAAGAGGAATTGGCTCGTCAAGTGCATACCAAACCTCTATCCAGCATTCTCCAAAGAGGACAGGCTCAGGATCGATGGCGAAGCTAGAAGCACGCCCGGATTTCATGAAGTAATGATAGATACTCCTCAGCATGATGCAGATCCTTGGAAGCTGGACTTAACCCAGCTTCAATACTATCTTCTAGCGATCAGGGAGCGGCTCAGAGAGCTTGAACGCGAACCCGAGATAACATATGCCTGCTTCGGAAAGAATCATGGCCCCCACTCTGGAGCATCACTTCGACATCCACATACCCACATCTTCGCATCCTCGATAACGCCTCCCCTCATAAAAATCGAAGCAGAAAAACTCTCCGAAGGGAAGTGTCTAATCTGCCAATACGCTAATGAACTATCTGGGCCTAGAGGAGTCTTATCTACTAGAAGCTTTGCCGCGATCTGCCCTTGGGCGAGCAGAGAACCATATGAAGTCATGATCTTTCCGAAAAGCCATAAGCGGAGATTCACTAACATCGAGGACTCCGAGCTCTTCGAGCTCGCAAGCCTACTCTCAACATTATTCAAGGCATTAAAGAAAGTTTTAGGCGAACCATCCTTCAACCTAATCCTCCACACGAAGCCGAGAGATCAAGAAGACTTCCATTGGCATCTCGAATTAATCCCGAGAACGCTGGTTCCAATGGTTTCGGAAGTCGGCTTAAACGTCTTCGTGAATACAGTCTTCCCAGAAGATGCGGCTGAAAAACTGCGATCGGCGATAAAAGAGCTATGAGCTTAAAGATATGCAAGCACTTCAGAGTATGCGGGGGATGCGCCTACCTCGATAAACCGTATGAAGATCAGCTGAATGAAAAAGTAAACCAGGCCGAGGAACTTTTAGAAGCTAAAGCAGAGAAGGTTATCCCCTCCCCAAAGCAATACTACTACAGGAATAGAATGGACTTCGTCGTCGCCGAAGATCCGAAAATAGGATTAAATGTGAAAGGAAAATGGTGGGAAATAGTAGACCTAGAGGAATGCCTTCTACAATCTCCAGAATCCGATGAAATCCGCAAAACATTCAAAGCTCACATGGAAAGGAATGGAATCGCTGGATGGGATAGACGGGAGCGCCGAGGATTAATCAGATTCCTAAGCGTGATCGAAGGAAAGTTTACAGGAGAGAGAATGATCTTCATAACGGCTTTCAGAGAAGATGAAAATCTACAGCTCCAAGAGTTCATTGATTCATTAAAAGCTCGAGGAATACCTTTTTCGAGCCTTATCTTGGGAATCAATAGCGGAATTAGAGATGACGCGAGAGCCGAAGAACTGAAAATAATTCACGGCACAGAAACGATAACGGAAAAAATAAACAACACAACTTATCATCTCCACCCAAACGTCTTCTTCCAGCCAAACCCATACACCCTAAGCTCATTAATCTCGACGGCGCTAGAATTCCTAGACCTCCGAGGAGGAGAAAAGATTCTAGAACTCTTCTCGGGGTCTGGAACATTCACGATACCGATGGCGAGAGCTGCTGGAAAAATAGTGGCCGTCGAAAGTGATCCCAACGCGGTTAAGATCGCGGAGCTAAATCTAAAAACCAACAAAGTAAAGAACGTCGAAATAGTTCAGGAAAAAGCCGAACGCGTCTCCCTAAAATACGACTACGTGGTCGTCGATCCACCGAGCTCCGGTCTAAGCTACAAGCTAGTAAAGAGATTAAGAAAAGCAAAGCCAAAGGCGATACTATACATATCCTGTAATCCAAAGACGCAGGCACGAGACATAAAACAGCTTGGATACAAAATAGAGAGGCTAGCGATAATAGATCAGTTTCCACAAACGCCGCTGGTGGAAACAATAGCCCTACTTCGAAGACGTTAATGAACAAGAACTGAAAAGCTTTAGCCGGCTCAGCCGAGAGGAGGTCAGCTCATCGAGGAAAACCCCTCCGCCGCGACGTTCACTCCTCATCGCCTTTAGCCGCATAAACCTAAAATCGACCCCAGCACATAAATCTTAAAACGAGGAGAACGCGGGGGTAGCCAAGCCTGGTCAAAGGCGCAGGGCTCAGGATCCGGAAAAACCCGGATGAGAGCCCCTGTCCCGTAGGGGTTCGTGGGTTCAAATCCCACCCCCCGCATTATCTCTAATGTGCTTGGAATAGTGTAAGATTTGTTA
>CAZDPL010000021.1:0-15241 GCA_964507345.1 uncultured Nitrososphaeria archaeon
ATGCTGGCATAGCCGCCGACTACCTACAATAAACAAAATCCTTCCCCTTCTCTTAATGATTATGAAGACCTTCAAGATTGGAATAATACGCGTCATAACGCTTAGAGAGGAGGAAGAGATAAATCGACATGGAAGAATAATCGAGAAAGCATTTCCAAACATCAGAACCATAAGCAAGTGCATCGAAAACCAGCCTCGCGGAATCTTTGATGAAAAATCCGAGGAAGAGGCGATTCCAAAAATCGTTGATCTCGCGAAGGAGCTACTCAACGAAAACGTTGATGGAATTATCGTAAGCTGCGCCGCAGACCCGCCGTCGACAAAATCCGAGCATTTTCTAAGAAGCCCATAGTCGGAGCTGGAAAGCCCACCGCACTTCTCGCATTAAATGTTTCAGATAAAGTCGGCGCGCTCGGTATAGGAGACGAACCCCCGAAGCCGATCAGCGAGATTTTGAAAAGCAATCTCGTAAGCTATAGAAAGCCTAGAGGAGTATCTGCAACCACCGATCTAAAGAAAAATGTTGAATCCGCAGTCGAGGCTGCAGAGCAACTCATAGAAGACGGAGCAGAAGTAATAGCGCTATGCTGCACAGGCTTCTCGACAATAGGACTCGCACCAATTCTACAAGAAAAGTTGGGAATCCCAGTAATTGATCCCATAGTCGCCGCGGGCGCCGTCATGCATCATGAACTCATCAGAGCATTTCAGCTCAGAGACTTCTGGAAATAAGCTGGCAATCAAACTATGAACGTGACTTTATATCGGAATGCTTGAGGAGGGAGTTAAATGTCCGCGTTAAGGCATGTTCTAGAAGTAATCGATCTCCTAGATGATCCAAACGTGACGGGTGAGAAAGTTAAGAAATTTCTCACCGAAAGGGGAGTTGAAGACATTCAGGTTAGCGAAGTTCGGGGAGATAAGGGAAAAACAGACTTTCTCAAAATAAGGATTCCTGGTCGAAGAGGTAAGTCTCAGAACGGAGATGCACCCACGCTTGGGATAATTGGGAGGCTTGGGGGCGTCGGCGCCCGCCCAGAACTCGTAGGAATGGTATCAGATGCAGATGGAGCGATCGTGGCCTTGGCAGCGGCCTTAAAGATCGCGGAAATGAGATCTCGAGGGGATGAGCTTGAGGGAGATGTCGTGATAACTACGCATATCTGCCCAAGTGCTCCGACGATGCCGCACAAGCCGGTGCCGATGATGAGTTCGCCAGTCGATATTTTCGAGCTTCTGAAGCTTGAAGTAGATCCTGAGATGGATGCGATACTCTCCGTAGATGCGACGAAGGCGAATCTCGTAATAAACTACACGGGATTCTCAATAACCCCAGTAGTTAAGGAGGGGTGGATACTCAAAGTAAGTGAAGACCTGATAAACATCTACGTCAGGGTCACGGGCGAACCTGCAAGAATAGTTCCAATAACGCTTCAAGACATTCTACCTTTCTCGACGAAAGTCTATCACATAAACAGCATGATGCAGCCGTGGATCTACACGAAAGCTCCCGTAGTCGGAGTAGCCACCACAACCTCACTCCCAGTTCCTGGTTCAGCTACAGGTGCAACGAATGCATGGGCATTAGAGCAAGCTACGAGATTTGTCATCGAGGTAGCGAAAGAATACACCGCAGGAAGGATAAAGTTCTATGATAAAGCCGAATGGAATACGATTATGCAGGTTCACGGCAGAATCGATGAAATCCTGAAGAAAGGTGCTCCTGAGAAATGAAAGTAGCTTTCATAACTATTGGTCAATCTCCGAGAGAAGATGTGATGTCGGAGATTAAGCCGTATCTTACTGGGATAGATTATTTTGAAATCGGGTTATTAGACGGCCTCAGCGATGAGGAGATAGCTTCTCTAAGAGCGGAGGAGGGAGAACTTGAATACGTTACAAGGCTTAGAGATGGAAGAGAGGTTAAGGCATCGAAAAGGAAGCTTGAGAGGATACTGGAGAGGAAGTTGGAGAAAATTTCCCACGCCGACTTAGCGGTCATGCTATGCACGGGTGAATTTGATGTAGCCTCACCTACCCCAATAATCTATCCTTGGAGAATCATGGCCTCAATTGTGAAATCCTTAAATCCTCAGAAGTTAGGGGTGATCGTCCCCCTCGATTTGCAAATCGATTATGCTCGCCAGAGATGGAGCAACTTAACTGAGGATCTGAAAATTGTTTCCTGGTCTCCTTACAGAAGTGAAAAGCCGCGAATTTCCGAGCTATCGGATAGGCAGCTAATAGTCATGGATTGCATAGGATATACGCGTGAACATGAGGAAGAGGTTAGGAAAGCTGTGGAAGCCCTTGTACTGCGTCCTAGAGCCGCTTTAGGAGCCTTTCTAAGAGAATTAAATGAAATTCTCCAGCGAAGATAAAAGCCAGCAAAGCCTTCATTTCTAAGACCATTCCACTATCGTTCTGAGATGGTATTGCAGGAGAGTTTAATTTTTAAATAGTCATATAGCCCGCGTTCATCGGAATTCGGAAAGCAGGCCAAGGGAGGAGGAAAAGCCACGAGCGCCGAGGTGGAGGTCATGCCCCTGAAGGAATACGTCGAGGAAGTCGAGATCCCGGAAGGTGTGGAAGTCCAGATTAGAGACTCCGCGAAGATCTGGGTTAAAGGAAAACTCGGAGAACTGGAGAAAGATCTGAGTCATGCTAATGTTAAGCTTGAAGTTAACTCAAACAAGGTGATAGTAAAGCTTCTTGGAAAAGGTAGGAGAGCTGAAGCCCTGATAGGAACAATAAGGTCAATCGTCAAAAACATGATGATTGGAGTTACTCAAGGCTTCATGTATAAGATGAAGATCGTTGCATCACACTTCCCCATGTCGGTCAAAGTTAAAGGCGACACAGTCTTCATAGAGAACTTCATCGGAGAAAAATATCCAAGGAAAGCAAAGATCGTTGGAACCGGGACGAAGGTCGAGGTTAAGGGAGATGACGTGATTGTAAAGGGAATAGATAAGGAAGCCGTAGGACAAACAGCAGCAAACATCGAGCTAGCCACCAGAATTAAGAGAAAGGATCCCAGGAAGTTCCTAGATGGAATCTACATCTATGAGAAGAAGGTGGGTTGGGAGTGAGTCCGATAAAGATTCCTAAATGGGTTAGGGAACTAAAGCTTAAGCGGCCCGAGTTCGTTAGGCAGGAGAGCTGGAGATATGTTAGGTTGAAGCCTAACTGGAGGAAGCCTAAGGGAAAGGATAGCAAGATGAGGTTGCAGGTTAAGGGCTGGCCTCCCCTCGTGAAAGTCGGATATAGAACGCCTAAAGAGTATAGGGGGCTGCACCCCAGCGGCTATAAGGAGGTTTTAGTTTACAGGCCAGAAGATTTGAAGGATCTAAATCCTGACATTCACGCAGTTAGGATAGCTGGCTCAGTCGGTATGAGAAAGAGGCTTATGATAGTTGAAGAAGCCAAGAAACTAGGGCTTAAGGTTCTTAATCCGCCGATGATCGAAGAAGTAGCTGAAGAAGAGGAAGTAGAGATAGTAGAACCCGAAGCAGAAGCAAAGGAAGGAGAAAGTGAGAAAGAAGTAGTTCAAGCTGAGGAACAGAAGGGAGGGTGAAGCTAAATGTCCCCCAACCTAGCTCTCCAGAAAAGGCTTGCAGCAGACCTACTGAAATGCGGAGTCCACCGAGTCAAATTCGACCCAGAGAAACTCGATGAGATAGCGGAAGCCATCACGAGGGAAGATATCAGACGCCTCATAAAAGATGGTGCAATTTACAAGGAGCAGAAGAAGGGAGTCAGCAGAGCTAGGGTTAGAATGAGAAAACGGAAGAAGCGTGGGCCGGGAAGTAGGAAAGGCGCCAAATATAGTCGGATCTCGAGAAAGGAGCTTTGGATGAGGAAGGTTAGGGCTCAGAGGAAGAAGCTTAGACAGCTGAGAGATAAGAAGCTCATCACGAAAACCGTTTACCGAAAGATTTACCGCATGGTTAAAGCCGGAGCGTTCAAATCCGTCGCAGCCATGATGGAATATCTTGAGCAAAATAAGCTGATAAGGAGGCCGCTAATGTGAGCATGCTAAAAAGACTTCCACCGAGAAGGAGGAGGGAAGGCTTAACCGATTACAGGAAGAGGCTTAAGCTTGTTAAATCAGGTCTCCCAAGACTTGTGATAAGGAAAACCAATCGATACGTAATTGTTCAAGTGATAAAATCGAAAATGGGTGGAGACGAGACCCTGATAACCGTAACCTCTAAGAAGCTCGCAGAATATGGATGGAGAGCAAGCTTCAAGAATACTCCAGCCGCATACCTAACAGGACTTCTCGCAGGAATGCTTGCAAAAAAGAAGGGAGTAGAGAAAGCGATAGTCGATATAGGATTGCATAGAGCCGTCAAAGGATCAAAAGTCTTCGCAGCCGTTAAGGGATTCATTGATGCGGGTCTAGAAGTCCCAGCCGGAGAAGAAATATTTCCCGACGAGGATAGGATAAAGGGCATACCGATTAAGGAATACTACAAGAGTCTAAAAGAATCGGGCGTAGAAACTATTCAGTTCTCGAAATCAGATGAGCAAGTTTACATGAATCTTGACGATCACTTTTCCCAAGTTAAAGAGCGTATCTTGAAGGAGGCTGAGCCGTGATGAGCCTAGAAGAATGGGTTCCGAGAACGAAAGTCGGGAGAATGGTTAAGGAAGGAAAGATAAAATCACTCGCCGAACTCTTCGCAAACCACCTCAAGATCACAGAAGTCGAGATAGTCGACTACCTTCTCCCCGGACTCGAGCAGGAAATCATAGACATAAACCTGGTTCAGAAGCAGACCGCCGCTGGAGAGAGGTCTAGATTTAGAGCAATAGCTGTAGTCGGGAATAGAGATGGATACGTTGGCTTAGGAACGGGAAAAGCCGTGCACGTAGTCTCAGCAATAGAAAAGGCGGTAAGAGATGCGAAGATGAACATCATCCCCGTTAGAAGGGGATGCGGAAGCTGGGAATGCGCATGCGGAGCTCCTCACAGCGTTCCTATGAAAGTCGTCGGTAAGCGGGGAAGCGTTAGAATAGAATTGATACCTGGACCGAGAGGTTTGGGAATAGTCGCGGGAGAAGCAGCTAGAGTCGTGTTAGAGCTCGCTGGAATCGAGGATGTCTGGACAAGAACCTACGGCGAAACTAGGACTACCCTATCTTTCGCAGGCGCAACTTTCGAAGCTCTCAGAAATACGAACAAGATAGTTTTGCCGAGCATGTGGTGATGAAACTTGAGCGAAGAATGCAAGTGCTACCTAGTCATAAGGATCAAGGGAAGCGTTAAGGCGAGGAAGGAGCATCTAGACACGCTTAGAATGCTTAATCTAAAGCGAGCGAACTGGGCGACGATAGTCCCGAAGAGACCCAGCTATGAAGGCATGCTGAAAAAAGTCGAGCACATGATAACTTGGGGAGAGCCCAATCTCAAGACGATTAAGACCTTCATAAGAAGGATAGAAGTCATCGGCGACGGAAAAATAGAAGAACTTGGAGAAGAATTCCTGAAGAAGCTGGGATTCGAGTCATTAGAGGATCTCGCTAAGAAGATATACTCCGGAGAGGTAACGCTGAGCAAGCTTAAGGAGAAGGGATTAAGACCCTACGTCAGGCTTCATCCGCCGAGAGGAGGTTTCAAGGGAACCATCAAGAAGCATGTATCAGCTGGAGGAGAATACGGTTATAGAGGAGAGAAGATAAACGAACTCTTCGTCCGCATGGCGGGCGTGTGATGCTATATAAGGAGGAGCCTCCTCAAAGCCATGTAAGACAGGGAGGCATCGAAAATGGGGACTCGGCATCGGAAGAGCAGGAAACATAGAGGAAGCAGAACCTGCGGCTGGGGTCAGATAGGCCAGCATAGGAAAAGTGGTTCAAGAGGCGGTCATGGTCACGCGGGAATGCATAAGCATAAATGGACTTGGGTTCTCAAATACAAGCGCGACTACTTTGGAAAACACGGCTTCCATAGGCCGAATAAGCGTGAAATTCCATCCATGAACCTGATCCAGCTAGCGACCCTACTCGACGTACTCGAGAGAAAAGGCGAACTCCAAGTTGTCGAAGGAAAACCTGTCATTAATTTGGCAGAACTTGGGGTTGGTAAGCTGGTTGGGAGAGGCAAGATAGATAAGCCAGTCCTCGTCGTAGTCGAGAAATGGACCGAGAAAGCTGAGAAAATAATAAAGGAGGCTGGAGGAAACTTAGTAACGCCTAAAGAATTCGCAGGTGTAGCCAGTTGAGCTGGCAACAAGCCGTCGAAAAACTGGCGAGATATCTTCCCGAGATTAGGAAGCCTACTAGAAAGCTTAGCTTAGGTGAGCGATTTGTCTGGACAGCAATTGTTTTAGTCTTGTATACCTTAATGGGCCACACGCTTCTATACGGCGTCCCGAAAGCCGCAAGCCTCGCAGGTCAAAGCCCCCTCATAATGAGCATAATCTTCGCTCAGAGAATAGGCACACTCACAACCCTCGGAATAGGCCCCATCGTAACCGCGGGGCTCATTCTTCAGCTCCTAGTAGGCGCTCAGCTCATAAGACTCGATCTCTCTAAGCCTCAGGATAGAGCAACCTTCACAGCAATGAACAAGCTTTTAACCATACTCGTGATACTCATCGAGGCAGCCATATTCACGGTCTCCGGAATGCTGGGCCCCCTCGGGCCAAATGTCCAGCTCATCGTGTTTATTCAGCTCGTTGCGGCAACCATGCTAATAGTCTTCATGGATGAACTCATTCAGAAGGGTTGGGGTCTCGGAAGCGGAGTGAGCTTATTCATCGCTGCGGGAGTTGCTGAAGCAATCTTCACGAACCTCTTCTCGCCGATCATGCTTCCAGATGGCTATTATCAGGGAATAGTCCTCGCGCTCATTCAAGCCGCTCTTAAAGGAGGAACCTTTGGAGACTTGGTTTATCGAGGCCAGTTCCCCGACCTGATAGGATTGATAAGCACTATAGCGATTCTGCTGCTGATAATTTACCTCGAGGCGTTGAGGATTGAGGTCCCGATCCAGCACGCCAGAGTATCGGGCTATACTTCGAGATATCCAATAAAGTTCCTCTATGTCTCAAACATTCCAGTAATCTTCGCCTCAGTCATCTTCACGAACATCTACTTCTTCTCAACCATGATCTGGAGCCGATTCAATCCAGCTAACGAAAATCCATTCCTAAACCTCATAGGAACATTTAACTCGACTCAGCGAGGAGTGATCCCGACCGGAGGATTAGCTTACTACGTCATGTCTCCTGGAAATCTTCAAGGAGCCATAGCAGATCCGGTTAGAGCTTTAATCTATGCTTCGCTAATGATAGTTTTCTGCATTCTCTTTGCGAAGTTCTGGGTGGAGGTTGGAGGATTATCTCCTCAAACCGTTGCAGATCAGTTAATTAAGGCTGGAATGCAGATCCCCGGATTTAGGAGGGCCCCGACGATCATCGCCAGGCTCCTCGAAAAATACATCAAGATTCTCACAGTTCTTGGAGCAATCATAGTCGCCCTTATAGCGATCTTCGGAGACTACTTCAACGTCTATGGAGGAGGGATAGGGATACTGCTGATGACGGGAATCCTGTATCAGTACTATGAATTGCTCGTGAGGGAGAGATTGGCAGAGATGTATCCATTCCTAGGTAGGATGCTGGGTGAGGAATAATGTTTAACCCCATGATCGAGATCTTCCTAATAGCCCTCGCGGTCAGCGCTGCCACAAATGCTCTTAGAAAGAAGCTAATCACACCAGAGGACATGGCTAAGATGATGGAGTCCCAGAAGTTTAAGAAAATGCTTTTCGAAGCTCAGAAGAAAGGCGATAAGAAGACTCTTCAGAAGCTTATGAAGAAGCAGGAGTATTATCGGAAGATAGATGCGGAAGTCGGGAAGAAGAACTTTGCTATGCTCTTTGCAAGCCTAGCAATATTTTACCTAGTCTACGCGATCCTATCGCCACTATATGGAAATATCGGGATAGTCGCAACTCTTCCAGGAGACCTGGTGATCCCCTTCCTCTCTCAGGGAAATAAGCTCACCTTCATCGGATGGTTTATTTTATCGCTTTTAGCAGTTAATATGCCGCTTGGGAAGATCTTCGAGGTCAAGCCCGAGGTGATCCAGGATGCCGAGAAGGATGCTAAGGACAAGAAGCAGGAAGAGAAAGTACGTTAGAACCCCAGGGGGAAGAGTCGTAATCCACTACGTTGACGAGAAGAGAAACTTCCATCACTGTGCGAGATGCGGCGGAATAATCCACGGCATACCAAGGGAGAAGGACTATAAGCTAACTCACAGCGAGCGTACTGTCGAGAGATATTATGGCGGAATGCTCTGCCAAAACTGCTTAGAAGAACTCATCAGAGCGCAGGTCGCTAAGGAATGGGAGCAAGCTTCGACGACTATAGGCCAAAATACATCTTAACTGCCGTTAACACTATCTTAAACACGGCTTCCGCATCCAAGTTGCTGGTGTCTAATACAAGGTGGAATGGCTCGAAATCTTTCCCAAGCCTTATCCCGTAAAGCTTCTCATAAAGCTCGGTGCTCTCCCTATCTCTCTTCTCAAGCATTCTAAGCGCTTCATCGAAAGAAACTCCACTACGTTTTGAAAGTCTTTTAGCCCTTACCTCCGGCTTAGCTTTAAGCCATATGTTAAAGCCGCCTTTGTACAGCCATGGAAGAACCCAGCTATCAATTACGACCCCGCCCTTCTCCGCTAGTTCGAGAAGCTTTCTATCTACCTCCTTGTCGAAATCCGGGTTTCTCAATCTCTCTTGAAGAAACTTGAAGCCCTCTTCGGTTTCCCACCATTCTTCTCCCCCAGGCTTATAGCCTCGCTCGACCGCGAGCATCTTTAAGCCGTCGCCGCCGGAGACGTATCGTAGGTTTAGCGCCTCGGCCAATCTTCTTCCCAAAGTGCTTTTTCCGGAGCCTGCGAATCCGCTGATACAGATGACGATCTTCGGCATCAAGGCATTATGCTATTCGGGAACAAATAAACTAACCCTTTTTTCAAGGTATTAGGAAAAGCGGTTCACGCGGAAATTCCTCAATTGAGGATATTTCTTTCAGCCTTTGCTTCACTCTTTCTCTTACCTCGACTGGCGACGGTAGTCTTCTAACGATCTCTCCATCTTTTATCAAAGGTTTTAACAGGGGTTCAACTAAGCCTCCGCAGATGGGGCATTTATCGAGCTGCTTATCGAATGGCGTGATTGTGTCATGAAGTTTTTCGCATCGATAGATCTGCTTTCTTCCAGGAAGCTTACCTCTCTTTGAAAAGGGTTTTCCATCAACCTCCACGATATCCATCGCGAGGTCGATTGAAGGTGGGAACGCAATTGATGTTCCAACCCCGAAGCCGTCAGCAACTTCTGAGAGCTCTTTAACCTGCTCTTCGTTGAGTCCTCCGCTTACGAAGATCTTCACATGCTTATAGCCAGCGAGGTCGAGGGTCCATCGAGCCTCCTTAACTATCTTCTTCATATCTCCGCGCCTGGAGCTGGGCGTATCAAATCTGACACCGTAAAGCTTGTCTTTCAGTGTTTCGGCTGCTAGAAGAGCTTCGAAACGCTCATCCGAGAGAGTGTCACATAGCGTTATTCTAGGAACATCTCTCGGGATAACTTCGTCGAACGCCTTCCAGGCCTCGGGCTGGTTACCAAAGATCAGGATCAAGGCGTGAGGCATGGTTCCAACGGGCTTAACTCCCGCGAGCTCAGCTCCAATTATGCTCGAAACGGCATCGCAGCCGCCCATCAACGCATATCTATCAACCATAGGTGCTAGAGCTGGATGAACCGATCTTATCCCAAAGAAGAGCAGAGTCTTATCTCCTGCCGCAAGCCTAAGCCGCGCAGCCTTCGTCGCCACGCTAGTCGCATGCCTAAGTATTCCGAGGAGACTTGATTCATAGATACCGTATTCGACGTAGCGGCCATCGAGCGCCATCACGGGCTCATATAGCCTGAAGAACTCACCCTCCTCCAAAGCATAAACGTCTATCCTCTTTCCTTCAAGTAGCTTCGCGGCTTCAGATATTCCAGCTATTATCGCCCAAGAATACTGCCTTGGAAAACCATATGCATGGATCTCTGCGTAGGCTCGCTTGTCACTCTTTCCAGTCTTCTCCAAGATCTCTTTTGTTCTTGAAAAATAGATGTCCGTAACCTTGCCGGAGAGGATTTCGTCTTCGGATGCTATGTAGAATCGTCTCTCAGGCATCTCCTCCCGCCTCGAAGCTTAACATATCTGATGTAGTTAGATCGGCTTTTAGAATTGAGTTCATGAACCTCAGAGATGCGATGTGATCAAACTCCAATATCGTGAAAACTGCGTCAATGGGGATTACGAGCTGATAGCCTCTCACAGCCGCGCCGACGGCCGTGCATAAAACACAAACATTTCCAAGCAAACCAGTAAGGATTAACTTCTTGATTTTCCTCGCTCTAAGGACATGATCTAAAGACGTTGAGTAGAATGCATCGTAGCTGGGCTTTCTTATGATTATGTCAGTTTTCTCAGGCTTAAGCTCATCCACGATCTCAGCTCCCCAAGTATTTGCTAAAGTATGCTCTCCCCAGATCTCGAATTCAGGGTCGCCTTTGATATGCCAATCCTGAGTGAAGATTATGGTGGCGCCAGCGGATCGAGCTTTTGCGAGAAGCTTCTTTATCGGTTGAATGACTTTCTCAGCACCTTTCGCATAAAGCTTTCCCGAGGGGTTAGCGAAATCATTTTGGACGTCAATTACTACTAGGGCTGATTCGGATGGATTTAGCTTAACGTTTTTAACCTCAAGTTTCTTAGGTAGTTTCAGAACTTCTGGAAGCTCCATAGCCGCATTTCACTAAAATTAGGATGTTAACGCGTAAATTAAGCCATTCTCCTTTAGATAGTTAGCAGGGGCTTTGCGAGCTTAGCGGCGAGTCTCGGATGAAGCATAAGCTTCCTTGCAACTCTCAGAACGTTCAGCCCATTTGCGAGATCGATTATATCCTGGTCTTCGAGAATGTCTGCTAGCATGTTAAAATCGTCATCGCTTAAGGTCTCTAGAACTCGCATTACTTTCAGGCTTTTCCTTATCCGATCCAGCCATGGCTTATACTTCTCATTGAACTCGCTAAGTCTACTCTTAGAGACGTCACCCTCTTGAGAAGCTTTTCCAGCGACTTCACCTGCCGCTAATCCGGCTGAGATCGATGAATGTATTCCTCCTCCAGTTAAGGGTATAACCATTCCAGCAGCGTCTCCGATCAGGATTGCGCCATCGAAGATGTATTGGCTTATCACGCCGCCTACGGGCACGGGCGCTCCTCTACTATCGATTATCTGAGCTTTTCCGAGTTCTTTCTCGAACATCTTCACGAATCTGTCGATGTAAGGTTTTATCGGAGCACCTCTAACACCTAAGCCTACCTCCATTATTCTATCGCTTATCGGGAAGATCCATGCATAGCCTTTAGGCGCGATCTCGTTTCCGAGATAAATTCTAATGGCGTCGACGATCTCAGGCTCGCATCCAGCCATAACATACTGAAGAGTTGGAATAGGCTCAGATCTCTCCGATACTCCTAAAACCCTAGCTACTTTCGAATTATATCCATCAGCACCTATCACGACAGAAGCAGAGTATTCTCCTCTCGTGGTCTTAACTAAAATCGAATCATTCTTCCGAGTTAGATCCAAGAATGCTTCATTTACGTGGATCTCCGCGCCGAGTGATGCTGCTTGAGCCGCGATCTCTTGAAGAAGGACGGTCTTATTGATTAGGAAGCCCATATCATTCAATTTTACAGCTTTACCATTGGGAGCATAAACTAAGGCTCGAACCTTATTAACTACGAGCGGGGGCTCGGGCTTTAACTCCGCCGTCCTAAGCGTATGCGAGCTAACAGCTTGACCACATGGCTTCAAAGCCATGATTACTGGATTCTTCTCTAAAAGCAGGGTCTTAGCACCAGTTGCGGCGGAAGCCTTTGCAGCAGCAACTCCAGCAGGCCCTGCACCAACCACGATTACGTCGAAATTCTCTGAGGACATGCGTTTCACCAGAAATCAAATCAAGGTATTAAGTTTTTGGATCTTTTCAGAAGAGTATTCTCAGAGGACGGATAGCATGGTTTTTACTACTTCTACTCCTCGGTGATTACCACGTTTCTTATCGACCCTATTTTCTCGATCCACATTTCAACCGTGTCTCCAGGTGAGAGTAGCCTTGGCTTTGGCTTCCAGAATATCCCCACGCCTCCGGGGGTTCCTGTCGAGATTATGTCGCCTGGCTCAAGGGTCATTCCTTGGCTGAGGATGGAGATTATCTCAGGTATCTTGAGAATCATGTTCGCCGTGCTCGAGTTCTGCCTAATCTCGCCGTTCACCCGGGTAAGCATTCTAAGTCTATGAGGGTTTCCAATTTCATCGGCGGACACAAGCCATGGACCAACTGGAGCGAAGGTATCGAATATTTTGCCGCGCGTCCATTGGCCATCCCTGAACTGGATGTCACGAGCTGAGACATCGTTCATTATCATGTAGCCGAAAACGTGGTATTGCGCTTCTGAAGTCTCTACATCCTTGCATCGATCAGCTATCACTACCGCTAGCTCTATTTCGTAGTCAAGCTGTTTAACGAATTTCGGCTTCACGATTGGATCATAGGGTCCCGTTAGGGAGGTGGCTGGCTTCAGGAATATCGGCAATCCCTCAGAGATCTCTTGCTCAGCTTCCTCCACATGATCGACGTAATTCAAGCCTAAGCATATTATCTTCCCGGGATTCGATATAGGCGGCTCTAGATGCACGCCGTTTAGCGGCAGAGTCTCCATCTTAGTTCCCTTCAATACGGATTCTATTAACTGGATTAATTCCCTGTCAGGTAGAAGCGCTTTAACGTCTTTGGGTAAGCTGAGACCTAACGCGCTTTCAACGAATTCTCTTGGAACGAATTCCGTTCTGGATACTAGGAAGCCGTAGTCTCGCTCTTCCTCTAAGCTATAGCTGACTATCCGCACGAATGTTAATGCTTTTAGTGAGATATATTGCTTAACGCTATTTAACTTGGCTTCCTTATAATCAGTATGCTCTCCCTCGCTTCCCCGATCTTTATTACCCTACGCGTCGTCGCAACCCTCTTATTGACGGCTATCATACGCTCTCCCTCGAAACCCACTCTCTCCGCAAGCTTCATTATCAAGGTATCAGACTCCACAACTCGATCTGGGAAAACTCCTCCAGCAACGACGATTGCGGCTCTGGCCCCCGGTCTAAGCACTCTAAACATCTCTTCCAAACATAGTTTCATATCATGGAAATATGCCTTCGCGACTTCAGGTAGGTTAAGCTCGGGAAACGGATCAACGACGTTCTTTGGGTTGAATCCAAGGTAGGATCTGACAGGATCTATTTGCACATCTCCGAAGAATAGCTCGTACTCGATCTTGTAGACTCTCGTATACTCTATTTTATTGAGGTATGGAGGGGAAGTAATTATCGCATCAAACGATTCATCTTCAAGGAAATCCATTTTCCTAGCGTCGCCGAGGTAAACCTCGAGATTGCACGGCTTAAAGCTCATCCGCTTCAAGTCTCTAATCATCTTCTTGATCACACGTCTGAAAAATTTCCTGAAAGGCGGAACAGGTTTCTTAACGACCTTTAATACCGCTCCATCTTTATATGCGAATGAAACTTTCATCGCGGCATTCATCAAGGCTAATGTGAAGAAGTTCTTAATCACAGGGTCATGGATCTCCCTAATCTTCTCGCGGAAGAAAATTATGTCTTCGAGCGATGGTTTGAGGAAGAATTGCTTAACAAAATTGCTGATCTCCGAGAGGTCAGGTTTCCTGAATGGTTGCTCTAGCAGCCATCGCGCCGTCTCTTTAAGCTTCTCTAGATCATAGTCGGCGATCTTGACTTGGGTAACGAAGACGGCTAATGGGGCAACATCAACACCCACACCATCAATTCCATACTCCTTACAGGCCAGAAGCGTGGTTCCAGATCCGACAAAAGGATCTAAAACCCTCCAGCCGGGTTTGACGCCAAATTCCTTAAACATCAAGTGGACAAACTCTCTGGAGAAGCCCTCCTTAAAGAAAAAACCAATTATAGATCGGAGTATGCTTATTCGGCACGAAGGTGACCAATTTCCCGAGATCCCAACGCTCTTCGTAAATCACCATTTCTCCTCTAGTAGGAAGCCGTACACGCTCCCTTTAGAGTCTTTGTATTCTATTTAATGACTCTCAGGATCACCGCAGTCTCCGTCTCCCTGATCCCCTCAATGTCCCTTATCATGTCTATTCGCTCATTCAGCTCGCCTATGCTGGGAGCGGAGAGTATTGCTATGACATCAAATCGTCCAGTTATCTCATACACTACCTCGACCCCTGGGATATTAGCTACCTTCTCGACGACCTGTTTCGGAGAGGAACCTGGCTCCAGCTGAATGAACGTAACCGCGCTGACTCCATAGCTTCGATCGATCTCGATTGTGAATTTCTTTATTATTCCGCGTTCTTGCAGTAGCTTAACTCTTCGCCTAACAGCTCCTTCCGAAAGGCCGACTTTCTTTCCAATATCTATAAAGGACATCCTCCCATCTTTGCGAAGAAGCTCAAGTATCTTCACGTCGATGTCATCTAATATGTGGCGCTCCGACTCCATCCTAAGTCAGCGGAGACTTAGACGTTAAAAAGGCTTACGAAAACAGTTCTTACTAAGAGAAGGTTTATTTAAGTTGAGAAAATCGGATGCGTCATGGAAGCAGGTAAGGAGGTATTGGTGTACATTAATGGAGAATATGTTCCAAGAAGTAAAGCATCTATCTCGGTATATGATCACGGCTTTCTTTATGGAGACGGCGTCTTCGAGGGGATAAGAGCTTATGATGGCGTGGTGTTCAAGCTTAAGGAGCACATAGATAGACTCTACGATTCTGCTAAAGCCATAATGTTGGAGATACCTCTCAGTAAGGAGGAGATGATTAACGCCGTTTTGGAAACCTTAAGGAAAAACGGTCTCAGAGACGCGTATATAAGGCTTCTAGTAACTAGAGGGGTAGGCGACCTAGGACTTGATCCTAGGAAATGTAGGAAGCCAAATGTCATAATAATCGCCGAACCCATGCTCCCTCTATACGGTAAGGAGTCGAAGATGAAGGGAATTTCGGTAATTATCTCATCCGTTAGGAGAGATAGAGTGGACGCGACGACCCATCAGATAAAATCCATGAATTACTTGAACAGCATCTTGGCGA
>CAZDPL010000022.1:0-14709 GCA_964507345.1 uncultured Nitrososphaeria archaeon
TGAACTTCACCATAACCTTCATGGAAGGTTATACCGCTCAGCTCAAAAAACCCGCCCTCGCAATCGAGGCCGAGAAAACAGAATCCAACAAGACAATGCTTGCAAAACCCGCCGTGAAAACTCTTGTCACGGTTGCCACTCCAAGCACAACAGCAGCCACGGAATCTGAAGCCTTTTCTAAAACCGAAATGCGCGGAGAAAGTATAGAAAGGATACTGCCTAAAGCCTGCGAGCTTGCTCCATCACTTCTCGTAAACATCGCGATCTCCCTAGCCGTGGCCTTGGCGGCTTTTTCTGCTTTCAAACTCAAGGCTATGTATGCAAAGAGATAAGAATGGGCTATTAGCTCCATTATGGTGAATGCACTCGGTTAAAAGCCTGATTAAAGAGCTATGGGAAATGCTTCGAGAGCGTATATCTGAAATCGATGTATGGAAGCTGTTAAGACTTATCCGCGGGATAGCAATCTTTGCCATAGCCATTCTAATCTTAAGCTATACCACGGATTTCGTTCTCCAGAATAAGATTGAGATGCGCTTCGGCTTAACCGGCTTTGAGTCCATAGTTCCTGAGATGCCCAATTTCGAGACAATAATGCTGTCTAGAGCTGTGCAATCTTTGGTAATATTATTTCTAATAGTGGCCGTGGCCTCCCTAATGGCGCTCATCTCTGGAGCGAATTGGAAGCTTGTTTCGCTTCTCACATTAGTTCTTCATTCATTTCTGATAATAGCTGTATGTACATGCCTTCAGATACCTTTCATAGTGCAGCTTCCGAAAACCTCGTTCACAATCGTCGGAGCAAGCATGCAAAACGTTACATTCTATAATGCGAGCATGACGGGGATAACGCCTCAAGGAGAAGTCTTCATAACATCCGAAGTGATCAAAGCATCCTACGTCCACGCCTTTAGAGTCTATCCAAACATGACCACGCCCGCGTGGTCATCAATCCCGATAAGTGAGCTAGATAAGATATTGAAGAACACGATAACCTACCTGAATATGAGTGATGTAAGATGGTTGTCAAAGGGAGTTGAAATGCATTTAGATAAGCTGGAGCTTTCAAGCGGAAACTGGACGTCAGTTAAATATGCGAGGATAATCGAAAGGCTACCAGTTAGGGCTACGGGTCCTGTGACCTTCCACGAGATTATGCTCAATGTTCTCTCACTTGTCTCAATGATAGGCGTAGTTGTTTACAACGCTATAGGCTTCAAGAAACTATATAGTGCCTCGATTAAGCTTACGCTTGCGACGGGAGCTATAATGTTCATCGTGCTCATGATCTTTGGCTTAATCTAGGGCAGGATCTCGCCTTTCGGGGTAATTTCTCTGCGCATTATTCTAGTACTTGATATAGGTTTTCCATCTTTCGCCATCACGAGGGGGCACACTATTATATCAAGCGGCTTGAATCCCTTCCGCTCACGAAGCTTATTTATCTCGATTCCCCGATAATGGGTAAAAGGGCTCGTTACCAAGGCTTCTATTCTCGGATCCTCCACGGTGACGCCGTAGGGATCTTTTAATGGAATGATTTCGCATCGTTTAAGCCAGCCTCGCTCTTTTAGAACAGCTCTTAGCTGCTGAACTCTTTCTTCAAAGGGTGGTACTTCATAGCTTTTTCCAAGTTTCCTTGCAAAATCGTCCGTTGTTACGCCTACGATTACCCTTTCTCCAGATCTGATCCCAATCAGCAGAAGCATTAAATGGCCGTAGTGAAGTTTGCTAAAAGTTCCACCTAGGGCCACCAGCCTGTACTTGGGCTTTGGATAATCTTTCGCTAGCTCTTCTTCGACCTCTTTAGGGGTAAGCCGGAGCTCGTCTAAGATCACCATGGCCTCTCCAAGCGGGATCGACATTACCTCAGAAAGCTCTTGAGCAGAAATATCCGGCTTACGTACTAGAATCTCGTCTCTAACCTTTTGTTTATGTTTCTCGAAGTCTGGAAGCTTTTTCACGACCTCGACGAGCGCGTTCCACAGAGGGTTCTTCTTATAATCCTTCATCTGAAGCACCTTTTCAGAGACATAGTATTCTCTGCAGGGTAATTGAGAGTTTTCAGCTCCAGCATTTAAGATTTTTATTATGCAGAGGAAATGAATTGAGACGTGGAAGACCTGAGGGATGAAGCCGACGTAGAAAAGCGGATAGACAAAATCCAAGAAGACTTGAGGTTCTGCGAGAAGATTCTCAATAAGGAGGCTAGAATAGAGCTTGCTAGAAGAATTCTGGAAGATCTATTGAAGGAGGTTCGCAGCATCCCCAGAGACGGGTTATCCGAGCAGCTAAAAGCCAAGCTCACCGATATGGAAATGAGAATACGAATACTCTATCATCGAGCAAATGCTCTTCTCTCTCTCCAAGAAGAACGCGGAAAATACAATTCAATATAAACATGTAAAAGATGCGGGCCCGCCGGGATTTGAACCCGGGACCTCCAGCTTTCTCCGAATCCTTTCTCCGGAGGCTGGCGCCCTATCCATGCTAGGCCACGGGCCCTCCGGCTTTCTATTTCACTAGGTCGGGTTTATAGGTTGTTTTTTGCTTAAATAAGGCTGGCTGATAGGGTGGAGTAAGCTATGGGAATAAGGTCCGCGATACCCTATGAAGGTGAATGGGTTAAGAGATGGGCTGAAGCCAAACTCTTCGAGGCAGATCCTAAGCCAGGTGCTCCGAAAATATTCATTTGCGTACCATATTCCTATCAAAATGGCCCGCTTCATATAGGCCACGGCTTCACGTATACTCGAGGAGACGCGTATGCTCGATTTAAGCGGATGCAGGGCTATAACGTGCTATTTCCATGGGCTTGGCATTGGACTGGCGAGGCGGTTGCTGGAACCTGTGAGAGGCTGAAGCGTGGAGATGAAGCGATTAGGAGGATGCTCGTCGAGATCGATGGGGTTCCTGAGGAGATCCTGGAAAAATTCACTGAACCAGCTTTCGTAACAAGATACTACATGGAGGAGAATAGAGAAGTCGTCAAGGCGATGGGAATCTCCGTTGACTGGAGGAGAGAGTTCTACACAACAGATCTCCATCCATACTACAGTAACTTCATCCGCTGGCAATACCTCACTCTAAAGAATAAAGGCTACGTCGCGATGGGAAAGCATCCCGTCGTATGGTGTCCGAGATGCCAAAGCCCAACAGGAGATCACGATAGGCTTGTGGGAGAAGGCGTTTCACCCGAAGAATATACCCTCGTATACTTCAAGCTCGGCGACGCATATCTCGCGGCAGCAACCCTCAGACCAGAAACAATATTCGGCGTAACTAACATCTGGATTAACCCTGATCACGATTACGTATTGATTGAGGCGGATGGGGCTAAGCTCATAGTATCCGAGAGAGCTGCCGAGAAGCTTAAGCACCAGATGAACGTGAAGGTAATCAAGAAGATCTCTCCAGACGAGCTTATAGGAAAGTTCGCGGAAACGCCGTTAACGGGAAAGAAGGTTCCAATACTTCCCGCCGATCTAGTTGACCCGAACTTTGGATCAGGAGTAGTTTACAGCGTTCCAGCCCACGCGCCGTACGACTATGCTGGAGTAATCGCCTTAAGGAGAAACGAGGAGAGGCTCAGGAAATACGGCATAAAAGAGCTCGTAGAATCCATCAAGCCTATCTCGATAATCAAGGTTCCTGGATATGGTGAATATCCAGCGGTTGAGGAAGTTGAGAAACTTGGCGTAACCTCCGATACCGATCCTAGGCTGGATGAGGCAACTAAGACAATTTACTCAAAAGAATTCCATGAAGGAGTTCTGAAGGAGAATTGCGGAGAATATGCAGGTAAAACCGTGGCCGAGGCCAGAGACCTCGTGAAAGAGCGTTTGATAGAACTTGGGTTGGGCGGCGTGATGTGGGAGCTTCCCGAAAAAGTGGTATGCCGATGCGGAACCGAGACGATAGTCAAGATCGTCGAAAACCAGTGGTTCCTCAGATACTCAGATCCTGAGTGGAAGCAGAAAGTTAAGGAGCATATAATGAAGATGAACATTTACCCAGAAGAGGCGAGGCAATGGTTCCTGAATGTCGTCGACTGGCTCAGGGACTGGGCATGTGCTAGGAAAACCGGTCTCGGAACGAAGCTTCCATGGGATCCTGAGTGGATAGTCGAAACCCTTAGCGACTCGACGATCTACCCAGCCCTCTACACGATAAGCAAATACCTAAACCTAGGTTTCGTCAAACCCGAGCAACTAACCTTCGAAGTCCTAAACTACATTTACCTCGGAATCGGGAACCCCTCCGAGATAGCGTCTAAAGTCGGGTTAAGAGAAGAAACTCTTAGGCAGATGCGAGAGGAATTCCTCTACTGGTATCCAGTTGACATGAGAATCTCTGCGAAGGAGCTCGTTCCCAACCACCTCACCTTCTACATCTTCCATCACGTCGCGATCTTTGAGCCAAGACACTGGCCGCGCGGAATAGGAGTAAATGGAATGGTGAAGATCGAGGGAGAGAAGATGTCGAAGAGCAAGGGGAACTTCATCCCCTTAAAGAAAGCAATCCAGATGTATGGAGCTGACACCACCCGCGCAACCCTCCTCCTCGCCGCCGAAGACCTCGATGACCCAGACTGGAGAGATAAAAACGCTAGAGAAGTGAAAAACATGCTTGAAACCTTGATAAAGATCTGCAGAGAAATTTCGTCCTCCGAAGCATCTGAGTCGAGCGAGATGGATGAGTGGCTGCTATCAATCCTTCAGAAACGAATCGAGAAAATAACGATGTCGATGGAGAAGCTTAAGACTAGAACCGCTTTCACCGAAGCCCTCTATGGACTATACAATGACTGGAAATGGTACATTCGAAGAACTGGAGGAAAGATCGGCAAAGCAGCGAAAACGTTCATCGAGGAGTGGGTGAAGCTTCTCGCACCCTTCATACCCTTCACAGCTGAAGAATGCTGGAGAATACTCGGAAAAGAAGGCTTCGTATCCTCCGAGAAATGGCCTGAGCGGAAGCCTGAATTAATAAATGAGCGTAGAGAACTCGAAGAAGAGCTATTGACGAGAATAATGGAGGACGTTAGAAGCATAATCGAAGTTTACGGCAAGCAGCCTCAAAAGATAGTAATCTACGCCGCCGCCGACGGAAAGAAAGAGATCTTAAAGAAAACTCTAGACCTAATGCAATCCAAGAGCAAGAAACCGATCGGAGAATTAATCAAATGGATGATATCGCAAAAGCTCGCAGACCCAAAGAAAGCTCCAAACCTAGCAAAGCTCATGTTCGACAACCTAGCCTTCTACACTTCAAAATATAGCAATGAAGCAATAATAAACGCAGCCGAACGAGAACTAGAATTCTATCAGAAAGCCAGCCAATTCCTAGAGAAGGAATTTAATGCATCCGTCGAGGTCTACGCAGAAGGCCAAGAGAACATATATGATCCGAAGAACAAGGCAGCCACAGCCTTACCGCTACGACCTGGAATCTACATCGAGTAGACATGGAGATAATAGAAAGACTGAATGTCCTGAAAGAAGCTCGCAAGGATCTAAGATACCTACTGGATAGAGGCTACAACAAATCATCAGCATTAAGGCTTGTAGGAGACAAATACCAACTTAATAAAACCGAGAGATCGATATTATTCCGATCGGTCTATTCGCAGAGGGAAGTAGACATCATCAAATCGAAGAAAGCAAACCTCCGAGAGCTGAGGGGAAGCAATCTATGGATTGATGGATTCAACGTTCTGAACACGGTCGAGGCGATCCTCAGAGGAGAATACGTAATTCTATGCGATGACGGCGTCATAAGAGACTTCCGCGAAACACACTCAAAATATAAAATCACGGAACTAACGGAGAAAGCCTTACTAGCCATAGCGGATTTCTTGAAGAAAGCTGAGGTGAATAAGGCGATAATCTTGTTTGAGGAGCAGATAAGCAAGAGCGGCGAACTAGCAGCCCTAACAAGAAACCTCATGAACAGTCTTGGAATCAACTGCACAGCCAAGACCACGAAAACCGTAGACTCAGAATTGATAAAATCAGGAGAAATAGTAGCTTCAAGCGATTCAGCGATCCTCCTCAACTGCAGGAAATTCATAGACATCCCAGCCAACCTAAACCCGCCAAATGGAGCAAAAATCCTAATTCTAGATGAAGGAAATATGTGAAAACTGCGAAATACCTGAAGCTCCGTTGACGACTCAAGATCGTCTATTGAAGAGGCGGTAGCTCCAATCCTGATTCTCGATTTGAACCACGCTTGTTGAATTTTCTCAAGGATAATTAAAAGTTTAGATTCTTTGATGCTGTTTAAGCAGGGCTAGTCAGAGCATTGGTTGCGGTCCTTTAGAAACATGGTTAAAAGATCTCTGTTCAAAACTTCGGGATGAAAGAGCACGCCATAAATCTCCCTACCTCTTTTCCTAAAGTATGCTGGGATATCGTCGACCCTGCCCAGAATTTCGAATTCCTCATTTAGCTTAGGCACCTTACTCACTAGGAAATATGCCCTCTCCCGTCTTCCAAGGATTTCAACATCATATACCCCTATGAGCTTCCTATCTTTAAGCTTGCATCCAAAGATCAATGATATGATCTGAGCACCTGCGCAGATTCCTAGAACTTTTCCACCAAACTCCATAAGCCATCTGAAGTTTTCGAGATAGTTCAGGTAATCGGAGTCTTTCAAAGCCGTTCCGCTTATGATGATCTTGCCGCTTTTAGGATGGATTTTTTGCTTATAATTCCTCACCTCCGTCGAGTATCCAAGGCTCTCGGCGATCTCCTTCAACGGTCTAACGAATTCTTCTTCCGATAAGCGATGCCTACATGTCGAGATTATCAGAACCTTGGTCAAGCTAGCTCAGCCCGCTCTATGAAAATCTCTCCCTCACTTTCCCGAACATCCTTTGAATACTTTAGGATCTTGATCTCCCGCCTGAACATCGGCATCCAAGTAACCAAAGTCTCATATTCGCCGCCCTCCCCCGACACATTCGCCTTAATTCTCCTCAGATACTCGATGAACTCTTTATCGATAAATTTTCCTAGGAATTTTTCCTCAAATGGATAGACAGCCAGCCGCGTTATCAACACCTTAAATCCATACGATAAAATTTTCTCGATCAACTTTTCCTCATCCATGAGCCAAAGCGGATTAAAGCACCAGAGCCCAAGCTCATCGCACACCCGCTGGAAGCGGGTTGCCTGATAAACGGACTTAACAGCTCCCGTAACGACCCCTTCGACCTCATACTCCTCCTCAGCTATACGTAAAGCTTCACGAAGCGCTTCAACCTGCTCCCCCTCCCCATCTCCACTCTCAACCCTAATTATCGGAAGCTCCAAAGCCTCAGCCTGAAGATCAACCAAATCAGAAGCAGGATAATGAAATAAAGCACTCTCAGAACTTTCCGGGCGAATATTAACTAAGCAAGCCACCCGGAAAAGCCTTGAAGCCTCGAAAAGCGCGAGATTAGAATCCTTCCCACCAGAATATAAAACGCATACAATCATCCAGCCGACAAGCCGAAAAACATGCTAACCGATAAATCTTATCCAACCTAAACGCTAAAATAGAAATAAGCGAGTTAGAGCACCGAGGGCCCGTAGCTCAGCATGGATAGAGCACCGGCCTTCTATCATAAGATTTGGAGGAGAGCCGGGGGTCCGGGGTTCGAATCCCCGCGGGCCCGCATTTTTACTCGTTTTGCATGCTATGGTTTTTCCACTTTTTGGCATGTTCTAGGATTATTCTTAGCGCGTTTTTGTATGCTAGTTTCTCGATGTCGCTTTCCTTCATCCCTTTTTCGAGGAGTATTTCGAAGATTTTTCTGATTTTCGTTATGTCTTCGAGTCCCCTTGGAGGTGTTGTGTCTATTAGTCCGAAGTAATCGGTTCCGATAGCCATTATATCTGGACCGAAGTTCTCATAAACGTACATTATGTTGTTTGCGTATGCTTCGAGGTCGTGTCTGCCTCCGACTAGATCGCACATGAATCCGACCACTCCCTTCGTCTTCTTTATAGCTTCGTACATTTCATCGTCTAGGTTTCTCGGGGTGTCGTGCATTCTCTTAGGGTTTCCGTGGCTGCTTATGAGTGGAAGTTTTGAAACTTCGGCGGCGTCGAGATAGGTTTGCTTACTTGCGTGAGCTAAATCAATTATTATTCCAAGTCTATTCGCTTCCTCGATTAACTCCTCTCCCTCCCCCGTTAATCCATAGTCTTTCGATGAGAAGCAGGATGCCGCGTATCTAGTATCGAAGTTCCATGTGAGCTGGATGCTCCTGACGCCGAGGTTGTAGTATAGTTCGAGGTCGTAAACGTCTTCCAGCATATATGTTCCCTCCATGGAAAGTAGAAGCCCGATTTTGTCTCCGGTTAAGGCTTCGTGAACGTCTTTCTCAGTGAGGACTAGCATTAAGTCTTTGGAGTGCATCTTGACTAGCTCATAGTAGACCTTGATATGCTGTAAGGCCGTAAGAGGGGAAGCTTTAGGAGTCCACGCCCTGATTTTGAACCCATAACCCTTCTCAAGCTTCTTCTTCACTCTGGGAGCTATCGTCGAGAGAAGGCAGAACACGGAAGACATTATAATCTTCACGTTCGCTCTCCTGTACTTCGGTATGTCTCCATGCCTTCCCGGCAGGTCTTCATCAAAATCTTCTAAGCGAAACTTAAGTCCACTAGCTCCTCCGATAAAGTAATACGAGATGTCTTCATGCAAATCTATAATCGGGATTGACTCCATGGGTCGGTGATTTCCTCAGAGCTATTTAACAGCTTCCAAAAAGCTTAGCGTCAATTCCTTACGGCGGCTTTTCAGAAATGTTCAATAAATATTCTCGAAGATTTATTGACGGGGCTAAGCTGTGATCGGAAAAGTGATATCGAGTGAGGAGATTTATCGAGGTAGAGCCGTATCCCTGAAAAGGGAGGAGGTTCTACTCCCATCAGGTAAGAAAATCTATAGGGAATGCGTAATTCATCGTGGAGCCTCAGCAATAATCCCCGTGAAAGATGATGGCAAAATAATTCTCGTAAAGCAGTATAGGCATCCAGTTAAGGAAGTCCTCTTAGAGGTTCCTGCTGGAACGCTTAAGCCCGGTGAAGATCCTTTAGAATGTGCTGCTAGAGAGCTGGAGGAGGAGACGGGTTACAGAGCTGGTAAATTAACTCACTTGCTCACGATTTATCCGAGCCCAGGCTATAGCAGCGAGAAGCTCTACATTTACCTCGCTGAAGATTTGGAAAAAAGTTCGCAGAATCTTGAGATAGATGAAGATATCTCGGTTGTCGAGATGAGTCTCGAGGAGGCTCTCGAAGCCATTAGAGAGAAGAAGATAATGGACGGCAAAACCATAGCGGCCTTACTCTACTATCGCTTATTCGTCGAATCCAGTTCCGCTAAAGCTTGAAGTGTTCATAGCCTCTTCTTTCCAAAAGCTTTTCCTCGCCAAGCCATCTGACCTTAATCACCTTATCTTCCGTAACCCTTCCTATTACTATCAGCCTTCCTCCAGCTTTACGAACGGCTTCAACTGCGTCGCTGAGCATCTTAGGCTTCAATGTAACAACAAGCTCATATTCTTCTCCCCCATAGAAAACGAGATCAAATAAATCGACTCCAAATTTCTCTGCATATCTCACGGCATCCTCGCTTACTGGAGGATTTTCAATTACAAATCCAACATCATTAACATCACTCAGCTGATAAAGGGATTCCGCCAATCCATCACTGGAATCGATCGAGGATGTTATGGCCGCGGATTCAGCGAGTGCGATTGCTTCCGCAACCCTGGCAACAGGTCTCTCAAAGCTTTGAATCATTTTCTCAACTAGCGGATCGTCTTTAATATCGTTGAGTAACGCATGTAGTCCGGCTGCCTGCGCTCCGAATTCTCCCGTGACGGCTAAGATATCGCCCGGCCTAGCTCCGAGCCTTGAAATGATTTTCTCGGCTCGCCCTATACACGTCACGTCGATCACTATCTGATCTCCTGAGTTCAAGTCTCCTCCAAGAATCTTTCCGCCGTAAAGCTTAGCAGCTTCCTCAAATCCCCTCCAAAGATCTTCAAACTCTTTCTCGGTCATGTCTGGCGGAAGCATGAGAGATATGAGGTAGGCAATTGGTTTTCCGCCTTTAGCGGCTACGTCGCTCGTCGCGGCGGTGATCGCCTTATATCCGACGCTTCTCAAACTCATTCCAGCCGGTATATCGGTTTTCTCCGCAAGCATGTCGCATGAGATTATGAGCCTACCCTTGAAAGGAAAATCAACAGCATCATCTCCAGGTGGAAGCAGAGCTCCATCAGCTTCCCCAAGTCTTTTAACTATCCATTCTAGGAGTTTTTTCTCACCGATCTCTCCGAGCCTTCTCACCAACCTCCAATCCTCCTAAACATGGTTTTCAAACACCAGGAAGCATACGCGGTTATCTCGCCTCCACCGAGCTTCGATACGCCGCTCCTCCTCGGCATAAACTTCAACGGATACTCGATGATCCTGCATCCACTTCTGTAAAGCTCGTAGAGCAACTGCACTTGGAAGACATAACCCGACTTAAGCTCCGTTAATTTGTCCATAATCTTTCTGAGAGCGTTTGCTCTGATCACCCTGAAGCCGGATGTCGCGTCCCTGACATGCATGCCCGTAGCAATCCTCGCCAAGAGATTCGCTCCCCGGCTAATGATTATCCTCTTCAAGGATTTTTCAACCCACTCTCCTCCGGGGATATATCTCGACCCGACGACGACGTCCGCTCCGCTCTCCTCCGCTGCCTCAAGCATCTCAAGCAAGGTTCGTGGAGGATGACTTCCATCAGCATCCATCTCGCAGACATATTCAGCCCAATCATGCTCCTCCAAAACCCTCCTAAAACCATCAACATACGCCGAACCTATCCCAAGCTTCCCAGGCCTCCTAAGAACCTCAACCCCGCCCCTACTTCGAGCAATCCCCTCAGCAACCTCAGCAGTCCCATCAGGACTATTATCATCAACAATCAAAACCAACACCCTCCAGCCAGCACCCTCCAAAACATCCAAAACCCTCGGAACAAGCCACCTAACATTCCCAGCCTCATTAAAAGTAGGCATAACAACAACCGCGCTCCGCATACCCCTCCCAACAAACCACACCACAGTCCTACAAAAAGAAAATGGAGCCCCGGGCGGGCTTTGAACCCGCGGCCTGCGGCTTACGAGGCCGCCGCTCTACCAGCTGAGCTACCGGGGCGTCTGTTGTTTTCTGTTTTTTGGTGGAATTTAGGCTTATAGTTTGTTTTAGGTTTGGAGGAGGGCTGTTGCGAGAGATATTATTGCTAGGGTTAGGGTGAAGAGGTGTGGTTTGATTTTTTGAGAGAGTTTGATTAGGGTGGCTATCGTTAGGATGGATATTGTGAGAGCGGTAATGATGGAGACGGCGAGTATCTCGGTTGAAATTGTTGTGATCGTTCCTCGATGGAGTAGATATGTGTAGAGGCTTCCTCCGATCGTGGCGGGGATGCTCATTAGGAATGATAGCTTTACGGCTTCGGATGGCTCATAGCCTAACGCGAGTAATGCGAATATCGTTAAGCCGCTTCGACTCATTCCCGGCAAGGCTGAGAATCCTTGAGCTAATCCTGCTAGAATTCCATCGCTGAGTTTGAGGGATCTGGAACCTCTTTTCTTCTCGCCTAGCTTTTCCTCGATCCATAGGATTATCGTGAGGGCGCTGAAGAGGATGGCGATCAAGATCATGGAAAATCTTCCCAAAGAGCTGAGGGCTTCAGCTGCTAGAGATGCGAGCGGAATCGCGGTAACCCCCGTAGCCAAAGTGGAAACAATTAAGAAAGCGAGCAGTAGCCTCCCTCTGCTTTTAGCCTCATAGAGACCTCTCAATGCTTCGACTAAATCCCTTCTGAAGTATAGCGCCGCCGCTGCTGCAGTTGATCCATTTAGAAATAATCCGATGAAATATGCCTGACTTGGAGGAGTCCCGAACCAGTAGAAGATGAATAGGAGAATGGTCTTGCTGCTGACCGGGAGCCATTCGAAGACTCCTTGCGCAACCCCGGAAGCAAATCCTAAGGCTAGCTCTTCTATTCTCCACAATCTTTCTCGTGCGTGAATGCGTGAGCGCCGAGTGATATATTCTATCTTCAGGCCGTGAAGACTGAAATAAGGCTGAGTCTTCTTCTTCATAGGATTCGAAGTGATAATACCGCTGCCCACAAGGCTTAAGGAGAAGGAGTGCCCGCTCTGTGGAACGAGATCTAAGCTCATCTCCGAGAGCATAGGAGTCTGCGTCGAATGTTTGAGAAACAAGCCTGAAGAAGCATTGGAATACGCTATGGAGTCTCATAGGAGAAGCAGGCTGAGGTTCGGCCTTCCACCTGAGCCTCCGAGATCTAAGAACGGGATAAGATGCGGTCTCTGCAGCGCCGAGTGCGTAATCGGAGAAGGCGAGCTGGGATACTGCGGACTTAGAATGAATATCGGAGGAAGATTGAAGTCTAAGGTTGATGATGAGCATGGATTACTCCACTACTACCTCGACGCCCACGTAACCAACTGCTGCGCCGCATGGTTCTGTCCAGCCGGAACGGGCGCAGGATACCCGAAATACGCAGTTCGAGATGGGCCAGAATACGGCTACTACAACCTCGCGCTCTTCTTTTATGGATGCAGCTTCGACTGCCTCTTCTGCCAAAACTGGAGCCACAAACAACTTGATGAAGGAAAGCTCGTATCCGCCGACGAGCTAGTCCAATACACGCTAAACGATTCTAGGATAACCTGCTGGTGCTGGTTCGGAGGATCACCAGAGCCGCAGCTCCCCTTCGCGATAAACGCGTCAAAAAGAATCCTAGAAGAGAAGCCTGAGAGAAGAATCATGAGAATATGCTTTGAGTGGAATGGATGCGGAGCGAGGGAACTAGTCAGGAAAGCTGGAGAACTAGCATATGAAAGCGGAGGAAACATAAAATTCGATCTAAAAGCATTCACACCAAGCGTCCACAAAGCATTAACCGGGAGAGATAACAAGAGAACCTTAGAGAACTTTGAGCTAATCTATCGAGAATTCTACGAAGATAGGAAAGATGTACCCGTATTGAATGCGACAACCCTCCTCGTACCCCACTACGTAGACGAATACGAAGTCGAGAAAATAGCAGAATTCATTGCAAGCCTAAACCCAGAAATCCCCTACAGCCTCCTAATCTTCCACCCAGACTACCTAATGACCGACACAACCATAACCCCAAGAAAACAAGCAGAAAAATGCCTCCAAGCAGCCAAAAAACACCTCAAAAAAGTAAACATAGGAAACATACACCTACTCGGACTCGCAGAACAAGAACTCTAGCAAAAACGCTTAGCCTCTAGATAAGGTCTTGCAAGCCCCAATGTTAAGTTATTCTTTTACGATTTCCAGTATTTGCTTGAATTTTTCATGTTGCGCAGTTTTCAGGATCTCGTAGATTACTGTTTCCGAGGTTGTCGGCGTTACATCTTTCATCATCATTCTTTGGATCGCTATTTGTTTATCGAGTTCCCTTCTGGATCCCGTGCAGTCTACGGCCACGTGGGTTTCGTAGCCCCTATCTCTGAGGTCGAGGGCTGTTTGGAGGACGCAGATATGCGCCTCGATTCCGATTAATACGCATCTCCTTGGATTTATTTTCTCGAGTATGTGGTTGAATTCCGGGCAGCCTGCGCAGCTGAAGCTGGATTTCTCGATAGGCTTAACGTCGATGACTTCTCTTATTTCCTTCACCGTGGCTCCCAGCTTTATCTGCTCGGTTAGGATCATCGGCACTTCTAGGATCTTACATGCCTTCACGAGCTTCACCGAGTTTTTCAAGACCTCATCTATCCCCGATATGTGTCTGGCAAGCCTCTCCTGGAAATCAATGATTATTAGCGCGGTTTTCATGCTTGTAAACGCTTTATCGGAGAAAATTAAGTCTTGTTCAGCTTCCTTCCTCCAGCTCCTTAAGCGCTTTCCTTAGAGACCTCAACTTGTCCTCCATAGATCTCTCAATATCTCTTCTATCATCTATCTTGATTATTGTTACGGCGCGCTTTACTCCCGCCTTCATCACCGCTTCATGAGCTGCTCTCACGCATTCCAAAGCTTTCCCCAAATCATTTTCCTCTATTATCGTAGACATCGGAGTTGTCACATGCTTCACTCCGCGCTTCTCAAGCTCTTTTATCGCTGGAGCGATGAACTTCGATACGCTAGCTCCCTCCCCCATGGGGATTATACTAAACTCAACTATCACAGCCATCTCTGGAGGAATGAATTTGATGCGCGATTTAAGCCTCCTTCCTTCTAGGATCTTAGGTTTATAACTTCACATGCTATCTCGATTATCCGAGGCGGTGATGAGAGTTTCCACCGCTGATGGGTGATGGCCATCCCACCCCACTGAGCTTCTCCACAAGCGAAATATTATTCAAATGCACACGCATCCATGATATATGAAAAGGAGAGAGTTCATAAAGCTCGGCGCCACCGGGGCGCTCGCTTTCGCAGCCGGACTATACGTTGGACCAAAGGTTTTGAGCAAACCTGTTAAAATTGAGGGAAAATTCTTTGTTGAGGTTCACGATCTCGCTCCCTGGGCTTTTGAAGCAGGCTACGTCCCCAAGCTTGACGATTACCTAGATGAATTAGGGATAAGTAAGAGAGAGTACTTTCTGATTCCATCGAGCAAGGATGACAAGGAGATACTCAGACA
>CAZDPL010000023.1:0-13942 GCA_964507345.1 uncultured Nitrososphaeria archaeon
CGCGACCTCCCGCGTGCAAGGCGGGCGATCTCCCAGCTGATCTACCGGCCCACCAGAAGCCTCTTTATGCTTCGGAATTTTTATCCATTTACCTCGGATTTCAAAGCATTCTATGAAAGTAGGCTTAGAATTCCGAAGATTACCATGAAGACCGTCAGCAAGATTACGATGTATGAAAGAAGCATGGGCGGAGAGCTTGAGACGAGCTGAACAACGATGTATAAGAGGAAAATCATGATCAAAAGAGTCAAGGCCTTCGCCGATAGCTTCAAGATCTTTTTAAGTCTCTCGCTCATCTCAGATTCGCCAAACATGGCTAAAACCGGCGTTTATACCTTTTCCGCGAAACCTAATCACGTGATTAAAATATTATGCCAGATTCGATGGAGAATGAGCATGTACGATGTCCTGGTTATTGGCGGAGGCCCCGCGGGGCTTACAGCGGCTCTCTATGCTTCGAGGCAGGGATTCAAGACCGCGCTTGTAACAATTGATATTGGCGGTCAATTGATTATGAGCCCGCGGATCGAAAACTTCCCCGCTCTTCCACCTCTCTCAGGCTACGAGCTTGCAAACAATATTTTGGAGCAGGTTAAGGAGCTTGGATGCGAGCTCGTTTACGACGAGGCTGTAAAGATCTCGGAAAAAGATGATGGATTTACGGTTCATCTGAAAAGCGGCCAACAATATGATTCGAAAACCATCATCCTCGCAATTGGAAAGAAACCTAGGAAACTAAATGTTCCAGGAGAGGAGAAATTCTCTGGAAGAGGCGTAAGCTACTGTGCAGTCTGCGATGCGCCTCTCTATCGGGAGAAGAAGGTCGCCGTAGTGGGCTGGGGAGAACCAGCATATGAAGCAGTTTCCATCCTTCGAAAATATGGAAACCAGGTTTTCGTAATCTTTCCAGGTAGAGCCTCTGGAGAGCTAGCCGACAAGATTAGGGAGATGGGGTCTGAGATAATTGACCGCACAAAAGTTGTTGAGGTGAAGGGAGATCTCGTCGTGAAGTCGATAACTTTGGAAAACTTGGATACGAAAGAGAGGAAAGATCTGGAAGTGGATGGCGTGTTCGTGGAGATGGGTTACGTGGCTGATACGAGCTGGGTAAAGGACTTGGTGAAGATAAATGAGAACGGCGAGATAGTCGTAGATAAATTGTGCAGAACAAGTAGAGATGGGATTTTCGCAGCAGGAGATGTAACAGATATGCCATATAAGCAGGCCGTGATAGCCGCGGCTCAGGGAGCAATAGCAGCTTTATCAGCAAGCAACTACTTGATGAAACTGGCGGGCAAACCTGAAATAAAATCAGATTGGCGTAAGCTAACAGAGTGAATAAAAATACTTAACAACGCATCCGAATAGCGATTAAAGGAAGAAGGATCCTTGAAGCCCGTAGTTGCTGATTCGTTGAAGAAGAAGTTTGGTCGAAAGGAGGCGTTAAAAGGCATATCGTTTGAAGTAAAGGAGGCGGAGATCTTCGGTTTAATAGGACCTAACGGCGCGGGGAAGACCACAACTCTCAGGATCCTAGCAACGATACTTACCCCCGATTCAGGTGATGCTTGGATCATGGGATTCAGCGTAAAGGATCAGCCTGAGAAAGTTCGTTCATGTATAGCTTACTTACCTGAAGATGCAGGAGTCTATCAGCATCTAACTGGCTACGAGTTCTTGAAGATGATGGCGGAAGTTTACGGCAAGGATTTAACGTATGTCAAGAGGGGGATAGAAATTGCTGGCTTAGGCCAGGCGATTAACAGCGCTATGGGATCTTATAGCAAAGGCATGAAGCGGAGAATCCTCCTAGCATCCGTGCTCATGATAGAACCCAAGGTTGCGATACTCGATGAGCCAACCTCTGGATTAGATGTAAATCACGCAGTTCACGTCAGGAAGGCGATCAAAAACTACGTCCGAGAGAAGGGTGCATCCGCAATAGTTTCAAGCCATAACATGCTTGAAGTCGAGTATCTATGCGATAGAGTGGCGTTCATAAATGATGGAAGGATAATCGCTGAAGGCAAACCATCTGAGTTGAAAGAGGAGTTTGATGCAGAAAACTTGGAAGAAGTTTTCGCAAAGCTCATAGGAGGTTGAAGCCATGCTCTTACCACTTCTCAGAAAAGAGGTAAAGGAGCTTCTAATGGAGAAGAGCATCCTGATAGGCATAGTGATAATTCCCTTGATAATGTTTCCGATAATGGGCGCTTTAACAAGCCTAGGAGTTGGAGCTGCAGCCCAAAAAACTATGGGAGGGCTAACTATTGGAATCGCCGACTTCGATCAAACAAATCTAACATCGAAAATGCTTCCTCAAATGCTCGCAGAAGAAGATCTCCATATTATGAATCTAAGCTGCGCCACCGAGGATGAATGCATTCAAGTAGCTCAAGCCAAAAACCTGGAATTTCTGATAATAATACCATCAGGGTTTACTAGGAACTTCACGGCCGGGGTTCGAGGCGTCGTCGAAGCCATATATTTCATCAAGTCGTTCACAGTCTCCGATCTCACGATCAGTGGAAAAATTTCCTCAGCCTTACTTGATGCTTTCAGAGCGTTAGCCGAGAAGATTCATGGGAGGGAGGTTAATCCAGAGTTCTTCCAGTCGCCCATTTCTCAAGAGTCTCTCGTGATTTATTTTGGGAAGAAGATTCGGGCTCCCATCGAGGCTTTAGGTTCAGCATTTCTAACGGTTTTGATAGGGCTTCCGCTGGTTGCCGTGGTGATCGCTAGCTATGCCTCTTCAATCGCTGCGACGAGTATAGCTTTGGAGAAGGAGTCGAAGACCTTGGAAGTGCTTTTAACGATGCCTGTTAGCAGGGTGACTATTCTTCTTAGCAAGCTTCTTGGAACATTTCTCATAGTTTTGCTCGGAACGATTTCCTTCATAGTGGGGTTCGGCATCTATAGCCTGATGTTCGCTGGAACAATGGTTTCCATCTCACCTACTCCCCAAAGCACGGCGGTAAGCTTGAAGCTTCCACCCATTCAGCCTTCTCCAGTATTTGTGCCGATACTCCTCATCGCCATCTTCGTTACCATGATCATGACCACCTGCATAGGCTTGCTGGTCGGAATACTTGGAAGTGATGTTAGAAGCGCTCAGCAGCTCGTCGGGGCGATAAGCTTCCCGCTCCTCATGCCACCCTTCTTCATCTTAATGTTCGCCTCCTTCGACGCGCTCCCACTTGGAATAAAAATAGCGCTTCTTGCCGACCCCTTCACGCACTTATTCCTAGCGATTCAGAGCGGATTCATAGGCGATCTAGCTTCATCGCTATTCTCTCTAGGCTTAATGATCGGATACACCGCATTCCTACTACTCTTGAGCTCATGGCTATTCATGGGTGAGAGGCTGATCACTATGAGGGTCTCGGTTAAGAGAAAGGTTGGTGAGGAGAAAGCTTAGCTCCTCCACATCTTAATCAACGATGGATAGATTCTAGGTTTGTTGAACTTCTTTTTCAACTCATCCCACTCCTGGAGAATTTTCACTGCTTCAACCGCTACTCTTGCTGCTTCCCGCTCACCCGCAACCTCGAACTCGTTTCTAATTCTGTTTGCATAGACCGCGCAAACTGAGCCCGCTCTCAAGCCGTAGAGCGAAGCTATCGTGAAGATCGCCGACGTCTCCATCTCGAAGTTCAGAACCTTCATCTTCCTGAGATCCTCCATTATGTTTTCTGAAAAACTCCAAGAGTAACCATTGTATCCCGATCTCCCTTGGCCTAGGTAGAAGCTATCCGTCGTGGCCGTCACTCCGACATGATATCTTACGTTAAGCGTTTCAGCGGCTTCGATTAAAGCTAATAAAACCTCGTAGTCGGCGAAGGCTGGATATTCTGGGAAAGTGTATTCGCTGCTTACCCCTTCGAATCTTACAGCTGCTGCGGAAATTATGACATCTCCCAGCTTTATCTCGGGTTGAATCGCCCCCGTGCTTCCAACCCGTATAAACGTGTGTGCTCCAGCTCTCGCAAGCTCCTCTACAGCAATAGCGGCAGACGATGCTCCTATCCCCGTTGAGCAAGCGGAGATCGAGCGTCCATTAATTTTCCCAGACCAAACCCGAAACTCTCTATGGAATGCTATCTCTCGACCTTCATCCCAAAGCTCAGCTATCATGGGAACCCTCCCCGGATCTCCTGGCAAGAGGACGTATTCCGAAATCTCTCCAGGCTTAACTTGGATATGGTAGAGGCGTTTACCGAAGCGAGGCTCCTCAGCCGATGTCGGCATAATATGAAAATGGCATGACCGTTAAAAGCCTTAATGCTTAGCATTCAGCTCTCGTTTAAGGTGAAGTCGCGGTGGAGCAGCTTCACCAAGTAGCAAAAATCTGCGCAAAGCTCTTGGAAAGCGATCTATCTAAATCGGAGATCGTGAGCAAGGTGATAGAGGTATGCCGAGCCGCTGGGCTGAGCGAAGACTTCGCTAGAAGATTTCTAGGCCTCCTACTTGAAGAACAGGAGCGAGCTAGAGGAGTTGAGGAAAAGGGAAGCGGACTTAGGCTTAGAGAATTTGCGGCGAAAGCCAGAGAGCTTCAAAGATCCGGGAAAAAGGTTTTCAGACTTGAGCTAGGTGAACCGGACTTCTCAGCCCCGCCGAGCGTCGTCGAAGCAGCATACAAAGCTCTACGGGAGGGATATAGCAAATATGGCCCCGCGATAGGGATCAAGGAGCTTAGAGAGGCGATAGCTTCAAAGCTTTCTGAAAGATTCGGCGTCGATCTAGGAATTGAGAACATAGCGATAACGGCGGGAGGAACCTTCGCAACCTATGGCTCAATAGAAGCTTTATCCAAGCCCGGCGACGAGGTTGCAGTAATCGAGCCCGCCTGGCCCCTCTATGTTCATCAAGCAAGAAGACTTGGGAGAAGAGTTTTGAGAATAAAAACAAGCTTCGAGGAAGATTGGGATCCAGTTGAGAGGCTTCAGGAAAAGGTTACGAAGCTCACGCGGATAATAATCGTCAATTATCCAAATAATCCTACTGGAAAGATTCTCGATAGGAAGTCGTTTAAAGCGATATTGGAGATTGCCGAAGACGTGGATGCATGGGTTGTGAGCGATGAAGTCTACATGGATTTCTGTTATGGAAAGCAGCACGTCAGCGTCCTAGAGTTCTCTCAACCTAAGACCTTGATGCTGAACTCATTTTCGAAAACATGGGGGATGACGGGATTCAGAGTAGGCTACGTGGTCTCCGAGCCTGAAGTGGTAAATAGAATCGCAGCAGCCCAGAACACAGCCATGACCTGCGTTCCAGAATTTATTCAGAGAGCAGCCATAGCTGCGTTAAATGACGTCGAAGCCGCCAAGAAGAACGTCGAGCTTATCGGGAGAAGACTCGAGACGCTTTACGAAGAATTATCGAAGTCGAAGTTAATCGACATCAAGCCACCCGAGGGAGCGATGTACATCTTTCCGAGAATCAAGCTGGACGGCTTCGATCCCTGGAAGTTTGCTGAGATGCTTCTCAGAGATAAGCTCGTTGCGGTTGCTCCAGGCTCATGCTTCGGAGACTACGATAATTATCTTAGAATTTCGGCGGTACTCTCTGATGAGGATCTTCGAGAAGCCTGTAGGAGAATTCGAGAAGAATTGGAGGTCTACGCCAGCGAATAATCTTTTTATCCGCCCATTGATGAATGGAGGTTTAGCTATGAGCTTGAGTAGGGATGAAGCCCTCAAGCTGGTGAAAGAAAACGTATCGAATGAGAAAATCGTCCTGCATATGATTGCGGTTTCAGCGATAATGAAAGCGCTTGCAAGATACTTCGGCGAAGATGAATCGAAATGGGAGCTCGTAGGCCTACTTCACGACATAGACTATGAGAAAACGAAAAACGATCCAGCCAAACATGGACTTGAAGCCGAGGAAATCCTCAAAGGAAAAGTCTCGGAAGACATCCTGCACGCGATCAAGGCTCACAACTTCGAGAATACGGGAGTTAATCCTGATTCCAAGATGGAGAAAGCGCTTATAGCAGCCGACGCCATTTCTGGGCTCATAATAGCCTCGGCTCTCGTGATGCCGCACAAGAAACTGGAAGAAGTAAGGGTGGAGACTCTCGAAAAGAAATTCAAGCAAAAAGACTTCGCGAGAAGCGTCAGCAGGGAGAGAATACTCTTCTGCGAGCAGATAGGGCTTTCGAAGGAGAAGTTCTTTGAGATTGCATTGAATGCTTTGAAGGAGATCAGCGGCGAGCTAGGGCTCTGAGAAGCGGGATAAGCGAGAGAATTACGCCGATTAAGGAAATCGTGGAGAACGCTGGAACCTTAAAGATCGTTATGGATACGATTATCGAGTTTAGTAGATGAAAACTGAAGTAGCATAGTGATGTAGCACAGCTGATGAGCGTGCTTTTTCTGATAATGATGCCCATCAGGATTAGAGCTATTAGACCGTTGATGAAGAGATAGAGCAACGCCGTGAGCCCTCTAAGCTTAAAGCACAGCAGATAAGCTTGAGGAGAAATCATCAAGTTCATGAAATTTCCAAATGATATGAAGATGAACATCGCTATCAGTAGATACTTCACCGTCGCTTCTAAACTCGTCTCCATCTCGAGAACACAAATTCGCTTATTGGATTATAAATTCTCGCAAGAGCTCTAGCCTTTCAGCATCGTATCCAGTAATAGCATGACCATGAGACCTATGATTAAGCTGTAGGTCATCATTCGCTCTTTGCCCAACCTATGGATCTCCGGAATTATCTCATCGCTTACAACGAATATCATCGCTCCCGCAGCAAAGCCCATCGCGTATGGTAGGATTTGATGGATAGCTATCACCGCGGCGGCGCCCACCACTGCTAATGGTAGCTCAACTACTCCGGAGAGAGTGGCTGCGAGGAATGCCTTCGATTTGCCATATTCTTTCGTGGCGATGAGTGATAGGCCGACGGATAGTCCTTCTGGAATATTCTGCATTCCTATCGCGATCATTAAAGCTATCCCGGCCGCGAGTTGACCTGATCCGAGGCCTACTCCGACCGCCAGCCCCTCTGGAACGTTGTGGATCGTTATTGCTAGGATGAAGAGCCAGATCGCTCGAAGCCTCGACGACCTTCCCTCGACTCCCTTAATGAAGTGCATATGAGGAATCAGCTTATCCATGAGGGAGACCGCGACCGCGCCTAAGAGGATCCCGAAGAGGACTGGAAGCACGCCTCCCCGATCCATCGCTGGGATTATGAGGCTCGTGAAGCTCGCAGCAAGCATTACTCCGGCTGCAAAAGCTAGCCCATAGTCTGGAATTCTTCGAGCAGAACCTTCTCGGATAAAGAATATCGGAAGAACTCCAATTAAGTTCAGCAGGCTCGTAAATAAGCCTCCTAAAAGCGCTAGGATCAGCAAATTTCCGCCCGATAATGAAAGAAGAAGCTCCTCCAATGCAGAATACTCAAATCAATGATGGATATTAAGCTCTCGGCAGGCTTAACCCAAGCATAAGATCATTAAAAAGCAGCTAAAACGATATAATAATCGGTGCACGGCTTCATGGGACTTCCAGACGATCTATTAAATAGGCTCAGAGAGTTTAGAGGGCCGGGCTACGTTCTGCCATCGGATTTAGAAATGATCGTGAGGGAGTTGATGAATCTTAGAATGGAGATTGAGAAGATTAAGAAGGCTTTGAGGAAGCATGGCATAGAAGTGGATTAAAGCTCGCTGATGGATTCCTCGATCACCTTAGCTCTTCTTCGAGCTTCTTCAGGAACATCTTTTCTCAGAAGTGGATAGAAGCCGAAGTCTTCTACGAGAATCGAGGCCATTGCTGACCCCATCGCAGCAGCCCATCTAAAGTCGCCTGTATCTAGGTATTCTGCGAGGAAAGCTCCGCCGAAGACATCACCAGCTCCAGTAGAATCCACTTCGAAAGTTTCGAAACAAGGAACCTTTATCCGATTAGAGCCATAGGATACTATCGCGCCGCTCTTTCCAAGTGTAAGGAGAATATTTTCGGCTCCCATCTGAGCTAGATTCTCAACGATTACCCTTGGATCCCTACTTGAAGCTAAGACTTCCGCCTCCTCTCTTGAGATTCTTAAAGTCCATAAGCCTCTAAGATCGAGATCAATCTTCCTTAAACCTATTGTCCCATCCTCTCTTCTGATCCTCATCAGACCTTGTGGATCTAGGAGAGTTAAATCCCGACTCCTGATTAAGTCAGTTATGGTGGCTGGGGTTATCTCCCACGCGACTGGCCCTAGGTAAACGGCATCTCCGCTTACAGTTCTTACCAATAGATCCTCCGCTCTAGATGTAAGCTTGAGAACCCGTTCGCCTGAAGTATAGTCAAGCTTGAAACAAGTATTTCTCGAACGCGGATCAATCATGACCCCTGAGACATCTACACCAGCCTTCCTCAAGATTTCTAGATAGCTTCGCGGGAAATCGATTCCAACCCTTGAAAATATCTTCACCTTCGCGCCTAGGCGGCTGGCGGCGATCGCGGCATAGCAAGCTACCCCACCCATGAGAGTTTTTGATCCAGCTTGATGCACTATCTCATCTATCGTTAAATGGCCGATTATCGCTATCTCTCCCATCCAAAGAATTTAAGAACATCAACTCGGCTAAAAGCGATTCGATTAAGCTGAATTCGCCGAGCTGAGGGCTTGATCTCGCTTTAAGCCTATAAAGGATTAACCTTAGGAAGATGAAGAATTCTGCGGCTGGCGAGGTGCTTAAGCCCTTTGAAGCGGTATGTCATGAAGTTCGGCGGAAGCTGCGTGAGATGCGGCGAGACGATAAGAAGATCAGCTGAAATCGTAAGAAAATATGCTGAAAAGGGAAATTCCGTAGCCGTCGTAGTTTCAGCGATCTCAGGAGTAACGGATGAATTGATACAAGCATTGAACTCGGCGGAGAGAGGTCGGGAGAAGGAAGTCTTGGATTTCATAGAAAAATTGAGAGAGAAGCATCTGGAAGCGTGTAGAAAATCTATTAGAGATCAAGCAATTCGAGATGAAGTCTGGAGAGCTGAGGAGGAAGAAATAGGAGAGCTTCAGAAACTGCTTTCCGTAATAGCCTATCTCAAGGAAGTTACGCCAAGGGTCCGAGACTACGTCCTCTCATTCGGCGAGAGACTTTCAACTAGAATATTCTGGGGAGCACTGAGAGATCTAGGTCTTAAAGCAGAGTATCTCCGAGGATGGGAAGCCGGAATAGTCACCAATGATAACTTCGGAGCAGCTAGACCTCTAATGAGCATAACCTACCGAGAAGTGAGAAATAGATTAAACCCGCTCATGGAGCAAGGCGTAATCCCCGTCGTAACCGGGTTCATCGCGGCAACGCCTGATGGAGTTGTAACAACTCTTGGGAGAGGGGGCTCGGACTACTCTGCGACGATTATAGGAGCAGCTCTAAAGGTCGACGAAATAATTCTCTGGAAGGATGTCGATGGAATAATGACGGCGGATCCGAAGCTCGTCCCAGATGCGAAGACCATTCCAAAGATGTCATATGACGAAGTAATCGAGCTAGCATATTTCGGAGCTGAAGTAGTTCACCCGCTGGCGCTTGAACCCGCCGCGAGAGAAGGCATACCGATTAGGGTGAAGAACCTATTCAGACCCGACTTTGAGGGAACCGTCATAACTAAAACTGCTGAAGGACCTACCGTTAAAGCTCTTACGATGATCAAGAACGCGGCGATAATCCTGATAAGCGGATCTGGAATGCTCGAACCACCGACAGCCGCGCTCAGAATTCTCGAATTAATGAATCAGCTTGACGTGAGGATCTTCATGCTCTCCCAAGCATCATCTCAAGCAAACATCTCGATAGCGATTCCCAAAGAAGATCTGGAAAAAGTTCTGAAGGCTGTAAAAAGGGAATTCGCGCCTGGAGAAGTTAAGATGGAGTATGAGGAGGGAGTATGCGTAATAGCCGTGATAGGATCGGGAATGCGCGGGAAGCCTGGAGTCGCCGCCAAGATCTTCAACGCCGTCGCCGAGGAGGGAGTCAACATAAGGATGATCGCTCAAGGATCCTCCGAGCTTAACATATCCTTCGCCGTAAAAGAGGAAGATGGCGTAAAAGCACTGAGAGCAGTTCATAACGCGTTCAGGCTAAATGCTTAATTCTGAGAAAATAGAGAAATCGACAATAATCCTTGCCGTGGAGGGGTGTTCATGGATAAGCTTAAGGTCGCGTTGCTCGGAGCAACTGGAATGGTAGGCCAAAGATTCGTTAAGCTTTTAGAGAATCATGAAATGTTCGAACTGGCAGTTCTCGCAGCTTCGCCGAAATCAGCTGGCAAAAAGTATCGCGATGCAGCGCACTGGTGCCTCGAGGGAGAGATTCCGGAAAGCGTTGCCGATATGACTGTCGTGAAAGCCGACCTCGAGGAAGTTAAGAAAATTTGTGAAGTCGATCTTGTTTTCTCCGCGCTTCCCTCTGAAGCGGCCAAAGTCATCGAGGCGGAGTATGCTAAAGCCGGGATACCCGTTATCAGCGATGCGAGCGCCTATAGAATGGAAGAAGACGTCCCAGTTCTGATAGCGGAAGTTAATCCAGAGCACCTCGAGCTCGTCAGGAAGCAGTCTAAGCGAGGCTGGAGGTCCTTTATAGTCACGAATCCGAATTGCACAACCAATGCTCTCGCCCTCGCGCTCAAACCGCTTCAAGATGAGTTTGGAATAAGGAGCGTAATAGTCTCAACTATGCAGGCTTTATCGGGAGCGGGCTGGACTGGCGTCCCCTCCATGGCGATCTTAGACAACGTGATTCCATATATCAGAAATGAGGAAGAGAAAGTTGAGAGGGAGGCTTTGAAGATTCTGGGAAGATATGATGGTGAAAGAATCACTCCCGCAGAGTTTAAGATCTCCGCTAGCTGCCATAGAGTGAACGTGCTTGACGGCCACTTAGAGGCAGTCTTCGTTGAACTCAAATCCGAAGCTAGTCCAGAACAAGTTGCTGAAGTAATGAAGAACTTCAAGGCCAAGCCTCAGGAACTTAGGCTTCCAACAGCTCCAGAAAATCCAATAATAGTTCGTGAAGAACCTGATAGACCTCAACCTAGACTCGATCGAAATGCTGGCGGAGGAATGTCGATCGTGGTTGGCAGAATTAGGAGAGATTCCGTGCTCAAAAATGGAATCAAATTTATATTACTAGGCCATAACACGATTAGAGGAGCAGCAGGAAACGCCGTCCTGAACGCGGAACTCGCCGTAAAGGAAGGATACATTTAGCATCCACTTTTCAGCCGCAACTTATTTAAAAGCAGATAAATCAGAAACAGTGATGGCTAAAACTAAGATCGCTGTCACGATAGGAACAGCATCCAAAAACAAAGACGTAATAAGGGATATGGCAGAGGCCGGAGCCACAATCTTCAGAATAAACTTCAGCCACGGGAGCCCAGAAGAATGGGCTGAGATAGCGAAAATGATTAGAGAAGTTGAGACGGAGCTTGGAAAACATTTCGCGTTAATAGGAGACTTACGTGGACCTTCAGTCAGATTAGGCGATATCAGGTCGCCGATTAAAATCGATAAGGGATCATTGGTGAAGCTGGTTTTGAGTAGAGAAGTCTCAGGCGGAGAAGAGAAACTGATTCCACTTCCAAATGAAAAAGTCTTTAGAACCTTGAGAAAAGGCCATGTAATCTTAATGGATGATGGTAGAGCAGCGTTCAGAGTCGAGTCCGTATCAGGCTCAGAAGCCGTGCTTAGAGCGCTCACGGATGCGCAGATAACATCGAGGAAAACCATGGTCATTCAGGGAAGAGGTCTCGATCTGCCAGCGATTACTTCGAGAGAGATTGAAGCCATCAAGCTCGCTGTGAAAGAGGAGTTCGACTATATCGGACTCAGCTACGTCAGAGGTGAGGAAGATATCTCAATGCTTAGAGGAATACTTCTATCACTGGGCGCTGAGTATATTTCCATAATCGCGAAGATAGAAACGCCGACAGCCGTCAGGAAGCTGGAGGAAATTGTCAAGGCCGCTGACGCGATACTGGTCGCTCGAGGAGACCTAGGAATGCACTTCCCACTCGAAGAAGTTCCAAGCCTTCAGAAGAGGATAACGAGCCTAAGCATAGAGCATGGGAAGCCAGTCATAGTCGCTACCCAGATCCTCGGATCCATGATCGAGAACGCGGTTCCAACGAGAAGCGAAGTAGTAGACGTGGTTTCAGCATTAATGGATGGAGTAGACGTGCTCATGCTCACGGGAGAGACTGCTGTAGGAAGATATCCCGTTGAAACCGTTAGATGGCTTTCTAAGATTATCGAGAGATATGAGCGGGAAATCTCTCCTCCAAAGAGAAAAACTACCGAAAGAAACCATATTACCGATAGATTCGCCGCGGGAATAGTTTCCCTCGCCGAGTCCCTGAACGCCATCATAGCCGTTTACACGAGATCCGGGAGAACTGCTCAAAGAATAGCAAGCTTTAGACCTTCATGTAAGGTAATCTCGGCATCCGCAAATAAGAAGACGTTGAGAAAGCTGGCACTCCTCAGAGGAATAGACACGATGGAGGTTTCTGCTCAAAGTTATGAAGCCGGATTAAATGAGCTGGAAGAAAAGCTCCGATCCTCCGACGAGATTCCAGATAATTCGATCGTCATCTTGACCTACGGCATGCGAGAAGAGCCTGTCCACATAGTTAGAATCATTCAAATCAAACGCGAAATCACTTAAGCAAGCAGATCAGGATACTTCAGCCTAAGAATCGGTAAGACTTTCTTGAATATGCGTCTAGTCACTTCCAAGTCATCTTTACAGTGGTTCTTTATCTTTGATGCCGCCTGCCTGTCACCTTTCATAGCTCTTAGATAGAGCGCGGGCACATCAAAACCTTCCACGCTTAAATCCTTCTTCACATTTAGAAACTTCGCGACATGATAGAGGTCGCTTCTAGCAAGCCTTAGATTTGTTTTTATGAATTCGGCCAAGTCTACGTGCGTTAGCTTATGTAGGAATTCGACGGCGATTCCATGCTTTAATGCTCTGGCCGTTAGGAATGGTATATCAAAGAATCTCCCATTCCAAGTCACTATAACGCTGTACGTCGATAAGCGTTTAAGAAAGCGATTCAGCGTTACCTTCTCATTTCTGGGAGTCTTTGAGAAAAACCAGGTAAAGCTTCCATCCAGCTCCATTAAACCTCCGCCAATGAACGTTCCAGTATCCGCGTCGAGAGAGGTGGATTCGATGTCCATTAAGCAGATCTTCGCCTTGACTCTCTTAGTCACAAATCTAAACTCATCAAGCCAGATAATATGCGTGTCGATTCTTGAAATAGGCGGATAAGATCTTAATAGAGGGAAGAGTGATAGAATCAGGCTTGAAGCCTGAAGAGATAGCCAAAGAAATAGTTGAAGATCATGTAAGCGGAGCAGCACAGCTTGCGATAAAAGCCGCAAACGCATTTCTCAAGCTGGCTTCCGAGAAAACAGACTTGAAGACTGTGAGGAAGCTCGCGAAAATTCTTGCCGAATCCAGGCCGAGCATGCCGTCAATCGCCAATATGGCATACATCACCCTGAAGCTCATTGAGGAACGAGTTTCAGAAGGAGAAGATCTAAGAGATGCCATAGAGCTCGCCGTCAGATCCGCTGTGAAAACCTATCAAGACAATCTTAAGAAAACAATTCAAAATGCTGTAAAGATTCTTCGGAGATATGATTCGATAATCACTCATAGCTATAGCTCAACCACCGCAGCAGCCATCGAGCTTTGCGATAAATTAAGAGTCTTCGTCACCGAGTCCCGGCCAGGATATGAGGGAAGGAGGCTCGCGGAAAGGCTTGCTCAAAAAGGATTAAAGGTAACTTTGATAGTTGACTCTGCCGCCTCCTACGTGATAGATCGTGGATTAGTTGATGCCTTCGTAGCGGGATGTGACGCTATTTTAGATGACTGCTCCATCGTAAACAAAATAGGCACAAAGATGATAGC
>CAZDPL010000024.1:0-8654 GCA_964507345.1 uncultured Nitrososphaeria archaeon
AGTCCAAGCCTTCCTTAAATTGATTCCACCAAAGCGTATGATGCTTCGAGATCCCACCTCCGATCATTAAGGCTCCCGTCCGCTCCGAGTCGAAGACTATGTTCGCCAGCTCGCTAGCATCCTTAAACAGATTCAATCTAAAGTCTCTCTTCTTTTGCTGAAAGATCCATAACTGAGTTCCAACAGCCCCATCCATTATTCCTGGAACGAATACTTTGACTCCCTTCTTGGCAGCCCAATAGAGTATGCTTTCATCGTTGTTCAGTTTCTCGCCTATCAGCCGCGCAACCTCGTAGCTCGATAGCTCCCTAATTCCATCCTCATAGACTTCTTCGAGCAATTCTTGGATAAACTTCTCTATCGTCGGGCCATAGGATTCTAGAGGGACGAGGACGCTTCCAAGCCTGTGGTAACCTCTCTCCTTCAGCTTTTCATCATCCATTCGGAAGTCTCCATTATAGTAGCTACTTATCGAGCGGGCGATATCGTGATCCAAGGCTCCGCACGTAGTTATTATCACATCGAAGAAATCTCGTTTAATAGCTTCAACTATCGCCCCCCTCAGTCCCGTCGCTATCGGAGCGCCTACAAAGGAGAGAAACCTGCAACATTTCTCATCTTTTATCATCGCTTCAAGTATCCGCGCAGCCATTCCAAGATACTTGGCAGCGAACCCGCCTGATTCAATAAATTGTTCAAGCAGCTCGGAAATCGACATTCCAGGCTTGATTTTTATGTCTTTAACCGGCTGCATCGGAGAAATCTTCACGCCGCTTATATTTATTGACTGGGCTTCTTGAGCCCTCTAAGCCTTCTGACTATCTCGTCAACGCTTGGAAGACGGCATAACACGAAGCATAAGTTTTCAAGTTCAGCAAGCTCTATTGCAAGCGGATCGACCTGCTCTCGGCTAAGCGGGCCGTGGATAACGATCATCTTCGGCTTTATTGGGTAAAGCCTGGCGGCGACTATCGGGGATCGGCCTCGCGTAACGCCTGTGAAGACCACGGCTCGCATGGGATTTTTCCCAAGTAGATATAGGAAGTCAAGCGCATCAAGATGCCTGATGGCCTTTATGCTATCAATCACAGTATATCCATAGATTGGAATCTCAAGCCATTTTTCTCCTGTCAAGATTTCCCCGTTTAAGGCTTCGACAACCTCTCTCACGCTTCTCGGAGAATCGTACTCGTCCATGTCGATCACGGCTAAGCTCAGGTTCCTATGGAAGATTGCGTATTTCTTGATGTGAGCGCCGCCTCTTCTGGCATCCGCCTCGATTAGGGCGTGGACGAATTTTCTGACAAAACCTGTCCCCGGAGAATGTCTTCTATCGTTTTCGTAATCGCTGAGAACCGAGGGAGAAATTCCCATAAACCTCGCTACCTCGGTTTGCGTCAGCTCGAATAACATCCTCCATTTCTTCATAGTCTTACCGGGATTTTGCGATAGGATTATCTCTCCAGCGATTCTGTTCATTAATTCCTCTCGTGCAGCTTCGCCCATCTATCGCTACAAATATGGATGTCAAGCTTTTTGAGTGTTTCTCAGAGATCTGCTTATATTGAAGCATGCTGAAGTTTTCATGACAGGCGGATGGCATCGCGGAAAGTGTGGGTCAAGGTTCATCATTCAAGGACAGGGGAAGTCGTGATCGCTGCATGTGATGAGAATCTGCTAGGAAAGAAGATCAAGTTAAATGATGGATTCTCCATAGAGGTTAGCAAGGCGTTTTATGGAGGCTTTCTAGTAGAGCCCGAGGAGCTGGATAAATATATTCAACAAGCTGGAATCGTAAACTTGCTTGGAGAAGTCGTCATATCCTATATGATCAAGAAGGGGCTTGTCTCCGAGAAAGCTGTGATAAAAGTCGGCGAAATACCCCACGTTCAACTTTATCTATAGAAAAATGAGGTTCAATTCTTAGATGCCTAAAGCTCTGGATATCGTCATTAGTTCGGGTCCTGTTGTCATGGAGCCTATTATTGCGCCCTTACTATTGGCGATTATCCCGCTTCGCACGAATTTCACTCCATTATTGACGGTTCCCGGGATTACATCGACTTTGAATAGGTCGCTTAGCTTCTTTTCCTCTTCTTCTGAGATCTCGGCGTAGACTACTCCGCCGTTGTTCGTTACTACTGCTAGGGAGCCTACGTAGCTTCTGTTAGCTATCCTCCCCGTCACGACCTCTACTCCCAATACGTCTTCGATCATCTTCAAGGTCTTCTTTGGTAGGATGCTGCTGGCCAGGGCTGCTCGATCATTCGCTAGAACGAGGTTACCTATGGCGGTGTATTTTCCCTCGACGACCCCTATGTTCAAGTCCTTGACTTTTTTCTTCACCGCTTCGATTTCTTCCTCTAACACCATGTTAGAGAAGAGTATTCCATTACTATTTCCTACGGCCATGGGTGATAGAAGGATGGAGCCTGCGAGCGTTGTCGGGATGAGAGTCACTCCTAACACGTCTTCGATGAGGTTTCTCTGCCTCCGCTTAAGCTGGGGTGGGATAAGGCAGACCTCCTCAGTTGGAACGGCGAATAAGCCTACTTCGACTGTTCCGAAAAAAGTTTCCAAGTATATTCCGCGAGGCTTCGCAGCAGCCTTACTCAAAATCTCTCACCTATTCTAGCTTTCCAATTTCTCCACGATCCTTCCATAAGCTTGAGAAATCCCATAGACATCCTCTACTTCTATATCTAGGTCTAGGAGCTTTACAAGTGCTTCAATTCCTCTCTTCGCTGCATGGTAGTCGGGAGTCGCTTCCCCAGCCTCAATTAGTAACGATAAGTTGTCTATTCCAAGCTCTCCCGCCATAGTTATCAAGAGCCCTGCAGCGCCGATTATTTGACCCTCATAAGGCACGGCGTCTATCTTGCTTAAGGCCTGCTTTATCAGGTTCTCATTCGTTGAAGAGAGATAGATCGTCCTCACTTGGTTTACGGATTCCTTACCATATCCTCCTAGGGTTAGGATGAAGTCTGCGCCGAGGTTTAAGACAACGTCCAATACTTTTTCGCAGAACTCGTGTTGACCGTAGTAGGTTGATGGCTGAGCATTGCCATAGAGTAGGAGAAGTGGGCGGGAGGCTTCTGCTAGATAAATGTCCGCGAAGTATGGGATGAGCTTCCCATTTTTTACAAAGCTGACCGATGGAAAGTATGGCGAATAGAATCGGCAAATCCTCTTCCCATTTAGCTTATCTATCAGATACGCTACCGCTACCTTCGCTACAAGCCCCACTCCCGGAAGACCTTCGATAAGAATCGCTCCCGGAATCTTAGTATCCTCGTAACCCGGCTCGAACACCGCTTCCGTCTCCATTAATTCTCACTCAATTGGAAAGCATGCAACTGTATTTAAGCTATTTAGCCCACCTTCCATTTAAGAAGTTTCCTCGAGGAATAGAGGAACTCGTTTTTGCGCTAAGACGTCGAATAAGCCTTTATCGGTTATTTTCGCTGCTGGAATTACTGGAAGCGCTAGGAAGAATAAGGGCGGAGCATAGGGATGATCTCTGAGCCCAAGCTCTCTAAAGGCTTTTCTGACCTTTTCGAATTTTTCCGCGACGAGGTCGAGAGGCTCCTCGGCCATTAATCCAGCCACTGGCAGCTCAATCGAGGCCATAATCTTTCCGTCTCTTGCCACAGCTACGCCGCCTTGCGATTCTATGACGTATTCCGCGGCGGTTAGCATATCTTTAGCGTTTTTTCCGAGCACGATTAGGTTATGTGAGTCATGGGCTATAGTCGATGCCACCGCCCCGCTCTTCAGCCCAGAGCCCTTCACAAGACCCTTAGCTACATTCCCGGTTCTTCCATGCCTCTCGATTACCACTACTATCGCGAGTTCTCCCGGATCTATGTAACCCTCCTTTACGTCTAATTCCTCGATCGAGAACCTCGTGGTGAGGCTCTGCGCGAACTCTTCAGCCATCTTAGAACCTGATTTCGCTGTGAGGAATTCTATAACCCTCACCTTTACTTTGCTTTTCCCGGCTGGGGCTTTGATTCTAAAGTCTTCCTCAGTTAGTTTCTTCGTTTTTACGGTTTTCTTGGCATCCTCTGGGAAGGTTAATTGAGGAATTGGATAAACCAGCTTGCCGTCCTCGGCTACGAGCTGGCCATTCGCGAAGACATACTTCACGTCAAATCGCTCCAAGCTTTTTAGCAGGACTAGGTCGGCGAGCTTTCCTGGAGAGATTATGCCTCGATCATATAGTCTGAGATGGAGTGCTGGGAAGATTGTCGCCGCGCGGATCGCGTCTATCGGATCGAGTCCAGCCTCGATGAACTTCCTAACCACGTTATCTAAATGCCCATCGCGCTTCAAATTATCTGGAAGCACGTCGTCGGTCACTAGGAGGAATCCGAAAGGTTTTGGCAGAGACTTTAATCCTTTAACGAATTCCTCTACATCGAGGACGTAAGGCGCTCTCAGCTTGATAAGCATTCCGAGCCGAAGCTTTTCTAAAGCTTCTCGAAAGCTAAGATTCTCGTGATCCGCCTCCATCCCCGCCGCAATATATGCGTTAAGATCAAGACCGCTTAGAAAGGCATGGCCATCGATTACGACGTTTCTCCTCCTCCCAACTTTTACTATCTCAAGTATTCTCGGATCGAGATTCACCACTCCAGCGAAATCCATTACCTCCGCTAGACCTATTACTCGATTCCAGCCCAACATCTCCTCAACATCCTTGGCCGTGATTTCCGCTCCAGCAGTCTCCTCGCCGGGAAGCGATGGAACACATGTCGGAGCTAGGATGTAGATTTTCAGAGGTAGGCCTTCGCTCGCATCAAGCATGTATCTTACCCCCTTCTTTCCCAAGACATTCGCTATTTCATGCGGGTCTATGGCCACCGTGGTGACTCCTCTAGGTAAAACAGCTTCAGCAAAACGCGAGGGGATTATCATGCTACTTTCGATGTGAAGGTGGCTATCTATCAGCCCTGGAATGGCGTAAAGCCCTCTTCCATCGATTCTTTTAGACGCCTTAAGCTCCCTGTTCTCCTCCGCGATCACGTATGCTATCCTATCTCTGAAAACTCCTATCGATGCCTCGTATATCTCCCCGGTAAACAGGTTTACGTAATTCACGCGCTCTATGAGCAAATCGGCTGGGATTAGACCTCTAGCAGCTTTAATCAAGTCTTCTAGACTCGGAGGCTTTGAGGAAGACAAGTAGATCCTCCTCCCGAGAGGAAACGCAATACTCCTAGTCTTAAGGGATTTAATATTTTGTTAGGTAAGTGCTGGCGGAGAAGCCTTTAGGAAGATTTGTTAGATGGCTTATTCTGGTTTGAGTGGAATTGTTCGAAGTTTTGGCGGAAGATCTGCTGGGGAGGATCGGCAGGATTAGGACTAGAGATGGGAAGGTCGCTGAGACCCCGCTCTTCTTCCCCGTGATAAATCCCGTTACTCAAGACATCTCGGCGAGCTGGATGAAGGAAAACCTCGGAGCGGAGGCAGTGATAACGAATGCCTACATAATTTCCAAGAGGCTGAGAGAGCAAGCTCTATCCCGCGGAGTCCATGGAATACTGAACTTTGATGGAATAATAATGACGGATAGCGGAGGATACCAGGTATTAGAATATGGAGATGTTGAAACAACTCCAGAAGAGATCGCGAACTTTCAAGAAGACATCGGGAGCGATATCGCCGTCCCACTAGACATACCGACTGGAATGAGTGGAAGAGAGAAGGCTGAAGAAACCGTTGAGAAGACTTTGAGGAATCTTCAGGTAACGTTAAAGGTTTTGGAAGAGAGGGGAATCCGTAGAGCTTTATGGACTGCGCCGATTCAGGGTGGAGTGCATCTGGATTTACTTCAAAGATGTGCGAGGGAGGAGCTTCAAATGGATTTTGATTTATTTGCTCTCGGAAGCCCGACGCCGCTTATGGAAGGATATCAATTCAGCAAACTCTTCAAGATGATCTTCGCCGTGAAGTCGGTTATAGGCTTCGGGAAGCCTCTCCACCTATTCGGAGCAGGGCATCCCATGCTCTTCCCATTCATAGTCGCATTAGGAGTGGATATGTTCGACTCGGCGAGCTACTACCTCTACGCGAAGGATGATAGATACATCACGGAGACGGGAACGATGAAGGTCGATAAACTCGATTACCTACCATGCTATTGCCCAGTATGCTCCAGGATTACGGCGAAGGAGTTGAGGGAGCTTGAGAAGGCTGAGAGGATTAAGCTTCTCGCCATGCATAATCTCTACGTCTGCTACGAGGAGATGAACAGGATCAAGCAGGCGATCAAGGATGGAAGACTAATGGAGCTACTTGAGATCAGAGCGAGATGCCACCCAAGCCTCTACCAAGGATTCGTGGAAATCATGAAAAACGATGAGCTCCTAAAGCTAATGGAAGAACATACCCCGATCTCGAGCAGGAGAGGCATCAACCTATATAATGCACTCAGCCTTAGGAGACCTAAAATCTCTTCAGCGAGAAAGAGGCTTCTCCAAAATTACTTCATGAAAGATCATAGCCTCCGAGAAGCTTTACTCCTTCCAGAGACCATGAAATTCTCCCTCGAAAAAGCCTCCCGCCTTCCAAGCAATTTAGAAATCCTGTTTTATGGAAATCCACTCGGCTTAATTCCGCTAAGCCTGAGATATAGCTACCCATTCTCTCAAGTAAATTATCCGAAGACCTTGATCGAAGATAATTTGCGAGAACTGGTTTCCGAGACAGTAAAGCAGTTTCAGGCTGCTGGCTATAGGAAAGCTTACGTTGTGAAAGCTCGATCGAGGCATCTGGAGGCATTTGGAGAAAAGCTTGTTGAAAGCTTACGGAGTCTTGGGGTCGAAGTCAATGTGATAGATGATGTCAAGATTCTCATGAAGGGCGAGAAGAACTAGTTTTAGGAAATCACCTTACATGGAATTCCATGCACACGAAACCGTATTTTTCAGCTTCCTGCGGGGTTACGGCCACTGGCTCCTCGTAGACTTCCTCGCCTGGAGGGTTTTTGAGGGTTGCGTAAATTTTGTTAAGTTTTGCTCCAAGTTTGGATGCGAGATCAATTACCTCCTTCACCGTGTAGAATTTTGCATGAGAGTAGAATGGGTGACCCCTTTCGGCGAGGTTTGAGTAAAGTTTTCCCCATGGCGATTCCCTCGGAACCATGCAGATCAAGAGTCTCTCCGAGACTCTAACTGCTTCTCTCAAGGCTTCTTCAGGGTTATCGAGAAAGCAGAGCGTCACTATGAATATGGAGCAGTCGAAGGATTTTGATCTAAGGGGGAGGGCTTCGCCGACTCCCTGAATTAAGTGAACGCTCTTGGGCGCTAGCTTCAGCATCTCGATGCTTGGATCGACTCCAACAATTATTCCCGTTCCTCGTGTAAACCTCCCCGTCCCAATGCCTATCTCGACGGCTCTATGGCAATTAAACGCTTTGACAGCTTTCAGCTCGCTTGAATAGATTGCTCGATGCCGTTCATACCACTCGTCGTATTCCTTTGCTCTTGAGTCGAATATCTTCGATGAACTCATCTTATGCAAATCACACCTCGGACGCTATCTTGGTCAGCAGCTCCTCAGCATATGGATACTTTCGCATATTCTCCTTCATTACCAAGAACTTTCTCTCAATCACATCTAATGCTATTCTCGCTGCGAGGGCTGGTGTCCAAGACTCGCCTACTCCGATTAGCTGAACTTTATCCGTGTTGAGCCGCGCTCTGCAATGAATTAGATGCGTCTCGCCGTGTTTCTCCTTATGCTCCTTGAAGTATAATGTCAGATATCCCGTCCCGAAGCTTTCTCCGAGTCTCCGCAGATATCTCTCGACAACCTCCATTACCTGCTCCTTATCGGACTCGGATAGATTGCTTATCTTGAAGCTTAGCTGAACGCTTATCGCAGGCTTCTCTTCTTTCGCAAGAGCTGCTATCGGCTCCAATATATCGGATCGCGTTATTATGCCTATGGGTCTTCTATCATGAACCACGACTAAGCAGGAGACATCGTTCTCAAACATCCTTCGAATGGCTTTGCTTAAAGGCTCGTCTGGCGAAGCGGTTATGACAGCTGGCGTCATTATCTCCTTGACTTGATGGCTTAAGGTTCTAAGCTTCTCCCCCGCGAATTCTCCCCTCGTGGCGCGCTCTCTAGGTTGGATTACCTTAACTATTACATCGTGTATGGTTAGTATTCCGACGAGCTTGTCGCCTTCGACTACTGGAAGTCTTGATACTCCATGCTCTCTCATAAGAACTATCGCTTGACCTATGGTCGATCTCGGATTCACTACTATCAGGTCTCTGCTCATCACGTCCCTAACCTTGAACTTTGAGAAGAATTTGTCTCCCAGCGCGTGAACTATATCTTCGACCGAAATCGTGCCAGTTATCTTGCCATCTTCTTTGACTGGCAGCGCCGCGACATTGTTTTCCAGCATTAATCGAGCTGCCTCGCTCACGGGCTCCTCGGAGCCTACTTGAGGAATTTTCACGGCAATGGTCTTGGTTTTTGTGGTGTCGGGGTTATAGGTTGCGCGTATAATCATGCGCTCAGTTATCGCTCCGAGAACTTTTCCATCAGGCTCGTTTACCACGATTACCAGCGGGACGTCATGCTCCTTGAAAATTCCTATCGCCTTGCTTACTGGAGCCTCGCTCTCGATGAAA
>CAZDPL010000024.1:8754-13541 GCA_964507345.1 uncultured Nitrososphaeria archaeon
ATGCTCCTTGAAAATTCCTATCGCCTTGCTTACTGGAGCCTCGCTCTCGATGAAATATATCTCCCGTCTCATAGCATCCTTAACAAGAGGCATTTCCGCAGCCATATCCACGATTAAAAATGCGCAAGCAACATATAGCCCTGACTTCAGGTAGGTTGAAAAGTGGAGGCGAGCTGGAGGTTCGATGGGCATCGCAATATTTAAGATATGGCTGATTTGAGGAAACGAAAGGAGGCTAAAAGGGAAGCGAAGCGTGAGGCGATGAAGGTAAGCTTTCTCGGCGCGATCGGAGAGGTTGGGAGAGCTGCAATCCTCGTCGAGACCAAGGAAGCGAAAATTCTCTTAGACTATGGAGTTAAGCCAGCCGAGCCTGAGCCGCTCTTCCCAGGACATGTCCCAGCCAAAGACCTAGATGCTGTTATAATCACTCATGCTCACCTCGATCACAGCGGCGCGGTTCCACTATTCATGCTGAACGGTAGGAGAACCAAAGTCTACGCAACGGATATGACCTTCAAGCTATGCGACATACTTCTCAGAGACTTCCTAAAGCTCAGCGGATACTACGTTCCATACGAAGTCCTCGAAGTAGAGGAGCTCATCAGGAGAGGCGTTAGAGTAGAGTATGGAGAAACGATCCAAGTTAAGGATGCTGAGATAACGTTCTTAGATGCAGGCCACATTCCAGGAAGCCTGCAAGTTCTAATCAATGCTGATAAAACCTTGTTCTACACGGGAGACTTCTCAACCATCAAAACAAGATTACTTAGGGGGACGAGATATTTCCCGAAAGATGCTGACGCCGTCATTATAGAATCCACCTATGCTCTAACAGAGCATCCGAAGAGAGAGGAGCTTGAAAAAGAATTCGTGAGAAGCGTTAGAGAGGTGATAGACCTAGGCGGTAGAGTGCTAGTTCCAGCCTTCGCCGTGGCGAGATCTCAGGAAATAATGTGCGTCCTAGAAGCATATGGAATCAGAGAGTCGATCTCACTCGACGGAATGGCCGTAAAAGTCCTCGACCTCTTCCTAGAAAACAAGGAATTCATAAACGGATATCAGCTACTATACTCGGCCGCGAAGCACGTGACCAAGATCGATGACAGGAGAAAGCGTCGAAGAGCATCTGAAAGACCTGGAATAATAATAAGCCCAGCAGGGATGCTGAAAGGAGGTCCAGCAGCATACTACGTCGAAAAAATATTCGACGACCCCTATTCAGCCATATTCTTGGTAAGCTTCCAAGTCCCAGGCACCCCAGGAGCAAAGCTTCTAGAAGAGGGTAAGCTCGTAGTCAGGGGAGAGGAGGTTCAGGTTAAGGCTAGAGTTCAGCAATTCCTCTTCAGCGCTCACGTAGGGAGAAGGGAGCTCAGATCCTATCTTAAGCATGTGAAATCAGATGCGAAAGTGTTCGCGATCCACGGAGAACCTGACGCCTGCCGCGATCTAGCCAATTACGCGAAAACGGAATTAGAGCTGGATGCAATTGTTCCAGAAAAAGCGGTCAAATACGAGATCTAAGAAAAACCTTAAGTCAAGATAATCTCTTTCGGTGATGGTTGTGATCGCGAAGTGCAGGTTCTGCGGAGGCTCGGCGGCATACTACATAGAACATGCTAGAATGCATCTCTGCGAAAACTGCTTCATAGAATACTATGAGCGAAAAGTCTACAAGACTCTCGTAAAACACGATATGCTGAAAGGGGCGAGAAAAGTCGCAGTAGCGATCTCAGGCGGAAAGGATAGCGTCGCCCTCCTCGAAGTTCTCCATAGAATAACTTCGGAGAAATTTCCAGAAGTCGAGTTAACAGCAATCCACATAGACCTAGGCATACCGGGCTACTCAGAAGAATGCAGGAGAATCTCAGAGGATGTTTGCAGGAAATTGGGGATCGAATGCCATGTATACGATTTGAGGCGAGAAGAAGGCTATGGGATACCAGATTTCCAAGCCACACCTTTCAAGAAGAGGATATGCGGCGCCTGCGGAACCGTTAAGCGTTATCTAATGAATAAAATCGCCTACGAGATCGGAGCGGATAGGCTTGCGACAGGCCATAACCTAGATGACGTTGTGGAAGTGCTTTTCGAACTCTATCTCAAAGGTTCAGTCGAAGAAATCGTGAGAATGAAGCCCGTTTCCTGGAGCAATCACCCCAAGCTCATAACCAAGATAAAGCCGCTAATCGAATTAACCGAAAGAGAAAACATGTACTACGTGCTGGCGAGAAAACTTCCAATACTGAGCACCCAATGCCCTCTGGCAAAAGAATCCCGAATGCTAAGAAGAAAGAAGCTGATTGGCGTGATCGAGAAAGAGATCCCCGGCTTCAAGCACACATTCTACAAATCCCATCTCAAAAGACTTCTCCCAAGACTGGAAAAAGAGATAAAAGAACCCGAGATCCGCGAATGCAGCCAATGCGGAATGCCGACAGTAGGCAAAACATGCAGCTACTGCAAACTCACCACAAAACTCAAACAAAAACTCCTCAACCAAACATCCACAAAATATTGAGAAATGGTGCGGCCGCCGGGATTTGAACCCGGGACCGCTGGCTCGGAAGGCCAGCGTCCTTCCAGGCTAGACGACGGCCGCTCTAGTTACCATAAGAGTCAAACTTGGTTTTATAGTTAATCATGGCTCTAGCTCTTCCTTTAGAAATTTCTCATTCATTCATCCAGAGGGGAAAACAAGCTGCAAGGAAATGTGAAGCCTTGGCTATTCTGTAGTAACTTTAAGTCCGGCCTCTGCCCAAACGCCACCACTTGAATTCATCGCCATAAACCAAATATGGCATACTGAGCCGCTCTCCAAGAATAGAGATTTCGCGGAGATCGTTACCGAAACTTCCTTAGTTTCCCCTGGATTTATGTTGACGTAATTCGGATCTAAGCTGACATCATCTATGAACCTATATGATCCCAAAAAGAAGTCCATTAGACAATCACTTGAGTCGGCGGCCAAGTATATCCTTCCTCCTGGATAATTCTGGCCTGCTTTAACTCGTAATGTGACTTGCTTCTTCTGCCCCCGTCCTATTTCTATGCTTACTGGGTCTAGTTCGAGGGTGACTGGAAATGTTACAGGCTGTGGGGCTGGTGGGAGGTTTGCTTTGAATAGATTTCCTCTTTCTGTTAGAATTAGCGTCTCAACCCCTTCTGGCTGGCTATAGCTTTTCGATACCGATTCTCCGGGTGAAAGCGATACTCCCCAATCTGTAAAGATTGCTTTTCCAGAATTCTTATCAACCTCGACCATGTACTTAATGGTAATTCCTATTCCCCCAGTGTTGGTAACATTTAGCAATCCTTTGCTTTCATCGAGCACAACTTCTAATCTTTCTTGTGCTGCTTCGGCGTAGAGTCTTTCTGCTTCTGATGCCATGGTTGATGCTCTGAGGAGGTATAGGTACATTGTTAGGAAGACTGTGGTTAGGATAGATATCGCTATGAATGTCATGAACATTACTGAGATCGCTTTCCTCCGTAGGTTCCGCCGGCTTCTCAAGTCCGAGGATTTTATCGCGATCCCCCTATATCAAATTTTCAATCGAGATTCTAAGGCATTTTCCATTCTTGGCCAACCGTGTGCTTTGAGATCTTAGCTATGGGGGGTGGAAGCCGCTTATGCTCATTTCGATGAACTCTTTCAATAACCATTTTCACTTTCTCCGAGCTTATTCCCGTCTCCTCGATTATCTCGTCAATGGGTTTATTCTGCTCAACGTAGAGGTAGAGTATCTGATCGATTTCCTCGTAGGTTATTCCTAGCTCGGCTTCCGCCATCTGCCCTGGCCAAAGCCTCGGGCTACTCGGCTTCTCGCAGAGCTTCTTCGGTAGACCGAGCTTTCTCGCAAGCTCTCTGACCTGCGTCTTGTATAGATCGGCTATAGGCAGTATATCGACTCCGCCGTCACCGTATTTCGTGTAGTATCCGAGGAGGAGCTCGCTTTTATCACCTGTCCCGCATACTAGCCTATTCGAGATGTTGGCGTAATAGTAGAGGATCGTCATCCGTATTCTCGCTCTCAGATTTCCATTCGCCACCTTAAACTGCTCGCCATAGAATGGGAGCAGCTTTCCATAGGTTTGGTAGATACCATGTATGTCTAATTGATAGTAGCTTATTCCCAAGTTTTCGGCAAGTTCTCTCGCATCCTGAACATCTTCCATTGGAGTGGTTTCGGAGTCGGGTAGGATTAAGCCTGTTACTCCTTCTTTCCCTAAAGCCTTTACAGCTAGAACCACCGTCACCGACGAATCAATTCCTCCACTTAACCCGATTACCACTCCAGTTGCCCCAGACCGTTTCACAGAATCTCTTATGAAGCTAGTAATCCGCTCAACCACATAATCGTAGTCAAGCGGCGGAATCCTCACCATATAGACTCCTCCAATCCATAAATTCTAGAATTATCGTATCTCTTAAGGCTACTGAGAAATCTAGGAGAGCGATCGAAAAATTGAAAATGAAAATTTTCCTCGGACAGCTTTCTCCAAAAACTGAGAAATGTTGAAGAAAATCTCAAGAAGATAAGCGTGGCAATAGATTAAGCTGGAGAAATAAATCTAGATGAAGTTGAGCAAGCGAGATACCTCAGACCGCTCTTAAGAGATTCAAGAAAAGAAGACGCAGAACAGCTTCTCAAAACCTACCTCAATCAAGAACCATAAGCAAATGAATAAAGTGGTGCGGCCGCCGGGATTTAACTCAGAATGGCTATGAATGTTCAAGTTAAAAGCTACTCGGCTTAAAAGGTTAGAGCCAAATCATTTAATTAATA
>CAZDPL010000025.1:0-13419 GCA_964507345.1 uncultured Nitrososphaeria archaeon
TGAAATATGTTCAATTGGCTTAGAAACCCTATTTCTGGAGTTTTCAGGTATTCGAAAGCTGAGGAGTATTCGCGTAGATACGCCGTCATGAACGCTTTCGATGGAGTCATCACGATTCTCGGGATAATTCTTGGATCGGCGCTGCTTGGAGGAGCTGACCCTAGGCATATAGTGGCCGCTGGAGTTGGAGCTTTGATAGCGATGGGAATTTCGGGGGCGAGCGGTACCTACATGGCGGAATCGGCTGAGCAGGAGAGGAAGATTAAGGAGATTGAGGAGGCGATGCTCGTTAAGCTTGAAGGATCTGTGATAGTTGAAGCGAGAAGGAAGGCGGCAGTCATTTCGGCTTTGGTTGATGCTGGAGCTGCCGTAACCGCGGGTTTCATAGTGTTGTTACCATATCTTGCTGCAGCCGTTCACCTAATCGATTCTTGGCTCGCTTTTTACGCATCTCTAACCTCAGCTCTAGGCTTACTTTTCGTTCTAGGAGTCTTTCTAGGAAAAGTGGCCAAGAAAAATATCTTGATCTCGGGCGTGAAGGCTCTTGCAATCGGATTAGCAACGCTTCTTATGATCACTCTTCTGAACTTAGTTCTCTAAGTTCTTCAGGCTTGTAGACGCCTTTCTCGGTGATTATGTAGGTGACTAATTCGGGTGGAGTGATGTCGAAAGCGGGGTTCCAGACCTCTACTCCCTTCGGCGCAATTCTCGTCTCTCCGACATAAAGAACTTCTCTCGGATCTCTTTCCTCGATCACGACTTCCTCTAAAGAACTTTTGAAGTCTATTGTTGAGAAGGGTGCTGCCACTAGAAACGGTATGTTGTGATATTTCGCTGCGATCGCGTGGCTCAGGGTTCCGATCTTGTTTATGACGTGGCCTGTTTTCGCTAGTATCCTATCTGCTCCGACGATCACTTTATCGACTTCTCCTCGCTGCATTAGGAAAGCCGCCATGTTGTCTGTTATCAGCTTCACGGGAATTCCATCTCTCATAAGCTCCCATACGGTGAGCCTAGCGCCCTGAAGCTTCGGCCGAGTCTCACATGCGTAAACCATTATCTTTTTTCCTTGAGCGAATGCTGAGCGAATTACTCCGAGCGCTGTTCCATAGCCAGCTGTGGCGAGAGCTCCCGCATTGCAGTGAGTTAGGATTTTATCGCCATCCTCTATCAGCTTTGCACCGTTTTCACCTATCCTCCTATTGATCTCCACGTCTTCCTCAGCTATTCTCAATGCTTCCTCGACAATCCTTCTTCTCAATTCCTCAGCATCCGCCGCGGATTCGGCTACCTTCATAACTCTATCGAGAGCCCAGAAGAGGTTTACGGCGGTCGGTCTAGTAGATCTTAGAATCTCGTAGCTTTGCCTAAGCTTCTCCATCAGCTTTTCCCTATTCTTGGTTCGTGTGTGATAGGCTGTTAGGGCGAGGCCCATCGCGGCCGCGACGCCTATCGCTGGAGCACCTCTGATAGCCATGTCTTTGATCGCTTTCGCGACTTGTTTAACGGTTTTCAGCCTCAGGTATCTGAGCTTATGTGGAAGAAGTCTTTGGTCTATCATTACGACGGTTCCGTTTTTCCAATAGATTGTTCGGATTTCCGATTTCATGTTTCCCACTAAGCTTATAGGAGGCTCTTTAAATCGATTTCAACGATCTTGTTCCGCTCCATTGATTCGAGGATTGCTTCGGCGACCGCGACCGCTTTTAATCCATCGAATGCATCCACTAACGGCTTCCTTCTCTCAGTTATGCATTCTACGAAGTGTTGAAGCTCGATTTTCAAGGGTTCGCCCTGCCTTATTATCGGCTCGAGAACTATATCCGCTTTCTCGAGAGAGACTTCCTGAGTTAGGAATCTAATTGAAAGAACTCCATTGCTCCCGGTTATATGCATCTCTCTCTTCTTTCGAGGGGTCAGCCAATTCGCCTCGATGAAAGCTACCTTTGATTCATCTTCTAGAGTTAGAATCGCTTGGACATGATCGTCGAGTTTGTGTTTTTGTCTTCCGCCTCGGGCGTAGACTTGGGTTGGATCTTGTTTGAAGATGAATCTGACGAGGTCTATGTCGTGTATCGCCGTGTCTTTAACGACGCCGACGTCTCCTATTCTCTCAGGCCACCAGCCTATCCTCCTTCCATGAGACATTATTACGTCCCCGATTTCGCCTGCCTCCAATAGCTCGATCGCCTTCCTAACGGCGGGATTAAATCTCTCGATGAAGCCCGTCATGACTATTTTTCCGCTAGACTTCATGGCGTCTATTATCTGGAAGCATTCTTCAACCGTTGATGCGAAGGGCTTCTCAACAAATACATCTAATCCCGCTTCGAGAGCTTTAACAGCGCACTCCGCGTGAGTTACGGAGGGTGTACATATCGTTAAGGCTGTTAAGTCTTCTTTCTTAAGCATTTCATCTAGGTTTGTGTAGTAGTTTTTCACGGCGAATTCTTTAGCGAGCCTTGAGGCTCTTTCAGCATTTATGTCGCAGATTGCTTCGACTTTTATTCCCAGCTCCTTCAGAACTCTTAGGTGGTTTCTTCCCCAGAACCCTACTCCGACTATGCCTATCTTCGGATCGCTCAATCTTGGTCGAGTTTTACACGTAGATGGTCCTTATGTTTCTTCTCATTCTAGAAGGAGCTTGTAGAGCCAAAACCTAGTCAAAGCATACCATCCGATCACCCAGGCGCCCGCCGTCGCCAACCCTATCAAGACTCGTAGAATGCTGAGAAAAGTGTCGCTGGGATATTCTAAAGTATAGAATATTGTGATCGAGACCACGTAGCTGACCAGAAGAAACGTCCCCCAAACTATCAACATCAAGACCATTACGCTGACGAGATTTCTTGCCAACCCCATCTCACATAACCCCCTCAATGAAGGCTAGATCTGTTATGAGGCCGAGCGCCGCCGTGAAGATCGATATCAAGGCCATAGCATAGACCGCGCTCTTCTCATCCACCTTAGCCTCCGCACATAGCATTCTGAGGAGCGTTATCGGCGCATTCTTATCCTTCGAGGCCGTCAGGAATCCGTTTTCAACGTTTATCGGCCTCTTCTCGACGTATTTAGCAGATTTTATCCCCCCGAGCGAGAAGATCACGTGCATCTCGTTCATTATCTGCGGCAGCAGCGCGATTATCGCAGCGATCTCTATCCTCCCAACTATCGCTATCGAAGTCATGGCAGCTCCCACGAGTAGGCTTCCAGAATTCCCGACGAAAACTCTCGCAGGATATCTGTTATATGGGTAGAGAGCTAGAAGTGCTACTAAGAAGATTGATGTAAGGGTGAACGCCACGTAATCCCCCCTTAGGTAAAATATTATCAAGCTCATTGCGAAGAATGGGAAAGATGTGAGAATCATGGATCCGTTTAGCACGTCAACGCTGTTAACAGCATTACATACTATCGGATACGCAGCCATCACCATAACAGGATAAACCTTGTAAAGCCTAGTCTTCCCCAGGAACGGGATTACAGGTCTAGGCGTAAACGCTCCAGATACGAGAATTGGGAGCGAAGCGAAGACTAGGAGGAAGGGTTTCAGCCTTGGATTTATCTCGCCCTTAACATCTTCTATCAAGCCTATGGCCGACGCAATTAAGCACGAGAATAGAATAGGCAACCCTACCATGTCTCCATGAACATAAACCATAGTGAGCACTCCGAGAGTGACGCCGATAGCGATGGCAAGCCCACCAGTCTTCGGTATCAGCGGCCTCCAAGGCTTATGAACATCAACTCCCTGAATCCTTAGAATTTTCCCGAGCCTAATCATTAAAGGCGCGAGTAGAAAAGTCGCTACCAGCGCTATGAAAGCCTCAAGCATCCAGGAGAATCAGCTTAACTCAGCGTAAAAAACATTGTGAAACCTCTTTGAAAGCATGAATGCTTATTTTTGGCCAAACCTTCGATTAGCACCAGGTATTCGCATCATATTGACTGAGGGAATTTTTGAATGCTTGTCGTTCGCGATCAGCGGAAAAGAATTAAAATAAAGATGCGGTCTGGAGAATCGAGGGTTGAATAGTAGGCTGGCTATTGCGGGCGCAGCATCGTATATACTGTTCCTCTTTCCGCTTTTAGGATCTCAGTTCCTAGACCTATCAGTAGGTAACCCTGCTGATCTATTCTTCTTTCTATTCGCTCCAGCCATTTTAGCGGCGATCATACCAAGTTTGCTAAACATCAGAAAAGTCGGCGCAACGATCGCACCAGCGACTGGGGGGCTTACAGCTTACCTTACCAACCATATTCTTTCAGTTTATCAGGAAATTATTCCGCTCAGCTACTCAGACGTATACTACTCAATTGCTTATCCTTTAAGCGTTTTAGCCGCGATTCTTCTTTCAGCCGCATCCTCCTTTATGCTTGAGAAGTCTTTAGCTGCCGGGGAAGAGTTAAAAGTTGAGAAGGGTGAGGAAGCTGAGGTAGAGGAGGAGGAAGTCATGGCTGAAGAGAAGAGAAAAGAGGTTGAACTGATGACTTGTCCTCACTGTGGTCAGCAGATTCCAAGGGATTCGATCTACTGCCCGTTATGCGGCGGCAAAGTTAAGGAAGAATGATCGAGGTCAAACTTCTCAGCTTCGACAGTATGGGTATCAGAAGCATGTGCACACTGATAGAGACGAGAAATGCGAGGATAATAATTGATCCAGGAGCCGCCCTCGGACCTAGGAGATATGGATTAAAGCCTCATCCAATAGAGCAAGAGCATCTTAGAGTTCATAAGCGGATGATCGAAGAAGAGGCGAAGGAGTCGGATTTAGTAATCATCACTCACTACCATTACGACCACTTCCCAAGACCACGCGAGGAATTGGAATGGCTTAGAGGAAAAAGGCTTCTGATAAAAGATCCAGAGAATATGATAAACTTCAGTCAGAAGATGAGGGCAAGACTGTTTTTAGAGAAGTTGAGGAAAGTTGATGCTAGACCCGAGGTCGCGGATTCTAGGGAGATAAGGATTCGAGGCTGCAGAATAAAATTTTCTCACCCAGTTGAACATGGAAATGATTCTAGGCTTGGATACGTTCTCGAGGTCATGGTCGGAGAAGCTGGAGAGAAGGTCATCCACTCATCGGATGTCGAGGGATTCGTCTCAGAAGATCAAATTAAATTCGTTTTGAAAAATAGACCCGACGTGCTTATCTGCGATGGCCCCATGACCTACATGCTTGGAACAAAATTCTCGGAAAACGATTTGGAGAAGTCTTTAAAGAACTTAAAGAAGATCATTGCGAAGGGATTCCTCAAAGACCTAGTTATAGATCACCATCTGTTGAGAGACTTGGAGTGGAGAGAGCATGTCAAATCTCTATTCGCTCTCGGAGAAGATTATGGAGTAAGGATATGCAACGCCGCCGCGTATATGGGGCTGAGGGAAAATCTCCTCGAAGCCAGGAGAAGAGAACTCTATGAAAGATTCGGGGAGAATATTCCAGAAGATAAGGGAGAGATATTTGAAGAGAGATCCTTAAGTTCTCGGCGGTAGAATCTTCCCCGGGTTAAGGGTCTAAGGCCATGAGCATCCTCGACGAGGAAACCGTTTTAGGAATGCTTGCCAAGCCGGTCGCTGAGGCGTTCAAGGAGAGATTTAAGCATCTAACCGAGCCTCAGAGAGAGGCCATACCGAAGATCCTCGCTGGAAGGAATCTACTCCTCATGGCTCCGACGGGAACTGGGAAGACCGAGGCAGCGCTCCTCCCCATCTTAAGCAAAATGATCGTCGAGGAGAGAACTCCTGGGATCAAAATCCTATACATTACTCCGCTCAGAGCCTTAAACAGAGATCTTCTAGAAAGGATCGATTGGTGGTCTCAGAGACTGGATTTCAAGAGCGCGGTCAGACACGGCGATACAGCTCAAAGGGAGAGAAGGATGCAGACTCTCGAGCCTCCCGATCTCCTGATCACGACCCCCGAGACCCTGCAGGTAATTTTAACTGGTAAAATTTTACGAAATCATCTCAGATCCGTTAGATGGGTTATAGTTGACGAAGTTCACGAGCTCGCGACGGATAAGCGGGGAGCTCAGCTCGCGGTCGGCCTCGAAAGGCTTCGAAGAATAACTGGAAGAGATTTCCAGAGGATCGGGTTATCCGCGACGATAGGTGAACCTGAGAAGATCGCTAGGTTCTTGGTTGGAGAAGATGGAGAATGCGAGATAGTTAAGGTCCCTGTCGCGAAGACTATGGAGTTTAAGGTTGTTTACCCCGAGCCCACCGAGGAGGATAGAGTGCTCGCAGAGAATATTGGAGTTCATCCCGAGGTCGCTGCAAGGCTTAGGATCATTCGATCATTGGTGGATCAGCATAGATCGACTTTGATCTTCACGAACACTAGGCCTCTCGCAGAGATCTTGACGAATAGGTTCAGGGTTTGGGATGAGCAGATGCAGATAGGAATTCATCATGGATCACTTTCGAAGACGACGAGGGTATCTACTGAAGAGGCTTTGAAGAAGGGTAAGCTTGCTGGAATAGTCTGCACATCCTCGCTTGAACTCGGAATCGATGTAGGCAGAATAGACCTCTGCATCCAATACAATTCTCCGAGAGAGGTTACCAGGCTTATTCAGAGGGTTGGGAGGAGTGGTCACGGGATAGGTAGAACGGCTAAAGGCGTGATAATAGCGATAGACTCGGATGACGTTCTCGAATCTATAGTGATCGCTAGAAGGGCGAGGCAGGAACTCCTCGAAGAACCCGAGATACCGATGAAATGCTACGACGTCGTAATGCATCAAATCGCTGGACTGCTAATCGAATACGGGAGAATCGATTTAGAAGAGGCTTTGAAGATCTTCAGGCGGACATATAACTTCAAGGACTTGACGGAGGATGAATTGAAGAAGGTCGTCGAGCATATGGCGAGCCTCGGAATAGCTTATCTAAGAGACAACGTCATCGTGAAGCCTCGGAACAGCAGAGACCTCTACGAATACTACTTCAACAATCTCTCGATGATCCCCGAGGAAAGACAATACGTGGTCATAGATGAGGTGAATAATGAGCCCGTCGGGATACTTGACGAAGAATTCGTAGCTGAGTATGGCGAACCTGGAACAAGATTCATTCTCATGGGAAAGGCTTGGGAGATACATCACTTAAGCGGGGACAGGATCTACGTCGCGCCGCTCGCTGACTATGAGGGAGCTGTTCCAAGCTGGGTTGGAGAGGAAATCCCCGTTCCATACGAGGTCGCGATGGAGGTTGGAGCCCTTAGGAGAGAGTATCGGGATAGGAGGCTGAGAGGTGAGTCTAGAGAGAAGATTTCCGAAGAGATCGCGAAGAGATACGACGCTGATCCTAGAGATATTTTGAGAGCATTTAGAGAAGTTGAAGAACACGTTAAGAAGCAGATTCCTATTCCAACCGACGTCGACATCCTTGTGGAGGAGACGGGTAAGCACGTCGTCCTCCACGTTCATGGAGGATTGAAGGTTAATCGAACGATCCAGAAGCTGATAAGCTACCATTTATCGGAGAAAATCGGATCGCCAGTTAAGGGTCAGCAAGATCCGTATAGGATCGCGTTTAGATCTCCTCAAATCTCGGCTGGAACAATAATTTCGGCAATTAGAGAGGTTTTGGAAGACTTTGACGAAAAATTGAGAAAGGCTGTTGAGTCTTCGACCTTGTTTAAGCGTAGGCTCGTCCATGTCGCGAGGAAGATGGGTGTGATAAGATATGAGGCAAGCCTCTCGGAGATAAACTTGAATCAGCTCGCGGAAGCCTTGAGGGATACGCCAGTCTACGAGGAAACCATGAACTATACGATGTTCCATGACTTCGACGCCGAGAAGGCTAAAATGATTCTCGAGAAGATTGTTCGCGGAGAACTTAAGCTCCATGTATGGAGATCTCCATCGGGAGAGCCTTCCCCGATCGCGAAGCTAACTTTAAGCAGATTCGAGACCGAGAGCGAGGTTTCGAGCGCCGAGGGGATGAAGCGCGTCGTCCTGATGGCCGTTAGGGGAAGATTGCTGAATGAGGCTTGGCTCGCCGTCTGCGTCGACTGCTACGACTACTATGAACAGATCCTAGTCAAAGATCTTCCAGAGAAGCCTAAGTGCCCGGTCTGCGGATCAAATATGATTGGAATAACGAAGAGGTCGCAGGAAGAGGTTTTAGGATTAATCGCGAGGAAGGGTAAGCCGATAAACAAGAAGGAGCGGAGGATAATTGCCGAATTGAAGAGGAACGCTGTCCTAATCTCGAAGTATGGTAGAGCAGCCGCAATCGCACTCTCAGCGAGGGGACTCAATCTCAAGGATGTCACGAAGGTTCTCAAGGAAGAGCCGCATGAGAGCATGAAGCTTATCGAGCTACTTATCGAAGCCGAGAAGAAGGCTCTTCAGAGAAGGCTTGGCATAGCGTCTTAAGATTCCTGAACAGCAGCTTTCTTGAGAATCTCCTCCGAGACCAGATATATCGTGTAGAGGTTCTTCACCTCGGCCTCGAGGAAATCTCTGATTCTTTGAGAAAGCCTCTTCGGCAAGCTTCGGATAAAGGCCATGTGTGGAATCCTCCGCTTCTCCTCCTCCGCGTAGTAGATCAAGTCCTTTAAGCTCACCCTTCTCTCGAGTTTAAGCGCATCTTCCAGGAAGTCGAGGGCTACGGGCTCGCCGAAAGCCTTCGCAATTCTTTCCCTCACCTCGATCAACTTATTCATGGATTTTAGCCCGCTCAGAGTTGCTTTGATCGCTTTCAGACCAGCGGAGTCCAGCGCTGAGTCGAGGGTGGAGGAATCGTAGACGAGTATCTTGAAGCCTTCGTCGATGAGGGATGCTATGTCGGAGATCAGGTTTGATGGGGTTTCTTCGGGTTGCCCAAGCTCTTTTACCCCTATCGATACTCGGATATCTTCTCCGTCGTAGATTGCCACTCCATAGAGCCCGCTCTTTAGGTCTTCTCTTAGGGTCAGGTCTACGGCGGCGATCGAGGCTAGCTTAAGAGACTTGGAGGGCTTCGGTATGCTCAGCTGAGCCTCTCCAAGCCTTAGGAGAATTCTATCCTTCAGGATCAGGTAGTTCAGGATTTTGAGCGCCTGCTTCTTGACTATGCTCCAGTCGAGCTTTAGTGAAACGAAGCTGGAGTAGGCGAGCTCATCAACTTCCTCTAGGAATATTTCATCGAGTTCATCTGGCTGATATTTTGAAACTTCCTCTGAGAACTTCATCCAGTCTATCTTGTAGAGGATTCCAGCGCTTTCGGTTTCATGAATTCCAATTACCTTTCTCTCTCCCATCACCATGATATCATATTTGATCGTGTCGAAGGCTATTCCGAGAATCCTCCTAAGCGCGATCATCAGGAAGGCGAGGCCAAGCCTAAGAAGCTCCACATCCTCCTCTGGGTCGACTTCAAAGCTTATGCCATACGTGTAGTCCGAGTACATTCCATAGGTTGGGGTTGGAACTTCGATCACCCTGCTTTCTCTAATCGGCAGAGTTCTTTCCCCGATAACTTTAACCATTCTTTTATCGGATAAAATTCTCCATAAGACCCTGTTCGGGATCTTAGTGTAGAGTCCGAATCCGCTGCTTGGAGCGTGGACAACGCATTTTACATCCGTGTGGATCTTTCCCGTGAGATAGTCTCTTCTAAGATTTGGGGTTTCGCCCCACCTCCACTTCGCCTTCTCATATTCTTCGAGGACGTATGCGAGAGAGTCGTGCCTTCTTAAGACGCTCTCGTTTAAGTCTTCGATATAGACCGCGGTTACGGTTCTAGCGGATTTTCCTCCAAGCTTATGTTCAACGACTATTCCATCGCTGCTGTAGTCTATGCATCCTGGCTGGAACTTCTCAACCAAGTCGACGTGTGAGATGTCTTCCAATCGCTCCATTTCCCCGAACTTCGTTAATCTGATTCTCTTTATTCCGAAGGCTGGGGCGAATTCATAGAAATTCATCTTCAGCCAAGTCATCTTGCCTCTTCTCGTTAGTTCTCCATCGGATTCCAGACCTAAGTCTCTGAGAAGCTTTAGCTCATCTCTCGTAAGCTCTTTTCTTAGAATCGGCGAGAGATACTTGAATAAGGCTTCGAACAATCTTCCGTAGAGGTTATCCTTGTTCACGATGATCTTCTCTTGGGGAAGCGTCATCCATTTCTTGAAAGCTTCAACCCCTCTCGTTAGAAGCTCTCGATCCCATATCCCCTGCGGGAAGATCACGGTTTCTGTTTCCTCGATTTCTGGACGCCTTCCCTTCCTCCCTTCACGCTGCCTAAACTCTCTAATCGAGTCTGGTAGACCTACGTGAACTATTCTTCTAACCAAGCCGATGTCTATCCCTTGGCTCAAGGTTCGCGGGGATGTAAGTATCTTGATCTCTCCTCGCCTGACCTTCTCTTCGATTTCCTCCCGCTGACTCTTTGACAGGAGATGGTGATGCGGAGCGACTTTCTCCAATCCTCCGAGCCTAAGTTTCAGCCTCTTGGCTATCTCCTCGGCTCTCGCGATATTCCTTGTGAAAACTATTGTCGCTCCTTCGTCTTCCACGTATTTTTCGAGAACCTCCGCGACGTCCACGGATTCCTCTGGAACATCTACTCCGAGGCTCTTCGCAACTTCCATGACCTTGAAGTAATTTTTCTTGAAGACCTCGAAGCTGCTTAGAGCTCGTTTAACGTCTTCGCCAACCTCTTCGAAGTCTTTAAGCTGCTCTCTAAGCTTCTCCCAGATCGCTTTCAAGTTCTTGCCTAAAATTATGTAGACCGAGTTCTTTGGATGAAATGCTTTTCCATCCACGATGGATGTTCGCCTACCGTTTATCGATGTGAGGTATTCCGCTACTTCTTCGGGGTTTTCTAGAGCAGCTGTCATGAATGCTAGCTGAAGCTTGGGATTAACGATCTTGACTATGAGCTTGACCATGCTGAAGAGGAGGGCGATCGATCGCGGGCCGTAGAAGTCGAAGTCGTCGATCACGAGGAGGCCTGCTTTCTCTAGAAAAGGTTTTAGGAGCGATGTTTTTCCAGCTCCGATCTTCTTAAGCTCGTTTAGAAGGAATGCGGGATTAGTCAACATTATATGCGCTTCGGAGATCTCCTTCCTAAGCTCTCGGTAACCGATGCGTTTAACGAGTTCATCTCGTTTCAAGGCATCGAGGGCCATCACCTTCCAGCCGAGAGCTGAGCAGTATTCTCGAAGCCTATTGAATTGATCATTTGCGAGAGCTAGAGTTGGGTAAACCGCTAAGGTTCTCACCTCGTCTAAAGCGGCTCTAAGAAACCATGCCTCAGTCTTTCCTGACCCCGTTCCAGACTTTAAAACCAAGTTATCTCCTCTTCTCAAGGCTTCGAGGGCTCGGACTTGATGAGAGTAAAGCCTCATCTCGGCGATCTTTCTACAAGTTGGTGAACTGGATTGAGCAAACTCTGGAAGAAGATCTTTGAATCTTATTTCGGAGAGGTCTGGAAGCTCGGGTGGAATCGTGAAGGAGACGTAATCGTATCCGAGAGAGCTGAGAACCTCCGCCGAGGAGATTCTTCGACTTGAAGCCATCTGCTCGTAAACCATTTCTCATGGAGTTATATAACTGTCTTAGCCGCTCTTGAATGCTTAAATGCATGAATATTCTGTTATCCCCGTTGCCTCATGCCTCGGAAAAAGCTTGTTCGATCCGTTAGGGACCGAGTACTCGCAGGAGTGATGGGCGGGCTGGGAGACTATTTGAAGGTCGATGCAAATATTCTAAGAGTCTTCGCGGTTGTCTTATTCATAGTCGCACCACTACCCATGATCATCCTCTACCTAGCTGCGGTATTCCTGATTCCGAAAGAAGGTGAAACGAAGCCGCTTGCAGCCGAATTCGATCTATCACAGCATAAACAGCTGATCATAGGCTTGGTCTTATTCCTGATAGGCGTAGCGTTCGCTGGCCCATACTTCGCAGGATCGTTCTTCTCATCGTTCACGCCATATGGATTCGTAATATTCTTCCAAGGAGTCATCGCAGCAATCCTCATGATCGTCGGCATAATCCTACTCATCACGCATTTGAGAAAGCTTTAGCGCTTGCCATGAAAAAAGTTGGTGATGTTTTGCAGTTATCCTCCAGGCGTTCCGTGGAATGGCACATCTCTCCAGATCAAATTCCACAATTCCTGAGGATCTATGGACTCGGCGCGGATTATCACTTCTAAAACTTTTTCGAGAAGTTCGTGATGCCTCTTCTCATCTTCTAAGATCGCTTTTAGAACGAGCTTCACCTTCTCGTCATCGATCTCGGGCAGAACTCTCTCAATCTCCTCTATCAGCTTCTCTTCATACTTGATGTGCTTTTCCACAAGCTCCCGCTGCTCTAGCAGGCTTTCATGGCTTAGGGGTGGAAGCGGCTCGGTGAGAAGCTTATCGATTGAGCGATACATGTCTGCATGCTTGAGCGAGTCATAAGAGATTCCCTTCAAGACATTTCTAACCGCGGGATTATCTATACGATCAAGAGACTTGTTAAGTGATTCAACAATCTCCTCCTCGACTTCAGCCTGCTTTCTAATAAATTCCAGAAGCTTTTCCTTATCCATGACCGCGCTTTAATAAACGCATAGCTGGTAGATAAGGTTGCAAGCAATTCAAAGTTTCGAGATATACGCTGCATAATGCTTGATCAGCGCTTTTATAAGCCAAGGGCGGCTACGAACTTCTGAGCGAAAGCTATGGGACGAGTAATCGAGGATCCAAAGCTCAGAGAGAAGATCCACGTATTTCGAGATAGATCTCATGCTGGAAGAATGCTCGCGGAATTCATTCGAGAACATGCTCAACTCGAAGACGCCATCTTATTCGCGATTCCAGCTGGAGGGATTCCAGTCGCATATGAGATCTCAAAAATTCTCAACATTCCAATGGATTTACTCATCGTTAGAAAGATCCAGGTGCCATGGGATCCTGAAGCCGGCTTCGGAGCGATTACATGGAATGGGGAGGCGATCTTGAATCAGGAGCTCGTAGAATACCTAGGATTGACCAGCGAAATGATCGAGAAAGCAGTTGAGAAGACTATGGAAGTCGTTCAAGCGAGGGTTAGGAAATTCAGAGGAGGTAAACCCATGCCAGATGTGAGGGGTAGGGTCGCGATCCTCGTGGACGATGGTCTCGCAACAGGATACACCATGCTAGCAGCGATAAAATCTCTGAGGAAAAGAAATCCAAAGAAGATCATGGTTGCGGTTCCGACAGCCTCGATAAACGCCATTGAGCTTATTTCAAAGGAAGCAGACGAGACACTATGTCTAAACATTAGAAGCGGACCAATATACGCGGTTGCGGACGCATACAGGGAATGGCGCGATCTAACCGACGAAGAAGTCATGGAAATCTTAGAGGAAATTCGGAAAAGTCGAAAGCGTTGATGCGGGGGGTGGGATTTGAACCCACGAACCCCTACGGGACAGGGTCCTAAGCC
>CAZDPL010000026.1:0-13125 GCA_964507345.1 uncultured Nitrososphaeria archaeon
GGTCATATGGCTAAGGCTAGGATTGATAGGGATTCTTGCATAGGCTGCGGCGCTTGCTGGGCTTTGGTGCCGAACTTCTTTGAGCAGAATGCGGATGATGGAAAGAGCCAGATCGTTGAGCAGTATAGAGTTGGCGGAGATCCGACTGTCGGAGAGATTCCAAGCGAGATGCTGAATGACGTGAAGAGCGCCGCTGAAGGATGCCCCGTAGGAGCGATTAAGATAGAAGAGTAAACTTGGAGAGAACTTTACCCTACTTCTTTTTCTCTCTTTTAGCGAGCTTCTTCTTGACCCTTCTTAATAATGGATCTGGCAGCTGGATCTCCTTATCATTGAGGATTGCTGGATGATATGGATCAACCATTATCACTTCAAACCACTTGTATAGCCCGTCTTCCGCGACCCAGTAAGCTCCGATCGGGTAAAGGTTTGGATACTTTTTCTGAGCTCTATGGATTGCTTCCTCCATCATCGTTACGTTGACCTTGTGCTTCACGACTCCGAGGGCCTTGGGTCTCCTACCAGCTCTGGGTCTAGGTTTCTGGAATCCACCTCTCCTAACTCTTACCCTGACGACGACGAAGCCCTGCTTAGCCTTATAGCCGAGCTTCCTCGCCCTATCGAGCCTAAGTGGTTTCCTAACCCTGACTACTGCTGGCTGCCTTCTCCATTTAATCAGCCTCTGCTTCATTAAGGTGCGTAGCTCTTCAGGCTTCTCGCGCCAAAGCTCCTCGAGCTTCGTGTAAAGTCCCATCTTCGATCCACAGCTTCCCTAGGCATATTTAACCATTCGCGCTGAATGGGTGGCCTCTGCTTCATGCCCGCGAACTATAACATTTTTAAGGTCTCGCTCCTGCTTTCACCGTCGAGAGCGCTCCATGATATTGACCGATCGAGATATCCGCGAATTCATGAGACTGGGGAAAATACGATTCGAGCCGGAAATTAAGCCTGATCAAATAGGGCCGGGATCGGTTGATTTAACTCTTTCGAATAAGTTTTGGAAATTTAAAGAGGACATAGGTCTCATAGACCTTTCTAGGATGCGGTTCGAAGATATAGTTGAAGAAGTGGTTGCCGATGAGATAGTCATACCTCCACATGGCATAATCCTCGGAATGACCTATGAAAAAATCTACGTCGATGAAGATGTCTGCGGTTGGATTGAGGGACGGAGCAGATATGCGAGAATGGGGTTAGCGATACACTCGGCGAGCGGCTTCATTCATCCTGGGTCGCATAACCACCAGATCCTCGAAATCTCTAACATGACCTCGCATCCAATTAAATTGAAGGCGGGAATGAGAGTGGTCCAAATAGTCTTCCAGCTTACGAGAAGCAAAACGGATAAGCCATATAGGGTGTATGGTAAGATAGCTAAGAAGCAGTAGGAGGCCCTAGATCATGCCAAGGGTGGAAAGCCTTTCCATACAGGTACTATGCCACGCAACTGAAGACATAAAGAAAGTTATCAAAGCCGTTGAGAACGTGCTCGGATCTGACGCGGCGAGGAGAATGTCGATGAGCACCGAAGTATTGGAAGGACATTACGGTGATCCAATAACCCTGATTAAGATATTCGTTCAAGATCAGAAATCATCTGAAAAAGCTTTTCTCAACATCCTCTCAAAGCTCTCGCCGATTGAAAGAGAAGAACTTTGGAGTGAGCGATCCAAGAAGGGTAAACATGGCGGCAAACTATATCTCCGCCTAGATAAGCAATCTGCATTTAGAGGCCATGTACAGCCATCCGACAAAGATCCTATCAGATTGGTGGTCAACGTTAGAGGGAATGTGGATGTATTCAGGAAGAGGATGGAAGTAAAGCTTACTAGCAAAGGTGATGAATTGAAGCAGGGTCGATGAGACGATTCATAGACTTCTGGATCAAGGGTCAATCGCTTGATCAAGCTCTCTCGCTTCTAAAGGTCTTAAAAAAGCTTGGATTCAGCGGCGCCGTGCTCGAACTTCAAGAGGAGCTTATTGAAAAATTTGACGAACTTAAACTGCGTGCAAACGAGCTAGGCATAAGCCTATACCGCAAGCTCATAGTAAAGCCTGAGGGAAGGCGAGACCTCCTAAAGACTCTGAGAGGGAATCGTGGGAGATTTGAGGTAATCACTGTAATTTGCGAGAATCTCGAAACAGCGCTAGTGGCAGCCAGAGACTCGCGAGTTGACAGCCTAATAATTCCTCCAAGACCTCGTTTCAGAATCGATAAGGGAGTTGCCTCGCTAATAAAAAATAGGGTTGAATTACCGTTCAAGTTCTTTCTGGAAGATAGGCAGGCATTCTTAGAAACCGCTCTAAACGTGATCAAGTTTCTTGGGAGAAAAGTCGATCTAATAATATCTTCAGGAGCAGAAGACGAATACGATTTGAGGAATCCAAGAGAGCTGGCAGCGCTTTTACAAGTCCTTGGCTATGATCAGGAAAAGGCTTTAGACTCCGTTTCAAAAATCCCTGAGCAGATACTTGAGGAAAACATGCTTAAGCTATCGAAGCAATATGTTGCACGCGGGGTGATAAAACTTGATTAAGCGAATGAAGAAGCGGTACGTAGCGTTTTCATCTAATCCAAAAACATCTCCCGACCTTCTATTCAAATTAATTCTTTCCTCGTATCGTGAACTATTCGGGGTCTTAGGCTTATCCTCAGCCCACCTAAAACTTGTTAGAACTTATCCCGATAAAGGCATCGTCGTTCTTCACTGTGCATTGGAGAAAGTGCCGCATCTAATACTCTCAGCCGCGGCCATTACTCATCTAAATGGTGATCGAATAGCAGTTAGAACAATAACTGTCAGCGGCACGATGAAGAGCATTAAAGAGCGGTTAAGAAACATTAATTGAAGCATTTAGATCTGGGATCTACCGCAGTGCGGGCAGAACGGCTCATCACCTACAGGTCTTCCGCAGAACCTACAAACTCTCTCTTCCCTACGCTCTTCTTCAGCTTTTTCGCGCTGTTTTTCATATCTCTTAGCGACCAGTAATCCTCCCTCGAGTAAGCCCACGAACACCGCTAGTAGGATCAGGTTTGTAAACATTCCTCCGTCAGGTGTTATTATCGCTGCGACGATGTACATTGCTCCGTAAATCCATTTCCTATTCCTTTCAATGGTCTTTGTGCTCAGTAATCCGACTCTGACTAGGAGAACTAGTATCGTTGGTGTGGTAAAGACGATTCCAGTCGCTAGGGTGACTATGAGTATGGTCATGTAGAAGTCCATTATGGTGATTATAGGTTCAGCGCCGACGAGCTCGAAGAAAATCAACATGGCCTTAAACGTGAATGGCGTAATTATGTATAGTCCGAAAAGCAGGCCAACTGTGAATAATCCGAGAAACGCTGCAAGAAATGGATAGATCATTCTTCGTTCATGGGGATATAATGCTGGATCTATGTACTTGAATATCTCATAACCAACTACGGGGCTGCTGAATACGAGGCCGAAGATTAATGAGGCTATGAAGTAGATTTCGAGCGGTGCGGTGATTTTCTCTCCTATGAGTTTCATTACTTCAGGCTTGACGGCTTCCTTGAGGCTGTTAAGAATCACGGAGATGAGGGGTTTGTAAAGTCCTCCAAGAATTTCCCATGGTGAGTAGATTTGTGCGGGAAATATGAGCATTATCATGGTGAGAACGCCGATCGTTATTAGACAGACTTTCACCCTATCTCTAAGCTCCATTAAATGCTCTAGGATAGTCATTTCTTTCATGTTTCTCGGCTTTTCCGAGTTCTTCGACAACTCCTTCGCCTCCAACGCCACTTCAATGTTTTAAGTCTACCGCTCCAAGAATTCTTACGCCAAATCTCTTATATCAGGTTTTCATAAACGTGATTCTCAGAAAAACGGAGAGATGGCTTGATTTAGTTCAAAATACTGTTCTTTAAGATCTGCTAAGCTAACTTCCTCTAAGCTAGGGTGTATCAGGTTCAGCTCTTCTTTGTTCGCTTTAGAATTTCTTCCGCGATCTGATCTCTGGTCTTTCCTTCGGTATTTATTCCTAGGGTCTTCGCTATCTCTAGAAGTTTGTCATCTACTTTCTGGAGTTCTGAAGCGGCGGATGAAACTGTTTCGGTAATTGGTTGGACTGTTTCCTTAACCTCCTTGGCCACTTCCTCGGCTTCTTTAGTTGCTTTCTGGAATTCTTTCTTGGCTTCTCCAAATGCTCTAGCAATCTTCGGTAGCTGAGATGGACCCCATAGAAGCAGAACGATCAAAACCACGGCGACAATGATCCATTCTACACCAGTGATCATGTTTTCTCAACCCTACACCCTATAGCCCCCATATAAATCTTCATTAAAAATTTGTAAGGAACGAGGCTTCCCCAGAATCTTTTTCTCGAACGTCATTCAAGCTTTAATGTTTATAAGTGTCCTAGAGCTCGGGTTTTTGGAAGATGGCTACGGAGACGTCATCGCAGGAGTTCAGGCCGATAGTCCGATTCCTTGGAACAGATCTAGATGGATCTCTGAAGGTTCCATATGCTCTCGCCGCCGTGAAGGGTATAGGGATAATGCTTGGATACGCTATCGCGAGAGTGGCTGGAATAGATACGGAGAAGAGGCTGGGCTTCCTAACCGATGAAGAATTAAAGAGGCTGGAAGAGGTCGCGAAAGACCCCCTCGGCCATGGAATACCCGCATGGCTCCTAAATAGGCGGAAAGACCCAGTTACTGGAAAAGATCTACAACTTTACGGCTCCGATCTCGTCTACGCCATCAGAGAAGATATTCAGAGAGAGATGAGAATAAAGTCTTGGAGGGGAATCAGACATTCACTGGGGCTGAAGGTTCGCGGCCAGAGAACGAGAACCACTGGAAGAACTGGTACAGCGGTTGGAGTATCAAGAAGACGCCAGTAAGAACTCTAAAATCCTCCTCTTCCGCATTCTTTACGTGATTGTATGAGTTCGAAACAGGTTCACAGGCTTTTAGAGTCTCTAAAATTCTTTGGAATTCTCGCTCTAGCGGTTGGCTGGATTACGATTTTCATCTCGATCATGCTTAATCCTTGGTTCTCCTTCGCTAAGAACGCTTTAAGCGATCTAGGAGCCTTAGGGCAGAAATACGCCTTCATCTTTAACTCGGGTCTCTTTATTGCTGGAGTCCTCGCCTCGCTTTACGCCGTTTTCCTGCTTTACATTTCTCCGGGGCGATTATTCTCGCTTGCATCTTCCATCTTCCTCTTAGCTTCAATCCACTTGATCTTAATAGCGGTCTTCCCGGAGAAAACTTATCCGCATCTTTTCGTGTCTCTTGAGTTCTTTATCTTAGCTGGCGTTTCTATTCTCTTTTTCGGGTTAAGCTTCCTAGCTCAACGCGAAGTTAAGCTAGGAGCATTCTTTACGGTTCTTGCTATCGGCGGATTCATATTAGCGGCAATCGTTCCATGGCCTTCGATCGCCGCCGTCGAGACGTTTTCGATATGCCTGATGACTATTTGGGCTACACTAATGCTAAGAAAGCATCTAAAACAGAAGATCTAACTTTTCCCAGGTTTCTGCTCCATCTTCTTCATGTAGTCCCTGAGCTTTCTCTTTATCGCCGAGAGATCGTTCTCGACTCCGAAAAGCTCCGCGAAGAGTGGGCTGGTTTTTAAGATGAGGGTTCTTCCCGATTTTTCGGCTTCGATCAATCCTTTTTCTAGGAGGATTTTCACATGCTTATAGGCTGATCCTCCTCTAGCTTCAGCGACCTTGCTTTGCTCAATCGGTTGATGATAAGCTATGAATGAAAGCGTCCGCATCACTCCTCTGCTGAGAATAGGCTTTTTCAAAATCTTCTTCACAAGCTCCATATACTCTCTCCTCAGCTTAAGATAGTATCTTTCATCTGGAAGCTCAACGAGTTCTAAAGCTCGAGAATTCTCTTCATACTGCTTCTTAAGCTCCTCTAAAGCCTTTAACACGTTCTTCCTCGATCTAGTTCCGCAGGCTCTCATAATTGTTTTAAGTGGGAGCGGTTTCCCGGCAGCGTATAGTATGGCTTCGATTCTAGCTTTCAGTTCTTCTAGCTCCACCATTCCATTTCACCGCTATTAGCCTGCACTCCTCGTCTTCTATCAGCTCTACGATTCCCTTAGCGGCCGCGAATAATAGGAGTATGAATCTTCTGGCTGCTTCCAATCTATCAATGCCTGAAAAGAGGTCGCCGACACCTATTATCTCCTTGTCTCCGAAGATTCTCTGAAGACCTTCCAAGAATTCTTCAAGCCTTTCCTCAATCTTTACTAGGAATTCATCTAGCTTTACGTCGAAGACTTCGAGTAGGGCTTTTTCTTCTTCCTCGCCTTTCTTCTGCTCAGTCTTTAGGAAAACTGCTTTTAATGCTTGGATGAGTTCGTTCATTGTCGTGATCATGAACTCGGGCATGTAGGGGAGCTCGACTGGGGGTGGCATAGGCATTATCTCTCTGAGCTTACTGCCTTCGGAGCTTGTTGGAATGTCTGCTTTCAGCAGCCTTTCGGTCTTCATTCGGTGAATTGTTGCTGCGGAGTAGGCGGCAACTCCACATGAATTTAGATCTATGAGTTCTCGTCGCTCCAATTCTTCCATTAAGGCTCTTATTACCTCGACGAGCTTTATTTGCCAGGGCTTTACTCGATCGAGCTTTGTAACGTCGAAGAGCACCTTCCATCTGGGGTCATTCCATATTGTTATCACTTTTTCAGCCAGTTCGAATCACCTCCTCAAGCTTGGCTTTGACAATTCTCGAGACTCCTCCTGAGTTGTAGACTCCGATTACTTGATCGGCTTTTTCGACGACGACGTCCTTCAAGCTTATTATGATTATCTGGGTTCGCTTCGCCATCTCCTTAAGTAAGTCGGCGAGCTTCTTAGTATACTGAAGATCCATGTGTGCATCGACTTCGTCGAAGATGTAGAAGTCTGCGGGGGTTAGTCCTTGGAGTGCGAGCAGTAAGGCAACTGCTGCAACGGATTTTTCTCCTCCGCTGGCTGCTCTCGAGCTTCTGGGCTGCTTTCCTGGAAACGCTAGGATCATTTCTACCCCGCCGTCGAATGGGTTATCTGGGTTCTCCAGCCTGAGCCATCCTCTCCCGCCAGTCAGCTTTGTGAAGTATTCTTCGAATGCGTCTGCGACCTTGTTAAATGTCTCCATGAAGATTCTCTTCTTTTCTCCCTCAACCCATTCTATGAACTTTAGGATTTCTTGTCGCTCCGCTTCGAGTTCCGCTATCCTAGAAGATCGGAGCTTATAGTTTCCAACGATCTCCTCATATTGGGTTGGGGCTAGCTGATTAACCATCTCAAGCTCCTTTAACTCATCTTCAAGCTCCTTCTCAAGCTTCTCAAACATTTCTCCACCAATTTCTGGAAGCTCTATCGAAGAACTTCCAATCTCAGACATCTTCTCTCTCAAATTGTTGAGCTGAACTTCGAGTTGAGCTCTCCTAATTTGGAGGGATGATTTTGATGATGAAAGCTTCTGGATCTCATTTTCTAGGTTCTCAAGCTCGGAAGTTAAATCTCGTATCAGCCTGGAATCCTCGTCAAGTCTTTCACGTGTTTCAGTTCTTAAACGGGTTAGCTCCTCGATCTCCTGCATCGTTTTGGAAAGCTTTTCCTCAAGCTTCACAATTTCTTCGCTAGTATCTTCGATTTTCCTCAGCATATCTTCTCTCTCCTTTTCAAGGTTTTGTATGCGGTTTTCGAGCCTCTCCTTCTCCGCAAGCAGCCTATTTCTTTCTCTCTCCAATTCCTCCATTCTTTTCTCAAGGTTTCGAAGCTCGAGTTCAAGTTTCGCTAGTTCGAGTTTCGCCTCATTATAGCGCTTTTGTTCGGCAGCCAATTTTTCTTCAAATTCTTTTAATTCACGCTCTTTCGGATCGGAGTAAGCTTCAGAAAATCTCTCCAATAATTCTCTGCCGCGTTTAATCTCCTCATCTAGGCTACTTGTCTCTTTTACGAGTTCTTGGAGTTTGAGGATTTTCTCGTTTTCCGAGATCGTGGTTTGGGATAGTTCCTTCTTTAGATTCCAGATTCTCTGGGTGAGGTTGTTCTTCTCTAAGCTCTTCTCCATCAGCTTCTTCTCATTTTCATCGAGATCGGCGTTTACGGCTTTTAAGGTTGCGCGGAGCTTCCTCAGTTCCTCTCTTAATTTTCCGAGAATCTTCACAGCATCCTGATATTCCTGTGTGAGTAGCTTGGCGAGTTCGGTTTTATCTGGTGAGAGCGTTTCTATTCTGAGATCTGGGTGAATGATAATGCCTTCTGCGATTATTTTTCTTTCGCCTATGGATTCTTTCCTGCCAGAGAAGTCTACGTCTTTGAGGAGATAGCTTAATGCGATTTCAGCCCATTTTTCCTTAAAGCTTAACCCTCTAAGCTTGATTTCGCGGCGATAGGCTGATGCGACGTCTAAGGGGACGATTTTAAGATTCATGCCGAATTCGCTGAATATTTTTGCAAGCTTCTCTCCAGTTATCCAGTCATCGACCACGAGTGCTTCGAGCCAGTCTCCGACTACGGGGCCTATTAATCTCAGAGAATCTTCGCTCAACATTAAAGCGTCTCTAAGAAAGCCTCTAATTCCAGGTATCCCCGCTTTACGAATCGCCTCGATTATCTCTGATCTGCTATCCTCTTTCTCCAGAACCCCCATACCAGCTATCTTTTCCAAAATGCTCGTAAGTCTGCCTTCCAGATTTTCTAAGATTGACAACTTTTCTGACGTCTCGTTTCTTAGCTGTTCTAGTTTTAGGATTTCGGCTTTAAGGGCTTTTTCTTCGGCCTCGGCTTTCGCGAGATTACTTTCGAGGTCTACGAGCTCAAGCATGATAACTTTCTCATGTTCTGACAGTCTTTCAATTTCCCTCGAAATTTCCCTTACTCTTTTCTGTAGCTCTTGTTTCCTAGCGTTCGCTCTGGTTAAAGCGGCTTCAGCCGCCAATCTCTCCTCATTCCACTTCTTCCTCCTTTCTTCTACCTCCTTCCTTAAGGATTGATAGCTTTCTTGAACCTGTTCTAATTCTCGTAAGATCTCGTCGGCTTTTTGGCTGGCGTCTTTTAGCTCTATCGACGTCGTTTCTATGTTTTTTCTTATTTCGGCCTCCTCGTGGTCGAGTTCCTTTAAGCGTTCATTTATGGTGTTCAATCTTTCAGAGAGGTAATCTTGCTCCTGCAGGTTTCTCTCCGATCTCTCTTTCAATACTGATAGGTTTATCTTCAGGTCGTTCAGCTGAGATTCGATTGCGTTTCTCTCGGATTGGAGCTTCCTAAGATCTTCTTCAATTCCTCTAATCTCTGCGTTCTTCGAGTCTATCTTTTCGTTTAGTTTCTTTTTCTTCTCTAGGAGATTGGCTCGCATGCTTTCTAATTCTTCGAGCTTTCTTTCTAGGTCGAGTAGCTGCTGGTCTAAGTCTTGGAGTTCGGATTCTAGGCTGTTTATGTTTTTCTGGAGCTTCAGGTGTTTTATCGCATTTAGGAAGTCTTCTACTTGCCGTCTCCTAAACGTTTGGTTTCTCTCTTTTTCGAGCTGCTTTACCCTTGCTTTCACTTCTTTCGCGCTTGCCTTCGCTATTGCCAGGTTCTTTTCAGCGATTGCGAGCTGTTCCTCCGCTTCTGCTTTCTTCTTTTCGTAATCGCTTATTCCTGCTACTTCTTCCAGCATTTTTCTCAGGTCTGCGCCGCTCATTTCGGCGATCTCGACGACTGATCCCTGGGGGACTATGTTGAATCCAGAGGACTTGATGTTCGCCATCGAGAGCATCAGGAGAAGCTCATTTCGTGAGACTTGCCTGCCGTTCACGTAATATTCGCTCTCTCCGCTTTTTGAGATCTTCCTGGAGATCGTTACTTCATCTGAGTCCACTGGGAGGACTCGATCGGAGTTATCGAAGGTGAGTGAGACCCTAGCCCAGTTCGTTGAGGGGTCGTCGTGGACGAGTTCAGCCATCCTGCCTACTCTCAGGTTATGGGCGCTGAGTTCTCCGAGGGCGAACCTAATAGCGTCTAGAACATTTGATTTTCCGCCTCCGTTGGGCCCCGTAACGACCACGAAGCCTTTCTCCAGCTCTATAGAGGATCTTTTAGAGCTGAATGACTTGAACCCCTGGATCGTCAGCCTCTTGATATAAACCATGATCCTCCTACTTTAACATCTTGAAGGTTTGGCCTAAGTTAAAAATTCTAGCTTTCTTAACCTACGGTCTTACTGAGGAAATTTTCGGGAAAATACGGCGACGGAATTTCCATAGGCTTAATATAGGTATTTTTCTCTCCACTTCTCGAGTTCTTCAACGGATCTTCTGACGTTTGCGAATAGTTTAATCGCCTTCTCAACGTCTTCAGGAGTTATCTTCTGCCTCTTTGACTCTTTAGCGATTATGTAGCTTGGCGTGAGGAGCTGAACGGCGTAACGTAGGGTAAATTGCTCTCCAACCTCGGTTAGCTTCTCTAAAGCTTCCTCCGTGATTTCCACTCTCTCCTCTTTCGCTCTAATTTCGAGGATTTTTCTAATCTCTTCTCTTGTGTATGGTCTCGTGCTTATGATGAGCATTCGGTCGAGCATGTCGAGAGGTATTCCATGCGGCGAGGTGAACTCGGTTCCCCTGACCTTCGTTATCCCCCTATTACTCGCGAACATCATTATCGGAGCTAGTTCGCTCTCCATGGCCGCGTTCAGGAAGGAGAAGGCCTCGATGTCGAGTAAGTGAACTTCATCAATGAATAGAACTCCAGGAATTATCTCGGCGGTTCCCTCCTCGACTCTCTTCTTCACCATCTCGTCAACTTCTCTCCTAACCTCATTGTCAATCTCCTTCGTCGGCGGGGCTCCGAAGAGAAGGCTGAATAATCCTCCGCTCCTAGATTGCGCGCTAATTTGATCTAGGTCGTGGAGGGTTAGAACGTATACGAATTCCTTCTCTTTTTCAACTGGTCCGCTTGGCTTGGGCACCACCTTTTCGTCGAGTCCTGCTATATCGTATTTTTCGGATGCTCCCTCAGATCTACCAAGCTTCGTAACTCTCCCCGTTTCGGCGTCTATTGTGATAACATCTCCTACAGTTATTCCCTGGGCGAGAATGTGGGAGGCTATCGTCGCTCCAGCTCTGAAAACTCTTCGATCATCTTTCGTTGCGAGACCTATTATCACGTGGTCGGGTATCTCTTGATAGGGGTTATATGGATGTCTTCTCGTCTTTATGTCAAGCTGGGTAACTTCTCCCTCATAGACCCTCCTCCTCTCCCTAAGTCTCACTCCGATCGCTTTACGCATTGCCTGCGTTAGAACCTCCGTCTTCTTCAATTCAGATGAATAGATCTCAGAGCCGCTGAGAGTTACAAAAGGAACATCTTTACCAAGCTCCCTGGCTATTGCGCAAGCTATTGCCGTTTTACCTGTTCCAGGCGGACCTGCGAAGAGAACTGCTCTTCCAGCCATCTTACCTTCCTTAATCATTCTAACGATAACTCCTGCTGCTTCTCTTGCCTCAATCTGGCCGACCAACCCATCCGCAACAGGTTTCGCTCTCAATCCTTCGAGTCCTAAGCCTTTAATGTGGCTATGCGCTCCAACCCTGAGAAACTTTTCTCTAGGATATTGTGTTATGTCTTCTAGCATGGCCGCCACCCTCCAGACATGAGCTTTTCAAGCCTGAATAAAGACCTAATCACCATATACGAAACCTTTTCTTATCCTTAAGACCGAATATCCCTTGGTGCTAATTGAATGCGCGCAGCTATGGGAGTCTTATCAGCTATCTCGATAATCTTAGCGATCTTGTTGATCGTGACGGGTTTTGGTTACTATTCGCTTAAAGATAGATATCATGTTTTAGAATCGCATTATAACAGACTGCGAGCAGAATACCTGAAGCTAAATTCGCGCTATCTTGAATTAAATTTAAGCTACATCGAGCTGAGCGAGAATTATAGCTTACTCAAGCAACGCTATGCTGCGCTTAGCGAGGAGCACTCTAAATTAAGGGAATCCTATCAGCTCATAACCGCTAACTACACCTCTCTAAAGAAGGAGTACGAATCCTTAAGGAAGAGTTATCAGCTCCTTGAAGACGATTACCGATCGCTGAAGGAGAATTACGATTCTCTACGAGAAGATTATGAGCGGTTAATGGCCGCGTACGAGAACGTCACAGCGGGATATGAGCATTTGGAAGCAAACTACTCGGAAATAAGCAAGAATCTTGAGTTCGTTAGAGAGAGAATACTCCTTCCACCAGATTTCTTCCCAAGGATGTTAAAGCAGTCTGTGTCATTCGAAGTTATTATGATTACTAAGCGAGAGCTCGGGCTGAGCAAAGACATGAGTCCGGAGTTTAAGGCTAGAAAGATTATGGAGTGGATAATGAAGAACACCCAGTATCTCCGAGACGACTATCACCAATACATCGTGGACAGCAAGCTTGCCACCAGAAATGACTTCGCCTCCGCTCCGAATGAGACTCTAAGTAGACGTGGAGGAGATTGCGAAGACTTGGCAGTTCTCGCTTATGCTATGCTAAAATCGGTATTAGGCCGAGATGAGGCTGTATATCTGATAGTGATAACGAATAATGAGATGGCTCACGCAGCAGTTCTCTACAAAGCTCGGGATAAATTCATTATAATAGATCCAGCCATGAATTACGTCACGGATGCGCGGATTGTTCTCGTTACGAACATGTTCAAGGGTAGTTCGAAATATGCGGTGTGGATGAGCCCTATGGCGTTGTCTCCTGAAGTAAAGCAGTTTCTGCTGGACAACGGTTTTGCGAAGGTGTCTTACTACGATCCCAGAAACCCTCCAAGGCTTAGCTCAGCTATCTACCGATTTTCAAACCTAGATCTAACGGTAAATCTCTGGTTAGATTATGCTGACCCAGTGATTCCTGGAGCTTATGTATACTTCATAGCGGATGACAGCATGGTTAATACCTTTAACTCAACCCAGGAATTCTTTGACTGGATGAGGTCTTAAAAAGGGTGGCTGAGGCCTCGGAAGAGCGATGAGAGATATTTTATAAGGTGCTCTGTTTCCCTCGTGAAAGGAGCTTGGGAAAATGACTCAATGGCACAGCGACCTCCATAAAAGAAAGAAGACGGGTGGGAGGAGAAGGCCGTATAGGAAGAAGAGGAAATATGAACGAG
>CAZDPL010000027.1:0-12878 GCA_964507345.1 uncultured Nitrososphaeria archaeon
TCCTCGGGTCTACGACGCCTAGGTCCACTAGGAAGTGACCCATCGTCGTTGACTTTCCATGGTCTACGTGTCCTACGACTATGAGGTTCAGGTGGGGCTTGCTGGACATCTAGAACACCTCTTCTCCACAGCTAGCGTATATTGGATCTCATCGCTTTATATAAGCTTCTTTCTCAAATCCGAGATCTGGCGGCTGATGAACCGAAACCGAGGCCTAAACGTCGCTCGACCATCCAAGGGATAATGGTTTAAAAGATGCCGTGTAAAGATTAGGCGAAGAAGATGAGCGAAGCCGAGGTAGCTCCTGAGCTAGCGGAGAAGTTCAAGATCTTCGGGAAGTGGAGTGTTAGCGATGTCGAGGTTAAAGATCCAGGGCTAAAGCGATACATCTGCTTGAAGCCCATGATAGCTCCGCATTCAGGTGGAAGACATGAGCATAAGCGGTTTGGAAAGGCCGAGGTCAATATCGTTGAACGGCTCGCGAACATGTTCATGCGTCCTGGCCCGAATGGAGGCAAGAAGAGCAAGGCGTTGAAGATCGTTAGAAACGCTCTCGAGATAATTCATCTTAGGACTAAGCAGAATCCGATACAAGTTCTAGTTAGGGCGATCGAGAACGCTGCTCCACGAGAGGATGTCACGAAGCTCAGCTACGGCGGAATAGTCTACTTCAAGGCCGTTGATATATCTCCTCAAAGGAGACTTGACCTCGCTTTGAGGTATCTCGCTCAAGGAGCTAGAGAGGCGAGCTTTAGAAATCGTAAGACTCCTGAAGAAGCATTAGCCGATGAGATAATCTTCGCCGCCGAGAACGATTCCCGAAGCCTCGCCATCCGAAAGAAGAACGAGCTCGAGAGAATTGCCCTCGCCTCGAGGTAAACCCTCTTAGAATCGCATAACTCTAAACGGCTCTCCTCTTTTCAACGCCTCTATCTCGATGAAATGTGCTATGGAAGATGTTGCTATCTTTCTTCCGAGAACCTCCTCGATTTGGAATACTCCCGCCTCATTATCCATGTCGACCACGATTTTTATCGGCCTCGCGCTCGACCTCCCCTTCACGATCTCGACTCGTCTTATCGCGAGAGCTGATAGCGCATGGATATCATACTTGCCCTGCCTGTAGGGCATTCTAGCTCTCCCCTCAGCCATATCAACTCCATCTGCCACCTTCACTATCCCCGCCTCTAAGCTCAACGCCATGACCTTCTCATCGTGGGCTAGGATGCAGTGAAGAATTTCTGAAGAGAGCTTATATGCCTTTGACTCATCCTGATAAACTTGGCGGAGGATTTGCGGTAGAAACCTAGATGCGAGCACTGCTCCGATTATGTGATGATAGCTTCTATGAACCGCGTTTCCAATGTCATGGAGATATGCGCCCATCATCACGACGAGCCTTGAATCTTCCTCATCTCCGACGCCATCTCTAACGATCGAGGGGACGAAGCCTTCATCTAGAAAAATGTCAAGTATTTCCAAGGCTGCTCCAGCAACTATTCTCGAATGAACTGGGCCGTGGTCATTGTATAAGAGCCTTTGCACAGCCATGACGTTAGCCATTGAGAGATATGCCTGAACCTCGCTATTCCTCTCCAGAAGCTTTAGAGCTTTGTCTAGGAGAGGGTGACCATTGATCTTTTTCTTCAAAACCGTCGGCGACACTAAGACCATGATAACATGAGAGGGTAATGCGGATAATTAAAAATGTTCACCAGAAATCGGGCTAATTGAAGCGATCTAAGCTTCTGCGTATCTTCTGAGAGTTTTCTTATACGCTAGGATTCCGAGCGCGTAGATCAACGCTGTTGACACCATCACTTTCACAACGTCCACCATTACTTCTGAGAACTCGGCTCCGTAAACTAGTAGTGATCTCGCTACGTCTATCGCCCATGTTCCAGGGAATAGGTCTCCGATGATCTGCATCCAGCTTGGAAGCCACCATTTCGGGAACCAGATCCCAGCCGTGAAGGCGAGCATTAAGCCTATTGAGACGCTGAGATTTGAGGCGGCTTTAACGCTTTTCGCCACGAGGGATAAAATCATTCCCAAGCCCATCATCATTAATGCGATTAAGATTATCATTAAAGCCGCGATCCAATGTTCGGCCTTCATTGGATCCCAAGCTATTTGGCACCACACGGATAAACTCCGAGAACAATCATGAACGCCGACATCACTCCAAGAATTATCAATCCGGCCAAGGTTTTTCCAACGAGCATATCGGTTGGAGTTGAAGGGGAGGCTAGAATCCTTCTCAGGGTTCCCTTCTCCTTCTCCTCGACAGCCATTAACGCTCCCATGAGTAAACCTGAATAAAGAATGCTCATTCCCAGAGCGCCGAAGGTGTACCATCCTAGGATGGAAGCTCTGGTAACGAGGGCTTCTGGCTTTACGCTGATAAAGCTAGCATTTATCGGAGAAGCTAACCCCAGCATCCATTCCCTCATGAAGTCGATCCAGCTTAAGTTCCCCTTCATCGGGATCGAGAAATTCTTCGGCAGGTACTTCGATGCGTAGATCTCCATGTATCTCAAGGTCTCATTAACCTTTCTAATCGCGAATGCTTTGTTGAGATTTTCTATGAAACCTCTGAGAATGTACTCGGTCATTTGAGCTGATTGTGGATCCCTTGCTCCAACATAGATCTTCAATCTAGCTTGTCCATAGATAAGCTTCTCCCCAAAACCGTCAGGTATTACTACTCCTCCATCGAGCTTACCCTTTCTCAGATCCTCAATTAACAGACTTTCATTACCATAGAGCTTGACGTCGAAAAGCTTGACTCCCTGATATTCGGATTCATTTAGGATGTTGATCATTAGGCTCCCGTTCACGGGGATCTGCGATGTGTCATAGTTCACGACGCCCACGCTTAATGTTATTGGCTGACCAGCCGTTGGTGGGATGAATATGTAGGCGCTCATCAGAAGCCAGATGGCGGGCCAGGCGAAGATCCAGAAGACATCGGCTTTGCTTCTGAAAGTCAGCTTCAAGCTCTTAATCATGAACGCTTTAACTGCAGGCCATTTCATTCACTCAGCCTCCTACCAGTTAATCTGAGGAAAACGTCTTCAAGCGTAGGTCTCGTTATCCTTAGTAGCTCAAGCTTAGTCCCTCGCTTCAAAATCTCAGAAACTATTCTTGGAGCTGCTTCATCTGGATTCTCGACGTGGATTTTCACTTCTCCGTTCTCGTGTATTAGCTTACCTTCCGATGCCATGGTCTTCAAAGCATCAAGCACTTCATCGCTATAGTCTAGGAGCTTCACGGTTACTACCGCTTTTGGACCATATCGCATTTTTAATTCTTCTGGACTTCCTTCAGCGATCATTTTGCCCTGATTCATTATTATCACCCTATCTGCTAGAGCTTCAGCTTCCTCCATGTAGTGGGTTGCTAGAATTATCGCCCTCTTTTCTTGCTTCATCTCCACTATTTTCTCCCATACTTCTCTTCTCGCCTGCGGATCCATCCCCGTTGTCGGTTCATCTAAAATTAGGATCTGCGGATCTCCAATCAAAGCTATCGCGAAGCTTAGTTTCTTCTTCATTCCACCGGAATACGTTTTGACAAGCTTATCGGCGTAGTCGGATAGACCCATGAATTTCAGGAGCTTAACACATTTTCCCTTAGCCTCAGCTCCACTCAGCCCATGTAATCCGGCATAGAATAGAAGGTTCTCCAATCCTGTTAAATCATCGTAGACGACTGGTTCTTGTGGGCAGTATCCTATCAAAGCTCTGGCTCTCGGATCGAAGGGATCAAATCCGCCCACTTTAATGAAGCCTTTATCTGGTTTGACTATTCCTGAAATCATTCTGAGCAGGGTGGTTTTTCCAGCACCGTTAGGCCCGAGAAGCGCTAAAATTTCTCCACTCGAAACCCGTAAGCTCGCATTCTCGACCGCAACTTTATCCCCATATCTCTTTAAGACACCTTCGACGCTAAGCATCGGAATTGACATAACCCGTCTTTAAGAAGCTGAGAGCAGGTAATATATCTTCAAAAGCTTCAAAGAATTGCCTTCAACTCTTCTAAATCAAACCATGTTCCAGCACAGCCATTCTTCAGAAGTGGGATCGCTTGACCTGGAATATTGAATTTCTTTAAGATTGCGTAGCCCAGTTTCAGCTCAAATCCGCAGGCAACTCCCACGACCGCGCTGTAATTATTTGAAGACAGTATCTTCGGTATGCAGGATCCTCCTGGAAGAACGTATACATCGTATCCCCTCTCTTCAGCTAGCTTCGTCGCTTGATGGATTAAGCAGTCGGGAGAGCAGTGTTGGCAGCGATAGGTTGGGATGCTCGGATCGAAAATGGCCTTACATCTATTGTCCATGTATTTTCTAGCGCAATGCGGGAGGAAGAGAGCCTTCTTTCCTGAGGCTTTCATGAATTGCTCTCGGTTGGATATGTTGAGAGCTTGGATTTCGAGGAAATCCTCGAAGAGAGCTATGGCGTCGAGCAAGTTTAAGCCCGTGATCTCCTGAACCCTGAATTTCTTTATCAGATATTTAGCGATGCTGCCCATCTTCTGATGGAAGCCAGAGTCGTAGGTCAACTTAATCAACTCTTGGAAAAAGGCTCTCGGAAGCCCTCTGAGATCGAAAGTGAACTTGTAAGGCATTCTTACGCTTACTCCTCCGAGCTCCCTTTAACCAAATAAGATAAGGATTTAGGAGGTTCATAAAAGTAAGCGCGCTCAAAAGCTGCAGGTTAAAATTCATATAGAAGCATACGCGTTTGCGATCAAGATTCTCCATGAGCAAAGCCTTCGACTTGATTAAAGCGCATCAAAGATATCGCTCCAAGACTCTAAATCTGATTCCCAGCGAGAACCTCCTCAGCCCGAACGTGCTTAAAGCTCTAGCAACAGACCTGGCCGGAAGATACTCCTATAGGCCTAGATATTATGGTGGAACGAGGTATATCGATGAGATTTGGAGCTACGCGGAGGAGAAGGCTAAAGAGCTTTTCAAAGCCGAGTACGTTTGCCTAGAGCCCCTCTCAGGCCACATAGCCGCCCTCCTAACCTACATCACCTTCGCGAAAGACAAGAAGCTCGCAGCCCTACCAGCCGAATTCGGAGGCTATCCCGGAAATGCTCCAAACAAGCTTCCAGAAATTATTGATGCAAAAGTAATACCGCTACCCGGAGACGAGGAGACCCTTACGCCGGATCTCGAAAAATCAATCGAAGTTCTAGAGGCTGAGAAGCCGGATCTCGTCGTTCTAGGCGGAAGCCTGATACTCTTCCCCCATCCAGTAAAAGAACTTGCTGAAGTAGTTCACGGATATGGAGGTATTCTCGCATACGATGGCTCCCACGTACTGGGGTTAATAGCTGGAGGAGTATTCCAAGATCCATTGAGAGAGGGAGCGGATATATTATTCGCATCCACTCATAAAACCCTTCCAGGACCACAGGGCGGCCTCATCCTAACGAATGATGAGGAAATCTATCGAAAGCTTTACGCGAACATATTTCACAAGATAGCGGATAACGTGCATTTTAACAAGATAGCAGCCCTCGCCGTATGCTTTGAAGAGATGCTGAGATACGGTAAGAGATATGCTGGAAAAATTGTGGAAAACGCGCAGGAGCTGGCCAAGAATCTGGATCAACTAGGAGTTTCAGTTAAAGCTAAGGAACACGGTTTTACGAAATCCCATCAAACGATCCTCGACATTCAGGACAGGGATCATAAGGTTAAGCTCAGAGATAGGCTCGAAGAATGCGGGATAATAACAGATTCCGATCTGAGATTAGGAGTTTCCGAGATAACTAGACGAGGCATGGGTAAGCGCGAAATGGCCAAGATAGCGAAGCTCATTAAACTGGGAATCGAAGGCGAAGATCCCAGAACTGTCAGGAAAGAGGTTCGAAAACTTCTCAGAAGATTCTCCAAGATAAGATACTGCTAGTAATACTGAAACCTCTCAGAAGATACGCGAGTATTTCCACCAATGCAGAAATATGCTATCACTAAAATACATGTAACTAGAGGATATCCTCGCTGAGCTGGCAAGCTCATCGAGAGGGAGAAGTCATGCAGGAAGATTTGAGGAAAAAGCTTCAAGAGGCGCAGAGCTTCGGCGAAGTCTTTCAGGTAGTCAAGAAAGCCGTTCAAAGTGTGCTCGGAATCAGGAGAGCCGGATTGGAATTGATCCTCATGGATCTTCCGAGAGAAGTGAAAGCACTACATAGGATAGGTTCAAATGTCATCTTACTGAATAGGAAAACCCTCGAAGCCATTCTTAAAACGTCTAAGACGAAGCTTGAGGTAAACTCCTACCTCTTCTCAATTCTTCTTCACGAATACCTTCACAGCCTAGGGATAGTAGATGAAGACGAGGTTAGAATGCTATCTATCAAGGTGATAAGAGATTCTCTTGGAGAAGATCACATAGCTTACAAGATCACTTCCAGAGACCTAGCAGACATACATCCTGAAACCGAGGAAGAGTTTGAGTATGAAGTTGATGGAGATGTTGAAATTATTCAAGACTTCGACGTCGATAACGCAGATTATATAACGTGACCCAAAGCGCATAGCGTAAAATAAATCCCTCCTCCAGAAAACATATCTTCAGAAGGAAGAAATGAACGAAATCGATCTCTTAAGCAAGTTCTCCGGATCCATGTTAGCGGCGGCGCTTGGAGACGCTTTGGGTGCCAGCTTTTACCGAGGATTTACCGACGTTTTGAGATACACTGATGATACCGCCATGATGCTGGTGATAGCGGAGGTGCTTATCGAAGATGAAGGAGAGATAGATTCCTCGAAGCTGGCTTGGAAATTCGTCGAAGCATATGAGAAGGAGCCTTGGAGAGGCTATGGACCAGGTCCTCCTAGAATTTTTAAGCTGATTAAGCGTGGAGAAGGTCCATTGGAGCTTGATAAGAAGCTGTATCCTGGAGGATCTTTCGGCAATGGTGGCGCTATGAGGATTGCGCCGATAGGTCTCATGTTCTATGACGATTTCAATGAATTAAAACATGCAGTTATCCAATCCTGCAAGCCTACTCATAATCATAATTTGGCAATTGAGGGAGCTTTGATTCAAGCAGCGAGCGTAGCGGAGGCAGTGAAATTAGATTCCATAAAGAATGTTGACCCTCAGGATTTCGTGGAGAAATTGTTAAGCAACGCGGTGGAGAGCGAGATTTACGCCGAGAAATTGAGGAAGATTCCGAAGCTACTAGAGACTGAGACTTCTCGAAAACGTGTCGTAAAAGCTCTCGGAAACAGCGTCGAAGCATTCAACTCGGTTCCAACAGCAATCTACTGTTATCTTCGAGAACAGGACCCACTCGGCTCCATAAAGCTCGCGATAAGCCTTGGAGGAGACATAGACACGATTTCATGCATGGCGGGGGCGATTGCCGGAGCGCATAGAGGGTTTGAAGCTTTGCCTAAACGAGAGTTGAAAATGTTGGAAAACGCGGAGTACATTAAGCACCTTGCTGAGAAATTATACGAGATAAAGCTTAGGAGGCAGAGGGAGTTACCGTGACCCTGATAGCTCATATCGCAGACGTCCATCTAGGCTATGCTCAATACGGCTTAGAGGAGAGAGAAGAGGACATTTATCAAGCATTCGAGGAAGCGATCGAACTAATAGCGAGAGAACGCGCCGAGATCCTCTTGATAGCAGGAGATCTCTTCGATTCTCCGAAACCTCCGATTAAAGCCTTGATAAAGGCTAGAGATCTTTTGAAGAAGCTCAGAGATCGAGGCGTCGAGATAGTTCATGTGCTCGGCGACCATGAACTTCCTAGAAGACTTAGCGACCTACCGCCGACCGCGATCCTCGAAGGCATATCTAACCACGCAGGGCTGAAAACAATTAAAACGAAGAACGTTATCATAGTTGGATTAGATCGAACGCCTACCTCAACTCTGAGCAGCGCATTAAACGAGTTGAAGAAGCTCACCTACGAAATAGCGGGAAGTCATGAAAAGAAGATTCTCTTAGCCCATATCCCAGCTCACAGACCTGAGAAAGGAATCGAACTTCTTCCCATCGGATACGATTACTATGCATTGGGCCATGAACATGAAAGAAAGATTTTGTCAAAAAATGGTGTGGCCGCAGCCTATCCAGGCTCCATGGAAATCCTCTCAACAGCTGAGATAGAATCCTGGATGAGAAATGGTAAAGGCTTCCTCTTAGTCGACTTCTCAAGCTTCGAGCCGATCATACATGAAGTAAATCTGAAATCGATCAGACCTCAGAAAATAGTTGAGGCAGAGGCAGCAAACCTAGAGAAAGCACTTGAAGAACTAGATGAATGGATGAAAGCCTTCGAGAAGAAGCCCGTAGTTCACGTAAGGGTCGCGGGAAGAGCCTTGGATAGAGCCGCCATCTCTAGGAGAATTCAGGAAAAACTTCTCGGAAAAGCACTGTATTATAGGCATGAAATCTTAGAAGAGGAAATTGAGGAGCCTGAGATTGAAACAGCCAAGAGCCTAGACCTGAAATCCTTGATAAAAGAGTATATGGCCGCGAAGGGGGCTAGCAGAGAAGAGATAGAGCTGGCAGCCGAGATTTACGATGCATTCATTGCTGGAGGAGCGGATGAAGTTGAGAAAGTGATTTTGAAGAAGATAGAGGAGGCTGAGAAGAGGTGAGGATACACTCGGTTAAGCTCAGAAACTTCATCTCCCACAAGGAAACCGTCATAGAGTTTCCACCAGGCCTCACAGTCATAGTAGGTAGGAACGGCGCTGGAAAAACCTCGATACTCGACGCAATATCATATGCTCTCTTCAAAGAGCATGGAAGAGGAAAAGATGAAAACGTGATAAATCGACGAGCAAACTCGGCTCAAGTGCAGCTCATATTCAGTTCGGGCGGAAGGAAATACGAGATAACTTGGAGGATCGAGCGGAGGAGGAGGGCGCTCGCGACCTTGAGAGACCTCACCTCAGGCTCCGTGATCTTCGTCGACGCGGGAGAGAGAACTGCTGTCCCAGAGCTTGAGAAAATTCTGAGAATCTCGAAAGACGTCTTCCTCAACGCCGCCTACGTGAGACAAGGAGAAATAGCTAGATTACTGGATGCACGGCCAGCCGAAAGAAAGGAGATAATCTCAAAGCTACTCGGAATAGAAGTCTTGGAGAAGATTTGGGAGAGCCTCAGAACGCCGATAAAGAGGCTTGAAGATCGATTGGAAGCGCTAGCCCAAGAAGCAGGAAAGAAGAAAACCATCGAAGAGGAGTTAAGGAAAATCGAAGCTGAGCTTTCAAGCTCTCAAGAAAAGCGCAAAAGCCTCGAAGAACAGATTTCAGAACTCGAAAGAAAGTTAGAGAATGTTCAGAACCAGATAAAATCCGAGGAGGAGAAGAGAGAAAAGTATGAGAAGCTTAGAGAGCAAATGCTGGGACTGGAGAAAGAGATTTCAGCAAAAAGGCATGAGCTAAGCAATAAGCAGCAAAGCCTGGAAATCGTTCAGAAGGCTGAAGAGAAAGCTTCCAAACTTGAGGAACTTCGCAGGAAGCGAAGCGAGCTTCAAGCAGAAGTTAAATCACTTGAAGAGAAAAACGCCCAGCTAAAAGCCGAGCTGGAGAAGAGCGAGGCGCTCAAGAGAAATCTAAAGAATCTTTCAGAACAGCTTCAATTGCTCAGATCCATGATCGACGAATACGTGAAAAAGCTCGAACGAAGATCAGGACAGAAGGTTGATGAAGAAAACTTTCCGAGAATACTCAAGCTCACGCTAATAAGGTATAAGGAGCTCGAACAGCAGCTCAGAAGAAAGTCTGAAGAAATAGCTGAGAGAATCGGAGAACTTCAAGGAAAGAAGAAGACGTGTTTAAGAAATATTCAGGAACTCGAATCCGGAGGCGACGTCTGCCCACTATGTAGGCGGCCGATAACCCCCGAGCATAGGGAGGAGATACTAGCGCAGCTGAGAGAGGAGCTTGAAAACCTTGACAAGGAGATAATGATCCTCGAAGACGAGAAGGAGGAAGCCGAGCTGAGAATTCGCGAAGCATCATCGATAATAGAGGAGATCTCCAGAATCGATTTAGAAAACTTCAAGACTTCAGTAGAAAGAATGAAAACCCTAAGAGAGGAAGTCAGCCGATTGAATGAGGAATTAAATCGAATCGAAGGAGTTGAGGAAAAGCTTCAAGAGAATGAATCCGAGCTGGAGGAAAGACGTAAAGAGTTGGCGAACCTCGAATCGCTTCTACTTGAATATGAAAGAGAAGCGGGGGTAATCGAGAAGCTTGGATCATCGCAGGCAATTCTATCTCAAATTCATAGGATATCTTCAGAGATTGGAGAACTGGAGCGGAAGAAGAGAGAACTGGAAATAGACCTCGAGAACCTCGGCTATGATCGAGAAAAATATGAAAGACTGGTAGCAGAAATGAATAACCTGCATGAAAAGTTGAGCACATTAAAATCGGAGCATGCCAAGCTAGTTCAGAAAGCGGAGTCGCTTAAATCCGATCAAGAAAGATTAAGAAAGGATTTAGCTGAAGCAGAAAGGGCCGAGCTAAAGCTGAGAATTATGGAAGATTACTTAAGGAAATTGAAGATTATTCGAGAATGCTTTGGAAAAGATGGAGTTCAGAAGTATGCTAGAGCTACCGCCAAGAAGGTGATCGAGCATTATGCTCGCAGATTCCTCCAATCCTTCACCTTGATCTACAGCGATCTAAGGCTTGACGAAGATTACAATATTTACGTTTACGGGCCTTTAGGTGAGCAAAGCGTGGACTCTCTAAGCGGAGGGGAAAAGACGGCAGTAGCACTCTGCCTCAGGCTCGGAATAGCGGCGGCACTAACTGGCGATAGAATGGAGTGTATTTTGATGGATGAGCCAACGACCCACCTCGACCCTGAGAGAAGGAGGGAACTCATTAAGCTTCTCATGAATTTTAGAAGCGATCGAGGACTTATCCCACAAGCGATAATCGTCACCCACGACGCAGAAGTCGAGCAAGCAGCAGATCAAGTATACCATATTACCCTAAAGAATGGTTATTCTCATCTCGAAGAAGTCGTGTCAACTCAAATGAAGTGACCTCCACCTAAGGGCAGATTTCAATTTCATAGGTTTCATATTTTAGGAAATCTTTTCCAGCCCACCTCGTATCTGGAGGATTCGTTAGAGGATTTTCGGGAGGATATCGCGCAGTATAAGGTTCCTTATCTCCGCTGGCGGGATTTCTGACTACATCATCCTCATCCATGATCCACCCACGATAAGCTATCTTAACGCATTCAGCATTAGCCTCTTTTACCAAAAGTATCTCAGCGGTCTTGGACTGCCATGGCCCAAGACTCCCCGTGAAGAACTCGAGCATCGTCGAGTTTATCGGATCAATTAACTGCCCGCTCTCATTCACCCCTATCACGCCGTCGAAGCCGCCCAGCTTCAATCCACCAACCCTTGCCCCCTCGAAAACAAGCAGGAAGCCCGCAGCGAAGTCCTGCTTCACACTCGGCTCACTACTATTATTAATCAAGGTAACTCGAAGCATAAACGATCTCGGAATAGGACATGAAACTGAATAATCACCGCTGACCACCATAACCTCACCCTTACATGGAAAGGATAGACGAAGAACAGGTCTCGGATAAATCGAGTCAGGTCTGGAAAAGGCATAACGAAATTCACCCGGCCTAAAAAGGTAAGCTAAGGAAAGGATTAGCAAAATCGTTAACAACACCAACAGCACTAAATCCAGCCTTAGCCGCATCCTCCACCCCCATCAAAAGAGAAAACATCCTTCTAAGCTCTGCCGATGATCTCGACGAGCTTTACGTCATGATATATATCTGCTTCGCCCAAAAATTAACAAAAATACAAACATTTTCGGAATTGCTGCAAAAACGTTAATTAACAACCTAAACCATTACTATAACATGGCACTTGAGGACGTCACCCTAAGACTAGGCATTTCTAAAGAAATGCTTCTCCTAATAGCGGTTGAGGCAGCATTAGTAGCAGCTGCTACCTTGGCAGGAGTTCCCGCGAAAAAAGTTTCAAAGCTCCCCTTCTAAAATCGCAGATACCTGACACAAAATACTCTATACTAATTTTTTATGCCTTTTATTACTTGCATGTACTGTTTCTATTAACCTTTCTGCTGCTTTATCAAAGATGTTGATCCAAGCGCCGTCTTTAAACAGATTATACTGAATTGTAAATTTTCCACTATATTCCATATCCTGGACGTTCATTTCAATTATCTCTAAGGAACTCGTTAAGAACTTTAGCGTTGTATAGAGACCAACGTTCGGAATTATTAGCATTGCAAAATATTCTCCCTTATCAGTCCTAAATTCAGCGTGAGTAAACGGTACACGAAGTAGGATATCCCTGAATTCTTTTCTCGCCTCTACCTTAATTATGAGCGGGAGGACAAAAAGTTGTGGATCCATGTGAGGAACCCAGAAGATCGTAAAGAAGTTGATAAATTTCTTCACATGCTTGTAATGCTTGCTAATCGTTTGACGAGTCAATTTAAGTTTCTTGGCTAATGCGCTATACTTGATCGGGATGACAGATTCCTGAAGTTCGGCTATGAGCATAAGATCTATTCTATCGATTTTAGGATGCGGATCTGGATATTCGGGGATTTCCTTAACATCTCTACTCCTAGATTTATTAATCCAGTCTTGAAGCCACACTCCTCTTGAAAAATCGAAAAACTCGGTCATAAAAGGAAGAGGACGCATATACGTAAGTTTATGCACATCCATATCGCTTATCAGACCAATGGATTGAATGACTTGCAGAAACCTTAGGAACTCTTTTTCATAGCTTGATGGTATTGCGAATATTGCGTAGAATTTCTTTCCGGTCATGGAGTAGGTGTAGTAGTCTAGGTACATGTATTCTCC
>CAZDPL010000028.1:0-1502 GCA_964507345.1 uncultured Nitrososphaeria archaeon
GCTGGAATCGTCCTCCCCATGTGGACGTGATCCTTGACTACGAAGACCCAGTAATTCGTCATATCATTAAACCGATACCTAAATCGGCTATAAATCATTCCAGCATGGAGACCGAGCCGCGTGAGAGAGAATAAGGTATTCAAGCTAAGCATGCCCACTCAGCCTCGGGAATCGATGAGTAGGATAATCTTCAGCGATGACCTGAAGCAGTATCTCAACAACCTTCCAGACCTAGAGCTAGACCTCCTCCTAGAAGCCTATGAGCGCTCGCTTCCCGAAGGCTTTAGAGTCAACACCTTAAAGTTGAGCGAAGAGGAAGTTCTGCAAAGGCTTAAGGAAAAAGGCTTTAAGATCAAGAAAATTCCCTGGGCGAGATACGGATACGTGGCGGAAAACGGCGAAGACCTCGGCAAAACGATAGAACACATGTTAGGCTTAATCTACATGCAAGGCCCGATTTCAATGGCCCCGGTCGAGGTCTTAGATCCCAAGCCCGGAGAGATCGTTTTAGATCTATGCGCGGCGCCCGGCAGCAAGAGCACGCAGATCGCTCAGCTTCTTGAAGGAAGAGGCGTGGTGGTGGCGAATGATATAAGCTATGACAGGATTAAAGCTCTCTCATCGAATCTCCAAAGATTTGGGGTTCTCAATTGCGTGATAACCCTAGCTGATGGCAGGCGTTATCCAAAATTCGCTAGAAATCTCTTTGACAAGGTCTTGATAGATGCTCCATGCAGCTCACTTGGAATAATAAGCAAAGATTGGGGAATCGCTAAATCCTGGTCGCTTAAGCTCGTCGATAGATTAAGCAAGCTTCAACAACAGCTAATCCTCGCCGGATATGACTGCCTTAAGCCCGGAGGAGTCCTCGTATACTCTACATGCACGTTGACAATCGAGGAAAACGAGTTTGTAGTTAATAGTCTTCTCGAAAAACGCGAAGATGCCCGGATTGAAGAAGCAGAACTACCTGGATTGAAGTTCAGAAAAGGGTTCGTCGAGTTCAAGGGAGTTAGGCTTCAGGAAGATTTGGGGAAAACGATGAGGATTATGCCTTATGATAACTGGGCGGAGGGATTCTATATCGCGAAGATAGTTAAGGAGGGTTAACCCATGGAGCTTCTAAGCCCCAGCGAGAAGAAGTACCTACTAGAGAGGCTGAGAATTCAGTATGGAGTGGAAGACGCTTTTGAAGACCTCGTGCTTCTCAAAGCTGGCCAGGGAAGAATTAGAGCGGTAACCAAGGAGGCATTCGAGCTTGCTCAGAAATTGAGAAAAGTCCAGCAAGTCGGATTATACGTCGTTAAGCTGATGAAAGGCGACGCGATTTTATCGATTGAAGGAAGCCAACTTCTCAATGGAAAGATCAAGAAAAATGTGATTGAGCTTGACGAGGAATTGGCGAGGGAATGGATGAAAGCGGCGCCGATAAATAGCCCAACGACTTATAGTAGCAAATACGTCGTCGCGAAGTGCGGAAACCTATACCTCGGTTCAGGAAG
>CAZDPL010000028.1:1602-4291 GCA_964507345.1 uncultured Nitrososphaeria archaeon
ATCTCTTCCTAATCTTACTCAAAACATTTTCCGACGATTCTCGATCTCCCGCTAGTTGATAGCATCTTGAAGCCATGCTATAAGCCCATTCAAGGAGATTTGGCGATTTTTCTCCAACTTTCTCAGCAACTTCCTCATATTTTCTTCCAGCAGCCCTAAACAGCTCCGAGGCTCTATCCATCTCTCCAAGCTTAATGGCGCATCTCGCGGCCGAGAGAAAACTTATCGCCGCCATCGCTGGATCTTCTTCCATCTCAGCTTTCTCCAGATAGAGTCTTAAGGCCTCTCGAAGCCGTCCAGATTTTTCTAATTCGCTCGCCTTAAACCATTTATCCTCCACATCCATTAAATAATCCACTCTCCTTACGTGATTTAAGTTAAAACTTCATCAGCTTTTAATCGACAGCTTGTACGGCGAGTATCTATCCGCGTAATAGATGGCGTATCCGCCGTGGAATCCCACCTCACTATACTTATTCACTTCCATTTGAAGTTCTATTGCTGGATTAAACCAGCCATCAACAAAGCTGAAGGTGTACGCGCTGAAGAGAAGCCTAGCTCGATCCTCGTCTGAGACATTATCTAAAATCCTCAGCAAGTCATGATCGTAATTCGTTATCGAAGAGTTATCTCGAATCGCATAATATAGCCGCCTAATCAAAGGAGCGGTCTTCAACACAACGTAATCCGCTTCTCTCAAAAGCTTTGAAATAGCGTCATAATCCATCACCTCTGGCCCCTCGATGAATATCGGCTTATCTAGCGTTCGTAAGTCCTCGAGAAGCGGTTCTAGATGATGTAACCTATCATGCTTCAGCTTCCAACTATCCCAAGACATCAAGTATACTCCATCAAATCCGAAATCCTCAACAATTCTCTTGATTTTATCGGAAAAGAATCGGCTATACCTAATTTCATCTCCATTAAGCTTTAAGGTCGAGTTGAAGAGCAGAAGTCTCTGATAACCAATTACTTCTGGATGCTTTTCAACCCAATCTACTGAAAATCCTTGAACCGAGTATCTGTATATTGTTCCTTCGGCTTTGAGATAAACTCCAAGCAGGACTTTAATCCCTCTAGAGCGTAGTTCATCAATAAGCCACTTGATATCTTTCTGCGTCCATCTCTCAGGCTGAGTCTTAAACCTAAAGTACACTGTGACGTCCTGGCTAGGTTCGTATTCTTCATAGGTGTTAACAAAATCTGGGGAAAATGCGAGAACCACGTGAGTTACGTTATAATGCTTCAAGAATTGATCAATACTTTGCTCTGATCCTGGGATAAAGGCTGAATCAGCGCTTTCAGGTATAGCGATTCTAACAGGGCAGTTAGGTAGGATTACTCCCGCCGGAGATGGCAGGATTGCTGCTATTCCTACTAGAATCACGGCTGTATACATGGCAATGTTCCATTTGCTGATGTAAGCTGTATCATATTTCTGAAGATTCAGATAATCCATTAGAAGCGCGATAAAGCGCGTTCCCCCGAAAAGCCCCATTATCGCTGTTAATACATGGGCGGGGCTGATCTCATAGCTTTCTGAGATATACACCCTCCCCAAGTATCCCAAATCATAGTTAGCGAGAATAAACCATGAACAGATTATCCAGATTAACCCGGATATCATTAAGAGCCCGAAGTTTCGTTTAACGTTCTTTGTTCTCCAAAAATCATTTGAGAGCAGGATTAAAGGTATAAGAAAGTTTGTGTATTGAATGTTCACTTTCGGAGATGTTGCGAGGAATGATACGACCACCAGCGTGCATGCCCACACAAATCCAGACTTATCAGGAGTAAATCTTCTAGCTATTATCACGGATATTATGCCGAAGGCAATTAGCGGGATGAACCAGAAGTTAGATAAGTTTACGAACGCTGAGAGGGCGATCCAGTAAGTGAATCCGCCAACGCTCTTAGTATGCTGGAAAAGCGCTCTAAAATACTCTAGAGGTGTTGAGAGAAATGGCGTTGATATAAGCAGGAATATGAGAATCGTAGGTACGATTATCTTCAGAGAGATTTCTCTAATCGCTTTTATCCCTCGCTTCTTTAAAAGATATATGAAAGCTGGGAGAATTATCAGCACTGGAAGAATTTTCACGGCGGCTCCGACTCCCATCATTAACCCGGCTCGAACGTATCTTTCCTCTAGGATGTAGTATATCGCTAAGAGTTCGAATAACACGGCAATAGAATCGAACATTCCCCAGAAGGTTGAGATGAAATAGGTTATCGGATTAAATAGCCATATAGCTGAAATTATGAGCGCCTTTTTCTCATCGAATCCCAATTTTTCGGCTAAGCGATAAAGTAGTAGGGCTATGGCGATATCTGCTAAGATTATTGGAAGTTTAATCATGAAAACCTTGAAATGGAGATCGCCAACAGCGTCTCCAATAACGGTAGCAGCTATCAGCCAATACAGCCACGCGGGAGGATAAGCGTAGAAACCCCAGGGGTAATCTACTGGATTGTTGAACTTGTAAATATTAAGCTCATGAAGCCCAAGCTCTCCAGACTTTATCCAAATATACATATCCCAAGGATGAGCGAAAAACGCGGAGGGAATAAGGCGCGCCACTAAGCCTAAAATGATTATCAAGAAGAGTTGGCGCCTTATCCCCCTCATAAAATCACGTTCTTCAAAGATTTCAGGCTAAATAAAAATGGTATCATCATTTAGAATTCT
>CAZDPL010000028.1:4391-12787 GCA_964507345.1 uncultured Nitrososphaeria archaeon
CCGATAAAGCCTTAAAATATGATCAGGCCAAGTCTCATGCTGCACGAAATGTCTGAAGATTGGATAAAATTCCATTTCTATAAGGGTCCGTCTTTCATAGGTTCGGAGAGGGCTTTCAAAGAAGCGGATTACGTGGCTTTCGGCGTGCCTTTCGACGCGACGGCGAGCTATAGACCTGGATCTAGGTTCGCTCCCTTCGAGCTTAGGCTCATGTCAGAGTATTTGGAGCTTCCTGGAGAAGAATACATTCGATTAGCTGATCTCGGTGATCTACCTTTAACGAATAGTGTCGAAGCGATGTTGAGAAGGGTCGGCGAAGTTGTTGAAAGAATATTTTCTGAGGGAAAAGTTCCGATAGCTTTGGGTGGGGAGCATACGCTTACCTTAGCATCTGCTTCTAAGCTGAAATCTGATACGGCTTTAGTGATCTTCGACGCTCATCTAGATCTCAGAGACGAATATATGGATACGAGGGTAAATCACACAACATGGCTTAGAAGACTTCTCGAAAACAAAGACATCGAGAAGGTAATTGTAATCGGAGCTAGAGCTTACATAAGTGAGGAAGCAGAATGCGCAGAAAAGTTTGATGTAAGGGTGGTTACCAGCAGCGACGTTCTACAGAATTTTGAGAAAACAGTGATAGAGGTTAGGCGATTCGTCTCAGACGTTGATGGAGTATACTTGAGCTTCGATCTAGATGTTCTGGATCCAGGCTACGCTCCAGGAGTGAGTAACCCTGAGCCAGGTGGGATAACCCCCATGCACTTCTTTGAATTAACTAAAGTTATCTCCCGAATTGGTGTGAGAGGGATTGATGTAGTTGAGGTGAATCCGCTTTTCGATAGTGGTCAAGCGGCGGCTAACGCGGTTTACGCGGTATACTACGCTCTTCTCGCTTCCCCTACCACTTCCTCTTCAACTTAGCGATGAAGAATCCATTACAAAAATCTCTATGAGGATAGAGTCTCCGAGTCTCAGATAATCCTCTTAATCCATCTAATCCAAGCCTTGGATTAATTTCTGAAAGCTCGAATTCTGGATGTCGTTTAAGGAAATCTTCCAAAAGCATTTCATTCTCCTCGAGCGATATGCTGCAGGTGGAGTATACTAGAAATCCTCCTTCCTTGACGTGTTTAGCCGAGCTCTCAATCATTTTTGCCTGAAGTTTTGCGAACATTTTGATATGCCTAGGCTTAACGCTCCACCTATACACGGGCTCTCTCCAAAATAATCCTGTTGAGCTGCATGGTGGATCGAGGAGCACTAGGTCGGCTTTAACGTTTAGAGGAAGAGTGGTGGTCGCGTCGGCGGCTAGATCTTCAACGATTCTCAACCCAGCCCTCCTAACTCTACGGAGATGCGTCTTAAGCCTCTCTGTGGATGAATCTATTGATATTATTATTCCCCTATTCCGCATACGTATTCCCATGAGTATGGTTTTTGTTCCTGGAGCAGCGCAGACATCGAGAATCTTCATTTCAGGCTTAGGGTCAGCTACCAATACTGCGTAATAGCTTGAAAAATCTTGGACTAGGATAAGTCCTCTCCTTATCAGTTGCACGAATTTACGAGTATTGGCAGCCTTCTTCAAAACATAGATTCCTTCAAGTCTCTTGTCGGGAACCAGCTCTATCCCCGCTTTTTCAACTTCTTCTAAAATTTCCTGCTCGGATGCGAGGAGCGTGTTAAAAGTAACATAGGTTTCAGGCTTATTCTCATCTTGAAACACCATTAGCTTATTGGCTTCGCTTTTACCAAGAATCCTATAAAGCATCTTTACGAACCACTTAGGATAGCTTTCCAGCTGAGGAATCTCCAGCCCTCCCTCAATTAAACTTCTGATGATTCCAAGCCACGGCTCCACATCTCTAGGCCAAAGCTTCTTCATCGTGTTCCTCAAGGCTATCGCCAATTTCTCGGGGTCTCCGAGATCTATCCCCGAGCTTATCGCGGAAATCAATAGTTCAAGTAGAATTTTGGCATCTTCTCCCAGCTCGCCTCCGCGTAGAACCTCGTCTAAGATGGGGGAAGCTGTAGCTTCTCTTATAGCGTAGATATGCAAGATTTTTCGGGCAAGCCTAAGGGCATTTATTCTAGGCTTATGGGTTTTCGAGGCTTCGTAGAGTCCTGCCTTGAGGGAGAGCTCTTCTCTCAAATGCTTCTTAACTGCCAGAAACGCCATTAATACGGCTTCAGCAGCTTCTTCAACTCTCATTTCCCAAAATCTTCCCCTTTCCTAATGTTTTCAACTTTTAATTCTCTTCTCTCCAAAACTCTAAATTACCGCCATGTAGGTTAATTATTCGGAAATGGGTCAGACGAGCCTCGATGATCACATTCACCACGAAGTATACTTCCTACTTGGGTGCAGCTATGATGGTAAGGCTGGAAAAGCCTGCCTCAAGCTCCTAAACTCCGAAACTCAGGAAGTTAAGATAATTTATGACGAAAGCGGCCATAAGCCCTACTGCTATGTTAAAGAGCCTCCCGAGGAAGTTGAGAAGCTCAAGCTCCCCGGTGTCGTAAAAATCACCCGAGAAAAGAAATACGATTTGCTGAGAGATCGAGAAGTAGAACTAACGAAGATAATCGCAAGCGATCCCCTTGCGGTAGGTGGAAGCAGCAATTCCATCAGAGAGAAAATTAAGGCATGGGAAGCGGACATCCCCTATCACCTCTGCTATCTCTACGACATGAGGCTGACGCCCTCCATGCCTTATTACCTGCTGAATGGGAAGTTGGTTGAGGCTGCACCGAGCGAGGAAGAAGTCAAAAAGATTATTGAGAAAGCTTTCGCCGATTTCTCAGAAGAAGAAAAGAAGCTTCTATACGGATGGGTTAGCCTGCTCGAAGCTGCACAGCCCAAATTCAAGCATTTATCTCTAGATATTGAAGTGCTCTCTCCAGTTGCAACGAGAGTTCCGTCGCCAAGCAAGGCCAAGGATAAGGTCATCGCTGTGGCGCTTGTCGGAAGCGACGGCAGAAGGGAAGTTTACTTATTGAGAACGCCGAAATTTAAGGAGCCAGGTGAAATCAATGAATTCAAAGTGAAGGTCTACGATGATGAGGTTAAAATGCTAAAGGACGTCTTCCAAGTAATGTCAAGCTATCCTGTCGTCGCAACTTTTAATGGTGATGACTTCGATATGCCGTATCTAAGACATCGAGCCGAAGCCTTAAAGATATCGAAAGAGCAGATCCCGATCACTCTCGGAAGAGAAGGCGCATCGCTTAGACATGGAATCCACATAGATCTTTACAAGTTCTTCATGAATAAGAGCATCCAAGTCTACGCCTACGACAACAAGTATCGAGAACACACCCTAGAAGCCATAGCACAAGCGCTCCTCGGAAAGGGGAAAATCTCAATTGAGAAGCCGATAAGCGAGCTAACCGGAGAAGAGCTTGCGAGATACTGCTTCCAAGACGCCCTCCTAGTCCACGAACTCCTCACGGCGGACAACGAGATCCTCTTGAAACTGCTCATAGTTTTATCCAGAATCAGCAGAATGCCAATCGAAGACGTTTGCAGACACGGTGTCTCTGGATGGATCAAAAGCCTACTCTACTATGAACATAGAAAGCGTGGATGCCTAATACCTCGACACGATGAGCTTCTCGAAGAGAAAGGAGTGATCTCAACGAAGGCGGTGATCGAGGGAAAGAAGTATCGAGGAGCGATAGTCGTAGACCCCGTTCCAGGAGTTCACTTCAACGTAACAGTCCTCGACTTCTCATCACTATACCCATCAGTTCTCAAAGAATGGAACCTCAGCTACGAAACCGCTAGATGCCCTCACCCAGAATGCAGAGACAACGTCGTCCCCGAAACCACTCACTGGATATGCAAGAAGAGGCGCGGAATACAGAGCGAGGTTATAGGATGCCTCAGAGATATCAGAGTCAGACTATATAAGCCGAAGAGCTCGGATCCAAGCCTGCCAGAGGCTCAGAGGAGATGGTATAGCGTAGTCCAGAAAGCTTTGAAAGTCTTCCTAAACGCCGCATACGGAGTATTCGGCTTCGAGGAGTTCCCACTATACTGCCCACCCGTCGCGGAAAGCACGGCGGCGATCGCGAGATACGCATTCAAGAAAACTGTCCAGAAAGCGAAGGAACTCGGAGTAGAAGTATTATACGGTGACACGGACAGCCTCTTCCTGAAAACAACAGACGAAAAAGTAATCAAAGAACTCGTAACATGGGCTAAAAAAGAGCTTAGACTCGACCTAGAACTCGACAAGCGCTATCGATACATCGTCTTCTCCCAGAGAAAGAAAAACTACCTAGGCGTAACCGATAAAGGCGTTGTAGACGTCAAGGGGCTGACTGGAAAGAAGAGCCACATCCCGAAGTTCATCAAGGACGCATTCGAGGAAATGTTGAAGATACTCAGAGAGGTTAAGACTGAGGAAGAATTCGAGGAGGCAAAGAAGAAGATAGAAGAGATAATCAAGTCCAAGTACTATGCCTTGAAGCGCGGAGAATACAACCTCGAAGATTTGTCATTTAAGGTAATGCTCTCCAAGAGCGTTGACAAATACGTGAAAACGACTCCGCCGCACGTCAAAGCGGCTAGAAAGCTGATCAATCGAGGAATAACAGTCGTCCCAGGAGACATTATAGCCTATGTAAGAACCAAGGATAGCGACGGAGTAGAACCGCTCGAATTCGCCAGAAAAGACCAAGTTGACGTAGACAAATACGTCGAATACTTAACATCAACCTTCGAACAGGTCCTCGACGCGCTTGGAATAGACTTCGACAAAATAATCGGGGTAACAAGCCTGGAACACTTCATGTAGTTGGCGTCATGGTGATTCGTTAATGATAAAAGTTGATGAAATAACGGTTAAGCTACTAAGCTATGGACCAAAAACTGTTTTGAAGCTTGGCGACGAGGAAATTCCCGTCGAGCCAGATATTTTGATAGCCTTAGAAGGTATAGGCACGGTTAAAGGCGTAACTCTCGAAGATCGTTACCGAGATCTACTTTCCTTAGGAAAGAATCCAGAAAAGGTTGCGCTAAAGCTTCATGAAGAATCCACTAGGAGGGGGCACGCCTCCTTAACGACGTCTCTAAGTCTTCAATTGGAGATCAGCAAGTGTAGTAGAGCATCGTCGATGCTCCTCGTTGCTCCACCATTCGGCTCATATCTTCAAGAATCCCAGAGAAGAAGAATGGTATCAAGAGATGATTTCGTAATCCCTAGAAAGATTGCGGAAAATCCAGAAGCTCGGAAAACTTTTGAGAGAGCCATAAGCGAAGCTTATGCAGCTTACAAACAGCTGATCGAAGAAGGAATAGAGCTTGAAGACGCTCGATACATCCTGCCACTAGCATCCGCAACATCCCTATTCGCGAGTGGAAGCCTTGACACATTCCTGGGATTCATAATAGATTCCGAACGCCTTAAACAAGGCACCGACATTTATCCCGACGAGCTAATAACCATAGGCATCGAAATCAAAAAACTAGCCCATAAAGTCGCGCCCATGCTAACGAAGGCTAAGCTATCTTTCAAATCCAATCTACCAACTTACCCCTATTCAAATCCCTATAAAGACGATGATCCCCTAATGGAAAACATCCTGAATGCAGCTGGAGAAGTTTCTGAACCCAAAATGCTGAGCTTCACATCCCTCATAACCGACGCTAATGAAAATACCTTATCAAAAGTCTTAGAAGATCCAGCCAAAGCTTCGTCTCTAGTCCCTCTTGTAAGCGCGGTATTCTTAGAACCTCTTTCACTTGTAGCCTATCATCAATCCATAAGACATAGAACCGTGCCGACGGCAGTTGAATCAATATACAAAGCAGCCGCTAGGCTTGTAAAAAACCCCGAGAAATCACTAATCATTCCGCCGAAAATCAGCGGCTCTGAAAAATTGTTGAACATTTTTCAAGAGTCATCGAAGACTTTGATCGAATGCTATAAAGCACTAATGGAATTAGGCATTCCGAGATCCGATGCAATATACTTGATCCCCCAAGCCATGAAAATCTACGTTATAAGATCTTATAACGCCTTCAACCTCTTATGGCCTCAGGGATATGTAGCTATGCGTAGCTGCAGCTACTCCCAATGGGAAGAGAGGAAAATAGCCTATAAAATATGGAACAGCATCTCTGAGAAAAATGCCGAGATAGCGTCCTTAATGGGCGAGAGATGTAAGCTCTTAGGCTACTGCCCTGAGAGAAAATGGTGTGAAATAATTTTGAAATACCGAGAATATAACGACGAGATTCATCAGAATATGCTCAGGAAACTCCAACAAGCATAGAGAGACGTTGGACGCGGTCACGTTCTTTAATCCTAAAATGATTTAGCAATATACTCAGACCACGTTTTGAGATATTCTAGCTTCCCCAAGGTTGAGACATAAGCTCCAATTGCTTTGTATTCTCTTCTCAAATTCTTCAATACTTCTAAATATCTCTCAATAAGCCTCTCCAAGGTTCTGGGAGTCTCCTTTAATGGGAGAGATAATCTCCTTGCAAAACTTTCGATTTCATCACGGGTTTGCAGTAGGAATCCGACAAATATGGGCACATCCACTCCTCTTTCTCTAAGGCTTTTCAGTAAGGGAGCTAAGTAGTGGTCGTCGAATATTATCTGGCTTATGAAGAATTCGCTTCCAGAAGCTAATTTTCTAAGCACTCTCGAGAGTTCGATTTTCAATGGTAGGTATGGATTTAATCCAGCTCCGACGTGCAATGTAATTGCATCGGCTATGCGTTTGCCTCTTTCATCTAGCCCGTAATCTGATAAAAGCCTCGTCATGTAGATAAGCCTCATGGAGTCTAAGTCGAAAACCCCAGTTACATGACCTCTCTCATGGACTGGGATATAGTCTCCAGTTAAGGCCAAAACATGTTCTACGCCTATCAGGCTGAGTCCTAAAATTCTAGATTTCAAAGCTAATCTATTGAGGTCTCTGCACGTAAGATGAGCCACAATCTCGCTTTTCGTTAATTTCTTCAAATACGCTGCGAAGGCAGTAGACTCGATATGCATTCTTCCAAGCGGGTTATCGGGAACGCTTAAGGCATCTGCCTCCAGCTCCTTTAAGATGTCAAGCTTTTTCCTTACTTCGATTTTTGGAGGAATTTCCGCGATCCAAGTTATCTTTTCATAAGTTCTTGAGAGGAGCTTGGTGAAATGTGATCGACGCTTGATTTCAAATCTAATTTTAAATCCATCATCAAGTAAAAGCTTGCTCGGATAGTTTTCGTAAAAAACGCATTTGAGCTGAAGAACTTCGCATGTGCCATCACTTCTCATGCCACCGCAGGGGCCGTTCAGAACACGTTTTGGACAAGTTTTCGCGGCTTTCATAAAATTACTCGAGCTTGATTTTGACATAGCTTGACCTCCCGATTATGAGATAAAGATTCATGAGTATTATGAATGCCATCAGAATCATTAGCCCGCGCTCAATCAATACTATCGGTATAGCCGCTAGGTAAATCGCCGCCAACGCCCCCGGTTCAATGGCTTCTAATAGATATCGAAACACTATTATCCCCTCTAGGCTGCCGAGAAAATGATCTGCAAAAATTCCAGCAGCCGCTCCTATGAACAAGCTCAAGAGTATCAAGGGAAGTTTTCTTCTAAAGGCGATCTTGTCCAGAAATATCCCTTTTAAGGATATTAGGATTATTACGGCGAGATAGGGTGCCGTGTAAATAATTGCAGCTCGACCCACATCCGTTAAGATCCATGCACATAAAAGTGCTAAGTAAATCGCGAGAGAGTAAATCCACTTTGATAACTTCCATAAAGTTCCTTTATCAAGCGTTAATGCCGTGACTAAAGCTCCAAGCGGAGCACAGAAAATTGTGAAAAAACTAAAAAGCGTGTATTTTGAAGGCATTAAAAACATTGCTAGAAGAGTTCCGAGAAGGATAGATGAGGGACCTATGACCTCTCCTAAGATGAATCCATAGATTGGTGATATAGTTGCGGCGATTTGGATCTTAACTCCAGGAAAGCCGTAAGCGGGTATTCCTGGAAGAAGCTTGAGTATAACGGCGTAAAGAGCTGAAAAACTAGCCAAGAGAGCAGTATTTAGGCTAAGTCTTTTTCTAAGTGTCATTCGTAATCGGTGTTACCCGATGAGCGCGGGCTTATAAGGTTATATCCTGCTGAGGAAAGAGCGTTCGTGATGAATGAAGACTTAGAAAGCATTTTAGATCTAATCGAAAGACATAACACATGGCGCATCAAGGAATGCATAAACCTGATAGCATCAGAAAACGTTACTTCACCCCTGGCAAATGCTGCTTATCTATCAGACGCCATGCATCGATATGCTGAAGGCCTACCTTTCAAAAGATTTTATCAAGGAACTAGATACATTGATGAATTAGAATACAAGGTTTCGAGGCT
>CAZDPL010000029.1:0-12685 GCA_964507345.1 uncultured Nitrososphaeria archaeon
GAGGGGGTTGTTTTTGTAGGGTTGTAGGTAATCTTTATTAGCGGAGTTTTTGATGTCTGGGGCGGAGTAGGGTAAGGGAGAGGAATTATGCCTCGGGTTAAGAAGATTTCAGAGGTTTTGGACATCCTTAAGCAGAAGGATCAGATTAGGAACATAGGGACGATTGCTCACGTGGATCATGGCAAGACGACTACTACGGATAGCTTGCTTGCTGCGGCTGGGTTGCTCTCCCCGACGCTGGCTGGCAAAGCGCTGGCGCTGGACTATCTCGAGGAGGAGCAGCAGAGGCAGATGACGATTAAGGCCGCGAACATCTCGCTCTACTACGAGATGAACGGGAAGCCGTATATCATCAACATGATAGACACGCCGGGTCACGTGGACTTCAGCGGCAGGGTTACGAGGGCGCTTAGAGCCATAGATGGAGCAATCGTGGTCGTCGATGCCGTCGAGGGCGTGATGACCCAGACCGAGACCGTTGTCAGGCAGGCCCTCGAGGAGAGAGTTAGACCAGTCCTCTACATCAATAAGATAGATCGACTCATTAAGGAGCTTAGGCTCACACCCGAGAAGATTCAGGAAACGCTGGCCAGAATAGTCATGGACGTGAATAGGCTCATCGAAATGTACGCGGAGCCGGAGTATAGAGAGAAGTGGAAGGTAAGCTTCCAAGATGGAACAGTCGCTATAGGAAGCGCTAAGGATCGATGGGGATTCACGGTGCCGCAGGCCCAGAAGAAGGGAATAAAGTTCAGCGACGTGATGAAAGCCTTCCAGAACAATGACATCGAATGGCTTAGAGAGAACGCGCCGCTCCACGAAGCGATCCTTGAGATGGTTATCAACCATCACCCACCCCCACATGTGGCCCAGAAGTATAGGATACCGAAGATCTGGAAAGGCGATATAGATAGCGAAGTAGGCCAGGCGATGCTGAACTGCGATGAAAACGGCCCAACCGTGATGATAGTGACCGACGTGAAGGTTGATCCGCAGGCGGGCGTCGTCGCGACCGGGAGGCTCTTCAGCGGAACCGTGCGAGAAGGAGACACGATCCAGATTATTGGAAGAAACATCTCGAAGAGAATCCAGCAGGTAGCAGTCTATATGGGGCCTAACAGGGAGATCGTCGGAGTCCTGCCAGCAGGCAATATTCCAGCGCTTCTAGGTCTTGATGAAGCTAGAGCGGGCGACACCCTAGCAACCGTCGATATGGTACCCTTCGAGTCCATGAGATACGTCTCGGAGCCAGTCGTTACGATATCTGTCGAGCCTAAGCATAGTAAGGATCTACCCAAGCTCGTCGATTTCCTGAACAAGCTCTCAATCGAGGATCCAACCCTAGTAACGACCGTTAGACCTGAGACTGGAGAATACTTGATAAGCGGTATGGGAACTCTCCACCTTGAGATCGCGCTTACATGGATAGCTAAGGCTGGAATAGAGGTTGTTGCGAGCAAGCCGATAATCCTCTATAGGGAGACCGTCTCGAAGAGAGGCAAAGTCTATGAAGGAAAATCTCCGAATAAGCATAACCGCATCTACATTCAAGTCGAGCCTCTCGAAGAAGAGATCATCGAGCTCATCAGAAAGGGCGAATTATTCAACGAGATGGATAGGAAGCAGATAGCCAAGATCCTGAGAGAGCATGGATGGGACGCCGACATGGCTAGAAACGTCTGGCACATCGATCCCAAAGGAAACATCCTAGTAGATATGACGAAGGGAGCTCAATACCTACAGGAGTCTAAAGCCTTGATAATCGCGGGATTCCAAGAGGTCATGGAGCGCGGCCCGCTCGCCGAGGAAGCCATGAGGGGAGTTAAGGCAATTCTAGTCAACGTCGAGCTTCACGAAGACCCAGTTCACAGAGGCTATGCTCAGATCGTGCCAGCCACTAGGAGAACCCTTTACGCCAGCATTCTCAGCGCTGACCCAATCCTCCTCGAACCGATCCTGAAGATCGAGGCTAAGGTAACTCCAGACCTAATGGGCGCCGTCACCTCTGTTATAACCAGTAAGCGTGGAAGAATCCTAAATGTGACCCAGCAAGAGTACATAACAATAATCACTGGAGAGATTCCAGCCGCAGAAACCTTCGACTTGAGCGAGGTCATGAGAAGCGCGACCATGGGTAAAGCCTTCTGGGCAACCGAGTTCTATGCTTGGAAGCCAGTACCAGCATCGCTGAGAGATAAAGTCATACAAGAGATTAGGAAGAGGAAAGGCCTGCCTCCTGAGATTCCCAAGATCTCCGACTTCGTCGAATCCGCGTGAGATCGCACTTTCACCCACCCCCCAAAAATATATTCGTAAAGCATAGCCACCTGTAAGTAGAGAACAGTGCCGACAACAATAGACCATCGTATCAGGCTCGTTTGCAAAGCCAGGCCAGACGGCGGGGAGATAGGAGAAATTCTAGAAGCTTTAAAGCATAATGGATGGAGTATCGAGGGCTCTAAGCTATCGAAAGGCTCGCTGGAAGCTGAGATTATCTTCCGAAGCCTAAGCGGAGATGAACTAGCACTCTCTCCAAAATTCACGAACCTAGGAGAATTGGAAAGCCTTCTGAAAACCGTTATCGCGAGCTGCTGGTACATAGATGTGTATCATTATCTTAGAGGAGAATTGGCGAAAGAGGCTGCAGATAGACTTGAGGTATCATTTGACGCGAAGAAGGTGGTCAGAAAGAGAGAAGCAGGAGCGGATTTGAAGCTTGAGGTCTTTCCATCGATCGAGGCGCTGACGATATCTTATAGGCTCGGTTGGAGCGAATTCGGTAAAGGAGCCTTCGCGAAGATTTATGAGAAGATCTTTGGAGAAAAGGCAGGGCCTAAACTCGTGAAGAAGCTTCTGAGGTGGAGGAGATGAGCGAGGAATACAAGCGAGAATACGTATTCGGTTTAGATTACGGGACCAGCGACTTCAAATTCGGCCCCATAACCCTAGGAGAGATACCTGAGGTGGTGGAGAATCGCGGATACTTCGTCGATAAAAGCTCCTTAATGTCGAGGCTAATGGGAGTTGAAAAGGAGATAATTGTTGGAAAAGATATTCCAAAGTTCTTGGAATCGAGAGAAGATCTGGCGGAGCGGATGGTATATCCGATGAGGAATGGAGTGATCTCGAAAGATGACCTTAGAGCGTGGAGAGTCGTCGAAGAATTGACGAGATATGCTTTGGAGTCCTTCGCGCCAAGCGATGAAAATTTCCAAGGCTTCTACGTGGTTGCAAGCATTTCGATAGTCGCTCCGAGGTACATGTATGAAAAGCTTTTCGAGATCTTTAGGCGAATGAATGATGAGCGAATCCTCGTTAAAGCCGCCACGATAATTCCCCAGCCTCTAGCAGTCGCGATAGCGCATAAAATCCCAACATGCACAGTAGTTGAGTCAGGTCATGGAAACACCCAGATATGCCCGATCTCGATGTATCCAATACGCAACGCCGTCATAGCCTTGAATAGGGGTGGAGGAGCCGCGAACACGCTCACAGCCGAGATCTTAAAAGACGCGGGATACGGAGATCTAGCAAAGGAAGAAAGCCTGGTCAGGAGAGTTAAAGAGGAGATAGGATTAATCCCCCGAGACCTAGACGAAGCAATCCGCTACGGCAAGAGCCATCTAAATGAGATCAAGGTGAGCTTGAAGATACCGGGAACAAGAATCACGATAGACCTCGGAGACCTCTCTTGGACGAGGTTCCTGATAGGCGAATACGTCTTCAATCCAGGCCATGAGATCTTCCAAAGCTACTTTGCGAGAGGAATGCCGAAGCCGAGCGACGTGAAGATCGGAGACACCTACTTCTACGGAATGATGGATATGGCGGAATCAATCATAACCTCAGTCGAAAAATGCTCAATAGAACTCCAACCATACCTCTACTCAAAGATCCTCCTCTCCGGAGGAAACTTTGGGTGGAGGGTTCCAGAGAATCTGAGAGGAATAGCGGTGAGAGCTGACGAGAAGCTGAGAGAAATGCTTTTGCAGAAGGGCGTTGAGAACGTGAACATCACGATCACAGGTGATCCAAAGTATTCTGTTTGGAGAGGATGCATCGTCTACGGCTACGCTGTTCCAGTAGACTACGAATGGAGATGGGAAAGGATGGAGGGATGGATGAATGTCGCGTAGAAGGCTGAGCCCCGAAGACGTGATCTCCGCAATCTACGAGGAAGAAGGATTCTACGAAGTCGAGAGAAGAGGAGACTCGGAATCGGAGTACATGACGCGGCTCGTGCTCTCTAATGGAGACCGAGAACTAGTCGTAAGCATCCTAGATGAAGATGCATTCTCGACGAAAGGAGCAATTCAAGACGCCTTACTCCAAGCCGAGAAGCTGAAAGCAAGATTCGATGGAGTAATAATAGCCGTTCCTCGAAAATATCAGCGAGCCGTCGACGAAGACGTGATGGCACTTCACGGATTCGGATTAGTGATATACGATAAGCTGGGAGCTGAAGAAATACTACCGCCGAGAATGCGGGAGCCGGGAAAGAAACCCGTAGAGAAGCAGGAGCTGAAGGAGGAGCGGAGAATCGATGACCAAGAGATAGTCAAGCTCAGAATGGAGATATCGAAGCTACTTAGATCACTTGAAGAAATCGAAGCAAGATTGGATAGGCTCGAAAGAGAGCAGAATAAAATAATCACGAGGCTGAGCAAGCTTGAAAGCCAAGTCTCCCAGCTCGGTAAAGCCGAAGCAGTCAAAGTCGAAAAGCAGAGAAGAGAAGTTGAACTCGTCAAACAAGCTCCGACGGACAAATCGCTGCCATCCTATTTGAGAGATAATCCTTGGATCGAGATTCTATCCAGGAGGGAGTAGCCTGAAGCTAACCATACTCGGATCCGGATCAATACTTCCAACAAGGAATCGATTCTCATCCGGAATCCTCATCGAATCGGAGGGTTCTGGGAGATTTCTGCTTGATATAGGCCCGGGGGCTTTGGAGAAGCTGAGGAGAATTGGAGCAGATTTAAGTGAGATAAAAGCCGTCTTCGTAAGTCATCTCCATGTGGATCACGTCCTCGACCTCCCAGCTTTGATAAAGATTCGAGCATATCCGCCGAGAAGGAAGCTCTCGATCTATGGTCCCAGAGGAATTCGCGACTGGATAGATTTGATGATAACCGATCGCAGATTATTCGGGTATCTTTCAAATCTCAAATGCCATGAAATCTTGGAAATCCATGAATGCTGGGAAGATTCCAGAGAAATCGAGCCCGGAGTGAGGCTTCATACAGTCCCCGTCGAGCATTTCAGAGGAATAGCCTATAAACTTGAATTTCCAAGAGGCATCACGATAACCTATTCAGGCGATACGATCCCGGATCCTAGATTAATTGAGTTAGCTCGCGGCTCGACAATACTCATTCACGAATGCTCATTTCCAGCGGATAAATTAAAGGGGAAGCATACCTCAGATGAAGATCTCGTCAGAATCGTGAAAGAAGTCCAGCCCAAGATTTTGATCGCTGTTCATCTTTACCCCGAGATGGAGAATAGGGTGGACGAGCTTTTATCCAAATTGAGAGCCGCATTCGATGGAGAAGTCTATGTGCCAAAAGACCTGGATGAGATCGAAGTCTGACCCCCGTGTTCTCAAGCTTTTACCGAAGCTCTCAGCGAAGATAACCTCTTAAAGCTGGATGATTAAGCCAGCCTCCGGGATGCGGAGTTGATCCTAAGCGACTTCGATCTCTGGAACTATATCAAAAGCAAGAGGCTGGTAATAGACCCATTTAGAGAAGATGTTGTCAGAGAGAATGGATTGGATCTCAGGATAGGAAAGCAGATCGCTAGGCTAAAGCCCCTTTCCAAGACGTTTGACGTGCATAATGATGACGTCGAGGAATTCTACGAAATAGAGGAGGGAAATAGCTTTGTAATCAGGCCTAGAGAGCACGTCCTCCTCCATACGATTGAATATATCAAGCTGCCGCTAGACCTTATGGGATTCGTGAATTTGAGAAGTAGCTATGCTAGAATAGGCTTAACGATCCCGCCGACGATAATCGACGCGAACTTCGAGGGGCAGCTGACCATAGAGCTCGTTGGAGGAGAGTTTCCAGTTAGGCTCTATGCCGGAGACAGATTCATTCACGTAGTCTTCGCTAAGCTCTCATCGCCCGTCGAGAAACCCTATTCTGGGAAATATCAAGGCCAGAGAGGCGTAAGGCTGCCCTCCTTCAAAAGCTAGCCGCAGAACTCTTTTTATCAACCTCTACGATCCTTAGCTTGAGAAGCATTGTGGATCAAGGTTCTAAGACCAGATGCGGTCTTGGTTTGGAAGAATCCAGAGGTAGTTAAGAGGCTTAGATGGTATCGATCGGTCATGCTGGATGAGACTCCAGCGAAGTTCATGATCGTCCGCTCCATGAAGGCTCCAAGCAATATAAGCGAACTCAGCGAAGAAGAACTTTGGAAGATTCACGAGGAGCTTCACGAGGAAGCCGAGGAACGCTTCAAAGAAGCTTTCGGAGGCGGAGTCGACTACGAGAAGCTCAAACCCGCCAATCCCTCATACCTCGACTTGAAGATAGAGCTAGCTAGAAGAATTCTCAAGCGCTGCAGGTTCTGCGAATGGCAATGCGAAGTAGATAGAACGGCGGGTCAGAAGGGAGTATGCAGACTAACGAACAAGGCGTATGTCGCCTCCTTCTTCCATCATCACGGAGAAGAAGCACCCCTCATAGGAACTGAAGGTGAGGGCGGTTCTGGTACCATATTCTTCGTCTCCTGCAACTTTACATGCGTATTCTGCCAAAACTGGGATATCTCCCATCCAAAAGGAGATCTCGCGGACGCGGGAATAGAGGTTGACGCGAAGAAACTGGCCCTCATCGCTAAGAAGCTGAGGGTTAACGGCGCGGCGAACATAAACTATGTCGGAGGAGATCCCACCCCAAACACTTGGATAATAATAGAGTCCTTGAAGTATCTGGATGTCAACGCGCCCATTCTCTGGAATAGCAACATGTATCTCAGCATGGAATCCATGAAGCTTCTCATAGACTTGGTGGACATCTGGCTTCCAGACTTCAAGTATTGGAGCAATGAGTGCGCCGCAAGGCTCTCAAACGTCAGAGGAAAAATAGGCTATAGAGAAGCCGCGACCAGGAATCACCTCATGGCCGCGAGACATGGAGACATGATAATAAGACACCTCGTCCTCCCAAATCACCTCGAATGCGATACTAAACCAATCCTGAAATGGATCGCCGAAAACATAAAGGACAAAGTCCTCGTCAACATCATGGAGCAGTATCGCCCCGAATACCTCGTCCTAGCAAATCCAGAGAAGTATCCAGATATAGCGCGAAGACCTACGAGCGAGGAGATGAGAGAAGCATACAGGTACGCTGATGAGCTTGGAATATTATATCGCCCCGTCTCTTGAAGCTCCTCCCACCTGAAAAATAAAATGATATGTTTTTAGGAGTTATCCGCTCTAAGCTTACTCTTTCTCCAGAATCACTACCTCAACTTCCGCAAGTTCCTTGAACTTCTCTGCATCAGATCTATCTCCGACTATGGCTCCAAAGTGCATCGGAATAGCAACCTTCGGCTTAAAGGTGTTAACGGCTTGCGCCGCCTCCTCAGCGGTCATCACGAAGGTTCCGCTAACTGGAACTAGGGCCACGTCCACCTTCAAGTTCTTCATCTCGGGTATGAAGTCCGTGTCTCCAGCATGATATATCCGAACTCCACCTACTTCCAGCACGTAGCCTACTCCACCTCGCTCTTTCGGATGATATACAACTCCAGGCGCTCTGAATTTATTGATGTTATATGCTGGAACGACCTCCACTTTTCCATTCTTGACCTCGATGACGTCTCCAGGCTTAACGAGCTTAATCACTCCTGATCCGAGCATTCTCAACTGATCCCTGCAAACTTCGGGGGCGACCAGCTCTGTTTCGGGCTTAACTATCTTCCTCAAATCCTCGGTGCTTAAATGATCGAAGTGCTCATGCGACACCAACACTACATCCGCCTTCCCCTTCGGCTCGATCTTAAACGGGTCAAAGTAGTATAGTGTATCGCCATGCTTCACTAAGAATGCTGCATGCCCGAGCCATGAAATCTCGACTTCTCCGTACTTGAACGCCATACCATTAAGCTGTTAAATGCTTCTTAAAAGAATTCGCGATGAAAATGCTAATAAGGCTTGGGCTAAAGCAATTTACCGGCTTGCTAATAGATGTTCACTGCCACCTCACGGCTGAGGAGTTTCATGGAAAAGTAGAGCGAGTAATAGCTGATGCAGCTCGATCAGGAGTGAAGATAATAATTACATCAGGTCTCGGCTACGAAGACTGCCTCAAAGCCTTAGAAATATCAGATCATCAAATCGTTTTCCCATCACTAGGGATAGCTCCATACAAGCTCGACGATTATGAGAAAGTCCTCAGCCTGATCGAAAAAGAGCGATCCAGAATCTTGGCGATAGGTGAGGTTGGACTGGACTATTGGAAGGGCAAACGTGAAGAATGGAGTAAGCAGCAAAAGGTTTTCGAAGACTTCATCGACCTCGCTAAATCCCTCGATCTACCTTTAGTAGTTCATTCTCGAAGTGCTGGGAAATATGCTCTCGAGATACTCTTCAAAAAGCGCGTTGACCGCGTAATCATGCACGCATTCGATGGAAAAGCCACCCACGCGGCTAGGGCTGCTGAGAAAGGCTTCATGTTCAGCATACCTCCAACCATCGCTAGAAGCTCTCAAAAGCAGAAGCTCGTCAAGAGACTTCCACTCGACAACCTCCTCCTTGAAAGCGATGCTCCAGTCCTATCACCAATCCCAGGCGAGATAAATTATCCGAGAAATGTCAGGATCTCAGCTGAGTGGATAAGCAGACTAAAAAACCTGACCTTCGATAAAGTGGCTGAGAAAACAACTCTTAACGCGATGGAAGTTTTTGATCTTAAAATCCAGCTCTAAGGAAACCTACCTTAATCATGTCCTCTGATGACCCAAGAGAATACCAGGGTATGTTATGTGGCTCTGGAGCTTATTATAAGCCTGAGGGTTGATGAAAAACTCTAATTAGCGGTTTAAGCACTCTAATCAGGGTGGGCGGCTCTGAGCCTAGAGGAAATCTCGAAGCTTCCATGGGTGGAAAAGTATAGACCGAAGAGCCTAGACGAGATCATTAACCAAGAGGAAGTCGTCGCAAGCCTAAAGAACATCCTAGAGACGAAGGCGGTTCCGCACATGCTTTTCGCAGGACCTCCAGGAGTCGGCAAAACCGCTACGGCTCACGCTTTCGCGAGAGATCTCTTCGGAGATAGATACATTGAAGATGGACATTTCCTTGAGATTAACGCCTCCGATGAGAGAGGAATCCAGACCATACGTGAAAAGGTCAAGATGTTTGCAAGGCAGATACCGATGGGCGGGTATGGATTCAAGATCCTGTTCCTTGATGAAAGTGATCAGCTCACCGACGACGCGCAGCATGCATTCAGAAGAGTTATGGAGCAGTTCTCGACGACCTGCAGATTCATTCTCGCCGCGAACTACAGCAATAGAATAATCGAGCCAATTCAATCGAGGTGCGCCGTCTTCAGATTCAAGCCTCTCAGCAAGGTTCACGTAATCCAATATCTGAAGCGGATAGCGGATAACGAGGGACTTGAGATAGATGACCAAGCTCTAGAAGTGATCTACGACTTCTCGGAAGGAGATATGAGGAAGGCGATAAACATACTTCAAGCATCAGCATCGATCGCGAAGAAAATTGATGAAAAAGTAGTCTACCAAGTTATGGGCTATGTTAGCAGAGGGGAAGTTAGGAAGATACTGGAGCTTGCGCTTTCTGGAAAATTCACGGATGCTAGAGATGAGGTGCGGAGAATACTTTACGTGCAGGGAATTATGCCAAGCGACATTATCTCAGCAATTTACCGAGAACTCTTCTACCTCGACCTCAGCGAGGAAGATAAACTAGATCTATTAGACCTCCTAGGAGAAGTAGATTACAGAATATCGGAGGGAGCGACTCCAGAAGTCCAGCTAATGGCGTTTCTGGCGAGACTTGCGGCGAAGGGCAGGAAGAAGTGAGGAGACCAGCCTTGGTCGAGATTTGGGTCGAGAAGTATAGGCCGAAGCGGGTCGCGGAGGTAGTCGGAAACCAGCAATCAGTCAAAGCATTCGTCGAATGGATGAAGAAATGGGAGCTCGGGAAACCTCCAGAGAAAAAAGCAGTCCTCCTTTATGGTCCAGCTGGAGTTGGTAAAACCAGTCTAGTTCTAGCATATGCGAAAGAACATGGCTATGATGTGGTCGAAGTGAATGCAAGCGACTGGAGAGATGAGGCGAGAATGAAGTCGATAGTCGGGGAATCATCACTTCAAGCAACCCTAGATGGATCTACGAAGAAGATAATCCTCATCGACGAGGTGGACGGCATAGCTGGAAGAGAAGATGCGGGAGGAATCGCCGCGCTGAAAAAGATAATCGACGAAACCAGGATACCGCTAGCCCTAGTCGCCAATAATCCATGGGATCCAAAGCTCGCGCCGATTCGAGACAGATGCTTAATGCTGGAATTCAAGAGACTTAAGAAATCGGAAGTTTTAATGCGACTCAGGCAGATAGCGAAAAGCGAGGGAATAAAGGTTTCAGACGCAGTATTAGAAAAGCTTGCGGAGAGATCTGAAGGAGACTTGAGATCAGCGATAAACGATTTCCAAGCGATAACCGGTGGGAGAAAGGTCGTTGATGAAAAGGTTTTGGCAGTTCTTGGGACGAGAAATAGGGTTAAGCAGATTTTCGACGCCCTTAGGATAGTGTTTAACGCTAAGTCCATACGAACTGCGCGAGCGGCCTTGGAGGGATTAGAAGTCGATTTAGACATGGTCTACACCTGGCTTCTCGATAACGCTCCTCAACAGATACCTGATCCAAATGATTTGGCTGATGCTCTGGAAGCGCTCGCTCGAGCCGACGTTTTCCTCGCGAGAGTGAATAAGAAGCAGCAGTGGAAGCTGATAAGATACGCGGTGCCGATAATGACTGGCGGAGTTGCTGTTTCGAGGAGACATAAGCCATCAGGCTTCGTTAAATTCGCCTTTCCATCCAAGATCAGGCTAATGCAGGAAACCGGCGCGGAAAGGGAGATCAGGAAATCGATAGCCACTAAGATAGCTAGCAAGCTTCATCTCTCAACAGCCAAGGCCATGGTTCACATGATCCCCTACATATCGTTCATAGCAGCAAACAATAAAGAAGTGGGAAAGAAGCTCGCAGAATACTTTGAGTTCACGTCCTCGGAGCTATCATATCTCGCTGGAGGGAAGGTGGAGAAGGAAAAGATTGAAGCAGTGGCTACGAGAAGAACTCGCCGACGTCGGAGAAGATAGAGGGCAAGTTCTTAACTTCTCCTGCTTTTCTCTCTCCGCAGAATCGATTCAAGCTCTCGCTGAAGTATTGAAACAGGTATTCCAGGAAGTGAGACGTAAGACCTTCTCCCCTTCGCTCCTTCGCTTTTCACATTTATCCTCAAGATTCCCAAGTCATCAAGCCTCTGAAGATATTCCCAGAACCGCGTATAAGCTCTAGGCTCAATCGAATACTCTTCGCACACGAGTTTATAATTCTGGTTAAGCTCAGCCGCCGTCACGTAGGCTTGCCCCTCCTGTTGAAGAGCTCTGCATAATGCGAGGAGGATGAGCTGTTCATGTTCGGATAAGAATTCCAAATGCTCCCTCCTTATCGCTGGATAAACGCTTGCTGACGCTTTTCTAACATGCTCGGGAGCTATTCTCGGAGAACCTTCCGCCTCGGCATATTTTCCAGCCCTCCAAAGAATGTCGAGAGCATATCGAGCATCACCACGTTCCCCAGCTATATCAGCTATGAGCCTAAGCGATTCCTCCATCAAAACCCCGGGCAAGAGAGCTTCCTCCGCTCGGAACTTTAGTATGTCGTAAAGCTGCTGGCTACTATACTCGTTCAGGTGTATTATGTTTCCGAGAAGAGAGCTTTTCGTGCTCTCATCTAATATGTCGAATATCTCAGGATTCCTCGTAACCAGTATAAGGGAGATCCTCGGAGGCTTCTCCCTTTCCTCACCGATCCTGCTGAAGAAATAAAACGCATCCTCCTGCCTATTTATCAGAACATCAACCTCATCTAATGCGACTATCGCGTAAGCATTCTTTGATTCTAGGTAGTTTAGGATCTTGTGGAAAAGCTCCTCATTTGAAAAGCCTCGACTAGTGATGAGCGCTTTAAGCTGCTCAACGATCCTCGATAAAATCGAGAACGTCGTCTTGCTTATCCTACAGTTCACGTATAGGAACCTTAAATCCACTCCATTCTTTCTAGCCCGCTCAACAGCCCTCATCCCAAAAAGCTTAACCAAAGCACTCTTGCCGGTTCCAACCGACCCAGTAATTATGACTCTAGTTGAGATGCTGGATGCCCCTTTTACGACGCTGCTGAAAAAGCTTTCCAAAAGCTTAAGCTCCTCATCCCTATGAGGAAGCCTCCTAGGAATATAATCGGGCGAAAGCTTCTCCTCATCCTTGAAAATCCTCATCGCCAAAATATTCACCTCAACAACTCCATAATTAATCCAATCCGAGGAGCTATGGCCAATTATCAGAAAGCGATATTCGGAGAAATGGTGCGGCCGCCGGGATTTGAACCCGGGACCGCTGGCTCGGGGGGCCAG
>CAZDPL010000030.1:0-1745 GCA_964507345.1 uncultured Nitrososphaeria archaeon
TGTGAAGAGGAGATTCTAAAGGAGTTGAAGAAGATACCGAATGTAAAGGAGGCCTATGCTGTCTACGGAGTATACGATATAGTTGCGAGGGTTGAAGGAGCAACTATGGATGAGCTGAAGGAGGTAATCTCCTGGAGGATAGCGCCCTAGGCTTTCTGGGGCGCCCTCACACGGAGACTGGATAAGGTCAGAAGCACCTTGACCATGCTGGTGATCTCAGAGTCTTAGAGAGCTAGTTCTAGAGGCTTCGTTAAATGCCTTCGAGCTGAAGGCGGCACCTCGTAAAAGCCTGGCTTAAGGGAGCGTGGGATCTCCACTCGCTCAGCAGCTTCTACCCCCACCTTCAACCCGCATTTTCTACATCTATACCCTTTCCCAGCTCCAAGGCTCTTCATGCGCTTCCCGCAAGCTGGGCAAATAGGGGGTCTCACGACGATCTTTTTAGCGAGCTTTTTAACCCCGATTTTTTCCAGATTCAGGGTTAGACCTTGAGGCTTTAGCTTCACGGCGCCGTAGGCTACTACTTCATCTCCAGGGATCAGTTGGAGCACTATTTCTCTGAAGCTTTTCGTAGGCTCGTAGGCTGCGCAGTAGATTTCTCCAGTTTCGTCTTTTAGCTTAAAGAAGACGTGGCCTCCTATATCTAGCCTCGGCGCCTGAGAAACGATTCCCTCAACGATCGCATTTACCCCATGCTTCAATTCTCCTATCTTGAGCTTCTGGTAATGCACGTCCGTTGCTTGATTCGTCTCGAAGACCGTGACGTATTCGATGGGCTCGTAGATCTTTAACATCTTAAAGGCTTTCATCACGATCTCTGGATCGACGCCTCTTATTCCGAGAAGGACTGGGCAAGGCGTATGAGGGGCTATCCTAATCTCTCCGGTTTCGTAATCTACGTTATCAAAGGTATATGGTCTCGTTGCTTTATCCATCTCGAAAACGGATTTGGGATCAATTTTCCTAACGGTGCCCCAGTACTCTCTTGTTCTATGAGCGATAAGCTCGTAAGTTTTTCCAGGTGTCAGGTCTGCTCCGATCGCGGCTAATGCTCCAACGAGTCCCTTTCCATCTTCATAGTATACTATTGTTGCTCCAATATCTTCTGCAAGCTTAAATGCATCTTCCTTAGGAACGATTTCTCTTACAGCCCTCCAGTAGAATTTCTTCAATCTCTCATCTGGTTCCTTTGGCAAGAGTGCGATCCCTGTTTCAGCTCCTTCATCAAGCTCAGAATATTCCTCAACGACCTCTATTGCTATTCCTTTAACCATGTCTATGTCGTCTGTATCGGCTTTCACGGCGATCGCGGCGTTTCCCCTAGTTTTATAGGGGCAGTTCGGGTTAAGCCTAATGAGCCTAGGATATCCGATAATCTTAATTCCATTTTTCTCTAGCCGCCTGATGAGAACCGCGGCTACGTATGTCGTGCATCCGCCTTTCTTCGAATCGGTGTCGTCGATGCCGATCCAGATAGCCATCTATGATCGAGGATTGTATAGCTCTCATATAAACTGAGAGCCTGAGGAGGTAAGCAGTCTTTCAGCAAATTCCCTCGCTTTATCTAAATCCACCTCATTAGGTCTACCATGATTTATGCCACCTATAAGATTCAACGGCCAATGATCAGTAAATCCCCTACACGAGAATTCTCCCACAATTCTAAGTCCCTTCTCAGCTAATATCTTCCGCAAGGGTTTATGATAGTTATGAATTATTGGAATTTCTGGAATCCCGCTCGTAGA
>CAZDPL010000030.1:1845-11817 GCA_964507345.1 uncultured Nitrososphaeria archaeon
TCCGCTAGCTCAAGTAGGGATCTATGATGCTTTCCGAAGTATATTCCAGAGCCTAAGCCGATTAAATCGTAATCTGAAAGTCTTTTAGCGAGGACTTGCCGCGGAGACAAGATTTCAGCTTCCAGAACCTCGGCCATGGCTTCAGCTATCTTCAAGGTATTTCCATGGTGGATCGAGACGCAGACGATGAGTGGCTTCATAATCTTGCTGCGGTGAAAAATCCGTGAAGGCTAAAATATGAATCGCTTAATGGTTATCTTGAATGATGATCCCCAGCTTTACTGAGCTATGATGATCCTAGCTCATGCTGATGAAATTTTTGATTAAAAAGGCTCTGATGTTTCCTCGGTTCTCTGACCCATCACTCTTAAATAGAGGGGTTTGGAGATCCCATTTGGCTTCAGCATGGCGCGGATGCATGCTAGGCGTCGCGGAAAGTCTGGGTCTAAGCGGCCTATCAGCAAGACTCCTCCATCATGGGTTAAGGTTACCCCTGAAGAGGTTGAGGCTCTCGTAGTCAAGTATGCTAAGGAAGGTTACCCGCCGAGCATGATAGGTATAATCCTAAGAGACCAGCATGGAATCCCCCTAGTCAAGCAGATAACTGGAAAAAGCATTAAGGAGATACTCAAGGAGCATAACCTTCTGCCCCAGATCCCCGAAGATCTCGCAAACCTATTGGAAAAGGCTAGGAGGATGCGCGTCCACCTCAGCAAACATCGAAGTGACCGATACAATAGGCATAGGCTCCAGCTAGTCGAAGCCAAGATCCATAGACTTGTTAAATACTACAAGCGGATAGGAGAGCTTCCACCCGACTGGACACCACAGCTCACCTATGCCTATAAGTAGCTGGATTTGGTAAGGTCAGCTATTTTAGGCTCATTTTCCTTCTCTATGTAAGGCTGATGACTCTGGATAAATTCAGGGATAGCCGCGGTTTTCTCGATAAGGCTGAAGAGGTAGCTGAGAGGCTGAGGAGGTTAATTGAGGAGGATAGGTCGTTTCTCGTAATTTGTCATAATGATGCTGATGGCCTAGCGTCAGGGGCGATAGCGTCGGTAATGCTTTTGAGAGAAAATGCTCGTTTCCTGACGAGGTCTGCGAAGGCGATAGATGATGCTCTAGCTTTCCTCAAAGACCTTCCAGAAGATTGTATCCCGATCTTAACTGATATGGGGAGCGGTTATCTCTCGGAGCTTTCAGAAGTCGTTAAAGATAGACCTTTAGTGATTTTAGATCATCATGAGCCGATGGGCTCCGCCGCGGAGAACGTTATTCAGCTTAATCCTCACGATTATGGAATTAATGGCGCCGATGAGGTGAGTGGGGCTGGAGTGGTCTATTTCGTCGCGAAGGCTCTAAATGAGGAGAACGTGAAGATGGCTCCAATAGCCGTCGTAGGAGCTCTTGGAGACCTCCAAGATAGGAGTGATGGCCGAAGTCTCCACGGCTTAAACGATTTAATCGTGAGAGATGCGGTGGAAAACGGCTTACTCAAAGTTGAGGAAGATCTCCTATTCTATGGGAGGAGTTATAAGCCTCTTCACGTCGCCTTGGCCAGCACCACGAACCCATTCATAGTCGGGATTTCGGGAAATGAAGCTCACGCCTATAGCCTCTTGACGAGCATAGGGATTAAAGTTAAGGAAGATGATCGTTGGAGAGTCTTATCGGAGCTGAGCGAGGAGGAGAAGAAAGCCCTCTATAACGGAATAATGAAGCATCTAGCATCTCTAGGTCTGCCACCTAGCCTCGCTAAAGAATTAATCGGAAAAGTTTACGAACTTACAAAGGAAGAGCCCTGGACCCATCTGAGAGATGCTCGCGAATTCGCCTCCCTTCTCAACGCTTGTGGAAAAACTGGAAATGAATGGCTTGGGATAGCGATAGCCATGGGATGTAGAGGAGGCATGCTGGAGGAGGCTCAGAAAATCTTAGAGGAGTATAGGAGGAAGATGGCCGAAGCAATGGAATACGCGATGAAAGAAGAGAGCAGGCAGGAGCTTAAACACGTCCTCGTCATAGACGGAGGAAACATAATTGACGACAGATTGGTCAGCTCCGTAGCATCCATGCTAGCCTCAACCGGAATCCAAGGAGAGGATAAAATCCTGCTTGCATTAGCGCAATCGGAGGACGCGATAAAAATCTCTGCTCGAGCCTCGAAAAACTTGATCAATAAGGGGTTGAACTTAGGCAAGGTTTTAGCTAAGGCGGCTCAGCTCGTGGGGGGAAGAGGAGGGGGCCACGATGTCGCTGCTGGAGCTAACATACCCAAAACCAAGAAGGCTCTCTTCCTTCTTGAGATAGATAGGATTTTAGAAGAGGAGCTTCAAGCGATCATGAAAGCCTAATTCACTCAGGTGGGAAACTTGTCCGAAGCCGTTCCAAGCGAAGCGGAACTCGTCATGAAATTCGAGGATGAGAAGCTGGCGGAGCTTGTTCTAAAATCTCTCAGTCCAGATAATGAACCTCTTCCAACAGGATTGAGAATAGTTGCCCATCGGGATGGTAAAGCGGTCGTGTTCAAGATCTATTGTAGGCGTCCAATCAAATCGTTACTCGCAACCTTGGACGACATAGTGTCTATGGCGATCCTGGCCTTGAAAGCGGTTAGGGTGATCGGCGCGGAGTCTTCTTAAACGTCAGACACACTTCATAGCTTCTCAAATCCGAGTGACCGTCTATTTCAGGAAGCTCATAACCGCATGGACATCGATTAGGCATCCCCAAATTCTCCCAAATACATTTAACGGCTTCCAGTGGAATTTTTTGAGCGATCTTCCAAGTTATTGCACATGCTTTTTCTTCTGGTATGCCGAGTTCAACTAAAGCGTGTTCGATTACGCCGTGCTTCCAGATGATTTCCCGAATGAATTTCTCGCCTTTCTCCGCCAGCATCACCTTATTCTTAGCCAGCTTGATGTAGCCTTTCTTCGCGAGCTTCTTCATCATCAGAGAAGCCGTGGGCTTCGCGACCTTAAGCTCGGCCCTGATCTCAAACTGCCTAGCATATCCTTTCTGTTTTGAGCATTCGAAGACGGCGACCAGATACTCCATCTCTCTAAGACTTATCTCCTCATCGGCCATGCTTGACCACCATTCCCAAGATTATCAGGGCTGAGATTATTCCGATCCCGCCGCTCGGCGGTATGCCTACGAGCTGAGCTAAAAAGTATCCGCTCAGGGCGAGCAATACCGCTGACACGTATGAAACTATGTAGGGCGATTTCCGGCTAACCCTCACGGAGAGCGCTCCCGGAACGGCCAGTAAAACGTGAGTTGCTAAAACGCCTAAGGTTGAGGCTAAAGTGGATGTTGCTAGAGCGCTTAAGCTGAAGAAGAGATAGCGGTAAACTCTGACGTTTAGTCCCATTGCTATGGCTCCGTCTCTGTCGAATGCTATGTACTTCAGCTCCCTCGATATTAGATGCATGAGAGGCGCTATGATTATTGCGGCTGAAAGCATTCGCTGGAAATCATCCATCGTCGCGATCGCGGAGGTTCCAGCCACATATAGCCAGGCCTCAGATAATCCAGTTGAAGAGATTTGGATCGTTAGATAGCTGAAGATTATCGTTATCGTCGTGGCGATCGTGACAGTTAAGGCGATTGCAACATCTTCTGAGAAGATTTTCTCGGAAAGCTCCGCGGCGAGAATCGATAAGAGTAGCGCGGTTAAGGTTGCGATTATTGGGACGGGGATCCCTAAGTTCAGCGCCGTGTTGAGGTAGATTCCAAGGATCGCTCCACCTAGAACTGAATGGGTCATTGTTAAAGCGAATAAGGTGCTTCTCGAGAGGATCAGCGGAAGGCTTATCGCTCCAACAACTACTCCTCCAGCGGCTGCAAGCATGTAGGTAAGTAACAGCAATTCAAGCATGATCCTCACCCAAAATGAATCCTGCAGGAACTTCGGTTAATCCAGGATATGCTTTCTTCAGGTTTTCGATTTTCAAAACCTCGCCCGCTTTCCCAACGGCATAGACTCGCTTATTGAGAAGAATGACGATGGGCTCAAGATGTATGCATGGGCTGAGCTCGTGAGCCACCAAGAATATGTCTATTCCTTTCTCTTTATGAAGCTGGTAGAGTAACTCCGCAATCTCGCATTTCATATCGAAGTCGAGCATTGAAAATGGCTCATCGAGTAGGAGGAGCTTAGGATCGCTGATTAACGCTCTCGCAATTAATGCCCTCTGCCTCTGCCCCCCGCTGAGTTCTGTGAATAGAGCAGAAGAATCCTCTATCCCGACGAGCTTCAAAACTTCCGAGATCTTTCTCTTCAATTTCTTAGTCAAAATTCTCGGTGGAACATCCTTAGCGAGAGCACCCATAGCGACGACCTCCTCGACGGTTACTGGAACATGGTAATCGACGTTGACAAGCTGGGGAACGTACCCGACTATTTTCCTGATTTCATGAGCCTCTTCAACGACATCATAACCGAATACGCGTATAGTTCCGGTTTCGGGCTTAAGCAAGCCCAGCATGAGCTTTAGAAGCGTTGTTTTCCCAGCGCCATTTGGGCCCATGACCGTGCAGAAGAAAGGCGAGTTAAGTTCGAATGAGACATCCTCCAATGCCAGTTTCTTTCCAAAGTGATAGGATACGTGTTTAACTTCAACTTCCGCCATATCTCCTCACCTTTATCAAAAGAAGTATCACAAATATCGCGAGAACGAGATTCGCGATAAGCGACGGCATCAATATAGCATCCGCAAAGCTTGTTGAGGAGGAATACTTGATGAGGCTTTCATGTAGATTGCTCTTCAAAAGTGAGGCGGTTACTAAGGGTAGCAGCTCGGGAGTATCAGAAAGCTCTATCACAGGTACGATTGCGAAGGGTACTTCATTTTCGCGGAATGCTTTGATGAGCGCTGGATATTCTGCGGCTTCTCGATCACTTATAATCACTAGCTGTGCTTTACCGCTCTTTACGAGCTGAATAGCCTCGGAGATATCTTTTGAGGAGGGCTCAAGACCGTGTGCTGGAACGATGATGTCAACTATTTCCAGATCTAGATCTTCTGCAAGATACTGGAGAATTGGTCCACCTAGGATTATCTTTTCCCCACTTACTCTCATGTGGGCTATTCTCTCCTCAAGCGCTGTGAGTCGTTGAAGATATTCTTCAAGATTCTTCTCAAACTGCTCAGATTTCTCTGGATCTATCTTTGATAGCTTGATGGCACATGCTTTAGCAATGGCTTTTAGACCTGAAATGGAGTAAAAGTAGCCATGTGGATTTTCCGCGCCAGTTTCAGGAATTTTCAGAATGGTTAATCCCGTCACTTCATAATCCTCGTAATTTATTATCGGAACCTTTATCAGTCCTTCTTCTGCAAGCTTCTCTATCTTCTCCTCGATTGGGAGATGATGCGGGCCGGTCATTACTATCAGCGAAGCATTTGAGACCGTTTTCACGACGTCTTCTATGCTGGGCTCATAGCTGTGGGGATCTACCCCAGGAGGTAGAATAGACTTAACCTCAACCAGATCTCCGCCTACGGCTTTAACAACGCTTTTCAAGACTGGAGCAGTTACAATTACTCGAATCTCTTCCACAGGTTCGCATGCGATTGGGGATGTAGAGATCGCGAGTATCAGAACGAGTAATATGATGAATGATGCTATTGCGATCCTCTTCATTCGCGTTTATTATTTCGGACTAGCTTAAGAGTTTTATGCCGTAAAACTCCTCCAAAGAGAACACGAGCCCCATCTAGGAAAGTTATTTATTGTGGAGTAGGCTCTCGGAAGGCGGAAATGTCGAGGAGACCGAAGCCTGAGAGGAAGGCGCCGAAGACTATCTACACGATCTATTCGCCTGAATATTTCGGATATAAGGAGATTGGGACTACTTGGGCCACAAGCCCAGAGCAGGTGATCGGCAGAACCATCTGGGTAAGCCTCTACACGCTTACCGGAGACTTCTCAAAACAGTATCTCCTGATAAGGTTCAAGATCGTCCGAGTAAAGGATACGGTTGCTGAAACCGTTTTCTACGGCCATGAATACGGTAGAGAGTTCGTCCGAAGCCTCGTGAGGAGAGGGTCTAGCAGGATAGACATGATAACAAACTTAGTAACGAAAGACGGCTTCCACCTCAGAGTACAATCAACCGCCTTCACGTTAAAGAGGATTGGCAGACACTCGTGGAAAGCGAAAACGATAAGGAAGATCATGAAGAACATACTCGAAAACGCCGCCAAGGAGTTAACTCTTGCCCAGCTCGCCCAAGAAATGGTTCTAGGAAAAACGGCTTCAGACATCTATCAGGAAGCGAAGAAGGTAACGGTTCTAAGACATGTTGGAATAATTAAGAGTAAGGTTCTGAAGATCCCAGACTGGGTCTATAGCGGAGAAAAGCCCCCGGTCGAAGTTAAGGCGGAGGAGGTGCCTGCTGAGCAGCAAGAGAGCCAAGCTCCTGCGAGTTAGAGAGCTTGTCGCCCTCGAAGCTGCGAAGCTCCTATATCATGGATCCTGCAAAGAATATATCGAGGCCAAAAGAGCTGCTGCTCAAAGTTTAGGCGTAAAAACTCTTCCAAGCAATTCTGAAGTCGCTATTAAACTCCTTGAATATGCTCTTCTAATCGAGGGCGATGAATATTGGGCCAGACTTGAAATGCTAAGGAGGGAAGCTCTTACCCTAATGAACGTCTTAGCGGAATTTAATCCAAGACTTGTGGGAAGCGTTTGGCGAGGGATAATTAAGCCTCAAAGCGATATCGATATAGAGATCGACTACGTGGATCCCGAGCCTGTGAAAAAGAAGCTTAGGAGAGGCGGCTACAAGATCCTAGAGGAAGGATCCATAGATGTGCCTGAACCGCTTCGCTATGGAAGTTTATGGAGAATTAAAGTGAAAACCAAGCTAGGGAATGAGGCTGAAATCATTTTAAAAGAGCATACTTGGTACGTTAATCCTCCAAAATGCGACATCTTCGGCGACGTTAAGAAAGGTCTCCGAAGATCGGAACTCGAAAAAGTGCTGGAGCAGGCTCCGCATAGCCTCTTCATACCAGAGAATCTTCTCTCGAGGGTTAGAGATTAGTGGTTTTCAGTAGGTTATACCGAGAAGCCCTGAAAGATCTCCGCTTAAATAGAATGTGCGATTTCTGTCGATGGAGAATCGTAGGGTAATGAAAAGCTTTACCTCTCGAAAGGTCCTTGAACTCGTTAACACGCAGGTGCCGAGATTTTCACCTAATGAAACCGTCTCAAGCTTGATAGGAGTTTTACGGGAGCTGGAATCATATGAAGCAATCGTAGAATACGATAGCCGAGTGGATTTAGTGACTCTTGACGATTTGCTGAGCGTAGTTAACCCAAACAGCACAGCCATTAAAAACGTATCATCAAGCTCTATTCCGATTCCTTCAGAAGCATCTCTCCTCACCGCCGCCGATCTAATGGCCACAAACAAGGTTTGGGCGCTAATCGTTAAACTCGGGAAAGAAGTTTTGGGGACGATTTCCCAGAAGGATATAGTAAAAGTCATGCCCGCTTACTCAATTCTCTCAAATACTTCTTGCGGTCAATTAATAGGTGAGCCTGCGAAAATCCTCGACATAAATGATAAAATTTCAACGGCTCGGAAAGTCATGCAGAAAAGTCGAGTGAGTTGTTTAATCGTAGTTGACGGCGATAGGCTAAGAGGGGTGATAACGGCCAGAGAATTGGTATTAAATCTCCTGCAGCCGGGTGAAAGCAGGACGAGAGGTGAACGTGGAGGAGAAGCAATAAGATTATGGAATCTTCCCGTTAAAAGCATAATGGATGAAAATCCACTAGTTTTCAGCTCAGATGACCCGGCATCAAAAGCATTAAACGCGTTTAAGAGATCGAATAAGCTTGCTTGCGTAATCGTGGATGATTCGCGGCCGATAGGCTTAATCACGCATAGAGAGCTTATCTCAATGCTTCTCAAGTTTAAGGTTAAGGAAGAGCCTCGAACATACGTTATAGGTCTTCCAGGCCTTGAGGGAGAATCTGAACTTGAAGTTGTTCAAAGCAAGCTGCTTAGAGTGATGAAGCGGGGATTTGGAATACATCGCGGGATCAGCGAGGTAGTCATTGATGTTAAGAGGATGAAGCGGAGCGGTGGGAGAAGGCTTTACAAGATCACAGCCCGAGTCTATATGCCGAATAAGCTACTCACCATATCCGCGGAGGCCTGGAGTCTAATGGAATCCTTCGATAAACTATGCAGAAGGCTCGACAGGAGATTTTCAAGAGAGAAAGCTAAAACTTACCCCTCTAAGCGAATTTAAAACAGAATTTTAAGGGATCTGAAGCAAAAGGTTTTAGCAGGGCGAGATTTACAAGAGTTTGAGCTGGAGGCCGAAGCAGATGGAGGTAGATCCAAAGACGTTCAAGAAGCTCTTCCCAAACCTTTACCGAGAGATGATGCTAAAGAAGATGAGCATATCAATAGACGCAGTTAGACTGGATCAGGAGGAAGCAGAGAAGGAGGCAAGCAGGCCAAGGGCGCCGACCATGCCCACGGCAATCGACTATTTGAGGCGATGTGATACCGATGACGAAGCCTTAAAGGTTGTAGACTATCTCGAAAAGAGGGGAGAAATCACCGGCGACCAGGCGGAGAAGCTTAGGAAGCAGATCAGGGAGCATGGGGTGAGAAGCTTCGGAAGGAAGAAGGAATGGGGATACTATTCGACTAAGTATCTTGGCGAAGGTGTGGAAGAATAGTCTCAACCGCGTTTACCTGCCGCAACTATGGAGATGACATCTCCCCACTTTAGCTTGTAGTCTTCTCCTAGCCTAATCTTCTTCTTGGCATCGATAGCATAGAGAAAGGTTTTGCCGAGATCTGTATGAATCGCGTAGGCGAGATCTCTGGGAGTTGATCCTTTCGGAAGTATATACACGTCGGGCAAGACGTTTCCATCGCGATCCGTAAGCTTCTCAGGATCTTCAACTGGATAAACCGGGATGTAGTTCAGAAGCTCAAAGTATGCTTTATTCACTACTTCTTGAACGCCTGTTGAACCCCATTTCGCTAAAACCCTTTCTCTGATAAGTTCTAGAGCCCTCTTCTGGTTTGACGTCAATTTTGAATCATCGATTATCTCGAAATCCGAGTCGCCTGGCAAATATTTTATCAGCTTCTTTTCCGCCGCTAATCTCAATATCCTCTCAGCTTCAGCGCTGACTGGAACGACCTTGTATCCAGCTTTTTCAAGCTTCTTTATTCCATCCTCGGCCTCGGGTAAATCTATCTTATTTGCGGCCACGATTATGGGTTTACTCTCCTCTCTAAGCTTCCTAACGAATGCGAAGATTTCTTGAACGCTCCATTTTGATGGTTGATTAGCGTTGAGGTCAAGATCTTGGAGAACTTTGCGAATGATGTTTTCATCGATCCTCAGGCCTGAAAGCTTTCTCGCAATCTCTTCCTCGAATTTGGAAACTTTGCTTTCGACGACTCTGCTAATCCGCTTCCAATCCGCGGCCAGCAAGCTATGCATCCAATGATCTAATTCATCTTCAACAAGCTTCACATCCTCGACTGGATCACCTGTTCCAGGCTTGATGGGGTTTCCATCGGGATCTGTTGCTCCAGCCGCGTCTGCGACGACGATTAAGGCTGAGGCTTGTCTGATTTCGTCAAGAAATTGGAGTCCGAGCCCCCTTCCCTCGTGAGCGTTTCTAATGATTCCTGGGCAGTCGATTATCTCTATTGGGATTAATCGAACCCCATCTATGCATTTGCTGTTTTTCGGATTATCCTTTACTCCAAGCTCTTTGCATACGCAGTCTATCCTGAGGTAAGTTATTCCCCTATTCGGCTTAATCGTCGTAAACGGGTAGCCCGCTATCTCGACTGGCGCTAGCGTCATGGCCGCGAACATCGTGCTCTTCCCGACGTTCGGCTTCCCAACTATCCCCGCCAGCTCCATCCAGTATTCAGCCTCAAGTCAAGCCTAAAATCATATCGCTTCC
>CAZDPL010000031.1:0-11796 GCA_964507345.1 uncultured Nitrososphaeria archaeon
TAAAAAATTTGGGATGTGGATGTTTATTTTCTGGATAGGGTTGTTCCTGAGGTTAAGTCTATTATTGCTCCGCTGTATCCCCAGATGAATCCGTTTATTCCGAAGTTTTCGGCGAATTCGCTTTTCATTATTACTAGGTTGTGGTAGAATAGCCTGATTTCGTCGCCGGGCTGAAATTCGTTTGAGACATCTTTCCACGTTACTTCTCCTCCGCCTGCTTTGATCCAGTCTCCATTCGTTATGGCTAGGATTTTGGCTCCACCTCTTTCTAGGATCATGTAGTTTTCTCCCTTGTCTGCTAGGGTTCCTCTGAAGCTCAGGTAGGTGGCTGCATGTCTATGCGCTTTAACGTAATGCTTTATCAGGATCGGTCTGACAAGTATTATGTCATTTTGCTTGACGCCTAGGAGCACGTTCTTCGAGACGTTGCCTTTGCTGAGAGTTGTCATTACGATCAAGGCGTTGCCTTTTTCGAGATAGCTTCTGGCCTCGGTCCAAGCAAGCCGCTCAACTTCATCTGAAATTAGAATCCATTTTCCAGCTGCGAAGAGCTCCATGCTTTCTCCTGATTCAGTTGTCACGGTTATTGTGGAGTTGTCTATCGAGTTTATGGAAGCGGTGAGGAATGTTGGCTTTTCAGCGTTGACTTTCACTTCGAAGGCGTAGGCGCTTGAGATCAATAGGATTACAGCGATTACTGAGATGGCGATTGCCGCTTTCTTGACATCTACCTTCGCTTTCATCGAGTGATCTATGGCGGATCGGCTTGAAATAGGCCATGAATGATTCGTGCATAAGGCTTTTTACAAGCAGTTTGAGGAGTGTTCATGGATATGGCTCTTAGGGTGATCCTCGGATACGATATTATCATGAGCTTGGTAAGCTCTGCCGTCGCCTTCATAATATTCTACTACACTCATAGGGCGTACTCAGTCACGGAGAAGAAATCTTTCCTTCTCCTTCAACTGGGATTCCTTTTCGCTGGAATCGGGCTACTTCTAGACTCGGTTCTCGTTTTAGCCGCGATAGCCTTGAAAACTCTCCACTTAACGGTTATGGGATATACCGCGTATTTTATCTCGACTTTAATCGCCTATGCCTTTATTCTAGGCTCCTATGCTGTGGATAGGCTGGAATATTCAGAATCATCGATTGCGCCTCTTCTTCTGCTAATAGGGTTTGGAGCCTTGCCCGAAGGTATCCTTTTAGCGTTGGCGGCGGCGATAACGATTCAGCTTGGATTAAACTTCTTCATGAAGCGGTCAACGGATAAGCTATTGGTATTCCTCGCCTTCGCCTTCATCTTCCTAGGGCATTTATTCTTCATGCTGCAAGCCTTAAGATTCGCAATATTTCTGATAGCTGGCCACTTAGCCAGGTTCCTCGGATTCGTCTTCTTCCTCGCCTTCATCCTGCGGGTGGTGAAGCTTCATTGAAGCCCTATAGATCGCGAATCAAGATCATAATGGATATACTCGAAGCGATAAACCTCCATGGAGGAAAGATCTCGACTATACTCACCTATGCTAATCTTTCTCACGATAGATGCGTGAAATATCTATCCGAGCTTCTCGACAAGGGGTTGATAGAGCGGGAGCCCGAAGGCTACAAGCTCACCGAAAAAGGCTACAACTTCCTCAAAGAGCTTAAACGAGCTGAAAAACTGGCAGAAGCATTCGGATTCAAGCTATAGAAGGATATTCCGAAACCTAGTATCCCCGGAACGCTTTCGGGAATTTTCCGAACTTACACTTATTAGTTGCCTGATAAATAGGGTTAACGAACTTGTCTCCAGGTAGAGCTTCTAGAAGAGAGGTTAAGAAACAGCAGGTTGAGGAGCCATCCATTTTAGAGCATTTCCTAGTTCCCAAGCATAGGGTTTTGTCGCCTGAGGAGGCTCAGAAGGTTCTCGAGAAGTATAGGATTAAGCCTCATCAGCTACCCTATATCCTGACATCTGACCCAGTTGTAAAGGCTCTTGGAGCTAAGCCCGGAGACATAATTGAGATTATCAGAGAGTCGCCTACAGCTGGAAAAGCGGTCTATTATCGAGTCGTAGTCGAAGAGGAGTAATGGAAGCGGAAGGGTTAAAATCTAGTGCTGGGTGGGAAAGATGGGCGGTTGGGTAGCTGTGTTCCCAGATCTAGGTTTTAGGGTTAAGAAAATGGGGTTAGGAGGGAGAATGAACCATGCTTAAGGAAGTGGAGCTTAGGCAGGAGGACTTGTGGGAGGTAATCCGAGCATTCATAGAGGATGAAGGCTTAGTCCAGCAGCACCTAAGATCATACAACTCATTCATTAAGGAAGGCTTACCCGAGCTAATAAAATCCCTAGGAGACCTCGAGGTCAAGACCAGATATGGGACCCTCACCTTAAAGATGCGTGATCCAGAAGTCGGCGCTCCAATAGTTGAGGAAATTGATGGAACGGTTATCGAGAACGTTACGCCTATGGAGTGCAGGCTTAGGAACCTCACCTACGCAGCACCACTATACGTAACCATGACCCTTTACCTTGACGGAAAGCCGATAACCCAGCCCGAGAAGGTCAAGGTTGGAATAATCCCGATAATGGTGAAGTCGGATATCTGCCCGCTCTCTAAAATGAGCGAAGAAGAGCTCATGGAGATAGGCGAGGATCCAAGGGATCCCGGCGGATACTTCATCATAAACGGTTCTGAGCGGGTCATAGTCGCGATCGAAGACCTCGCTCCGAACAGGATACTTGTCACCGAGAAGGATTCTAATGGAGGTCAGCTTAGCGCGGTCGTAATCTCGACGGCCTATGGAAGGCAGGCCAGAACCGAGGTGACTTATAAGCCTGGAGGCCCGCTCAAAGTCTTCTTCTCGAGGATCTACAAGGGAATACCGGCCATAATCATGCTCAGAGCCCTCGGAATGACGAATGACCGAGACATCCTCAACATGGTTTCACCGCTTCCAGAAGTTCAGGAGCTTCTCGCACCCTCCTTCGAGGAGGCGGCTGGAATAGATACCGAGCAAGAAGCTCTCAGATACATCGGTAACAGAATCGCTTTCGGATACGCTGAGGAGTATAGAATCCAGCGAGCCGAGCAGCTGATCGACAACGTCTTCCTACCGCATATCGGGACATCCAAGGCCGCCAGATATCAGAAAGCAATCTTCCTATGCGAAATGATTGGAAGAGTCTTGGAGACGAGCCTCGGGATCAGGAAGCCGACCGATCGAGACCACTACGCGAATAAGAGGCTCAAGCTCGCCGGCCCGCTTCTCATGGAGCTTTATAGAATGGCTTTCATGAAGCTTCTCCGAGACATAAGATACCAGCTCGAGAGAGCAGCAGCCTCAAGATATCCTGTCAGAATCTCAACCTTCGTCAGACCTGGAATCATAAGAGACTTCGTAAAGCATGCCTTCGCAACTGGCAACTGGCCTGGCGGAAGAGTCGGAGTAACCCAGCTTCTCAATAGGACCAACCACCTCGCAACCATCAGCCATCTGAGAAGAGTTCAATCTCCGCTCAGCCGAAGCCAGCCCCACTTCGAGGCGAGAGATCTTCATGGAACCCATTGGGGTAGAATATGTCCAGCCGAGACCCCCGAGGGAAGCAACTGCGGTCTCGTCAAGAACTTGGCGCTCACGGCTGAGATAAGCTATCCGGTTAAGAAGCGCGGCTTAATGGAGAAGCTTTACTCGCTTGGAGTAGTCCCACTCTCCGAAGTCATAGTCAAGCGTAAGCGCTACACCACCAAAATCTTCGTCGACGGCCTCCTAGTCGGATATCACACGAATGGAGAAGAGCTAGTCCGAAACCTGAGAGAGCTTAGGAGAAGAGGTGGGATAAGCAATAGCGTAAACGTCGCGCTCTACAAGTATCCACACGTTCAGGAAGTTTGGATAAACACGGATGAGGGAAGAGTTAGGAGGCCATTGATAATCGTCGAGAACGGCAAACCTCTTCTAACAGAGGAGCATATTAAGGGATTGAAAAATAGGACGCTCAGGTTTAGAGACCTCGTCGCGATGGGCGTGATCGAGTTCCTTGACGCTGAAGAAGAGGAAAACGCCTACGTTGCGCTCAGACCTGAAGATGTGACCGAAGAGCATACCCACTTAGAAATCTGCCCATACGCGATCCTCGGAGCAGTAGTCTCCATAATCCCATATGCTGAGCATAACCAGTCGCCGAGAAACATCTACGAAGGAGCAATGGGTAAACAGGCTCTCGGAATCTTCGCGATAAACTATGATCTCAGAGTAGATTCGAGAATGCACGTCCTCATTTATCCGCAGAAGCCCATAGTCAAGACTAAGGCCATGGACTTGCTCGGGCTTCACGAGCGGCCGATAGGCCAAAACATGGTCGTCGCGATCCTAACAGGCCAAGGCTACAACATGGAGGACGCCGTCGTCCTGAACAAGTCCGCGATCGAAAGAGGTCTCGCTCTCTCAATAAGCTACAGAACCTACGAAGTCGAGGCGAGAACCTACATCGGCGGAGAGAAAGACATAATCAAGATACCCGATCCAAACGTTAGAGGATACCGCGGAGAGCGAGCATACAGGGTTCTAGACGCGGACGGCCTCGCCCACATAGAATCAGACGTAACTGGAGGAACGGTAATCGTGGGAGTCCAGAGCCCACCGAGATTCCTAGAGGAATATCAGCGCGCGCCAGCAAGGGAGATCGTTTGGAGGGATGCATCCGAAGCCGTTAGGCCATCCGAGGTTGGAACAGTCGACTCAATCTTCATCACTAGAAACGAGGAAGGAAACAAGTTGATCAAGGCTAGGGTTAGATCCTTCTGTCCAGCTGAGATTGGAGACAAGTTCGCTTCAAGGCATGGTCAGAAGGGAGTCGTCGGAATGATCCTACCTCAAGAAGACATGCCATATACGGAGAGCGGAATAGTTCCAGACCTGATAATCAACCCACACGCATTCCCAAGCAGGATGACGATCGGCCAGCTCCTAGAAAGCATAGCTGGAAAAGTCGGAGCCCTCAAAGCAGAATTCATAGACGGAACACCATTCATGGGCAAATCCATAGACGAGCTCAGAGCAGAACTCGAGAGACTGGGATTCAAGAGCTCGGGCAAGGAGATCATGTATGATGGATTAACTGGAAAGCGATATGAAGCCGAGATATTCATCGGAGTAGTCTACTATCAGAAGCTCCACCACCTCGTGAGGGATAAGATCCACGCGAGAGCTAGAGGCCAAGTCCAGATGCTGACTAGGCAGCCGACCGAAGGAAGGAGCAGAGGCGGAGGATTGAAGTTTGGAGAAATGGAGAGAGACTGCCTAATCGCGCACGGCGCAAGCTTCCTACTCCTCGACCGACTGCTGGAGCAGAGCGACAAATACACCGCCCACTTCTGCAAGCTCTGCGGGCTGCCAGCCTACTACGACCTGAAGCAGGAGAGATTCCTATGCCCGATCCACGGTAAGGATACTGAGGTAGCCGCGGTCTCAATGCCCTACGCATTCTATCTCCTGCTCGAGGAGATGATGAGCATGTGCATTTATCCGAAGCTCATATTCGGGGAGGAGGTGTAAGCGAGATGTCCACCTCACTTGAAACAGTTGTTGGAATAAAGTTCGGAATCCTAAGCCCAGAAATGATTAGGAAGATGTCGGTCGCCGAGATCACTAACCCGGACACTTACGATGAGGACGGTATGCCGATCCCAACCGGAGCAATGGATCCACGGCTCGGAACCCTCGAACCAGGTCAAAGATGCAAGACCTGCGGAAACACTTACCTCGGCTGCCCAGGCCACTTCGGCCACATCGAACTCCCAGTACCAGTAATCCACGTCGGATTCGTCAAATACATCCACATGCTCCTAAGAGCGACCTGTAGATCCTGTGGAAGACTCCTAATCTCGGAAGACGATATAGCGAAGTTCAGAGCGGAGCTTGAAGAACTAAAGAAGACTGGAAAATACTCCTCCGAATTCCATTACAAGGTTTTGCAGAAAGCTCTCTCAGCCTCGACCTGCCCATACTGCGATGAGAAGCAGTATAGGATCGAGCTTGAGAAGCCGACCACCTTCATCGAGGTAGTGAACTCTGAGAGAAGGAGGCTCACTCCACAAGCCGTGAGAGCTAGACTCGAGAGGATAAGAGACGATGATCTAGAGCTTCTGGGATTCGATCCGAAGGTCGCGAGACCGGAATGGATGGTGCTTACAGTTCTCCCAGTTCCACCCGTCTACGTCAGACCCTCAATCACCCTCGAATCAGGATTCAGATCCGAGGACGATCTCACCCACAAGCTCGTAGACATATTGAGAGTAGTCCAGAGGCTAAGAGAAAACATCAACGCTGGATCACCTTCACCTGTCATCGCCGAGCTCGCAGACCTCCTCCAATACCACGTAACAACCTACATCAATAACGAGGTTCCTGGAGTTGCTCCAGCAACCCATCGAAGTGGAAGACCGCTCAAGACTCTCGTCCAGAGGCTGAAAGGAAAAGAGGGTAGATTCAGGCTAAACCTCAGCGGTAAGAGAGTGGACTTCTCAGCTAGAACCGTGATCACGCCCGACCCGAACCTCAGCATAAACGAGGTCGGAGTCCCGATCGAGATCGCCATGCAGCTCACAGTTCCAGAAAAAGTAACCGAATGGAATATCGAGAGGCTAAGGCAATACGTTAGAAATGGTCCGAACAAGTATCCAGGAGCGAAGTATGTGGTTAGACCTGACGGTAAGAGGATTAGACTCGCCTTCGTCCAAGATCTCGAAGAGCTTGCAAACGCTCTTGAACCTGGCTACATTGTTGAGAGGCATCTAATTGATGGAGACATAGTCCTCTTCAACCGTCAGCCGAGCCTCCACAGAATATCCATCATGGCCCACGTCGTCAAAGTCCTACCCTACAAGACTTTCAGACTCAACCTCTGCGTCTGCACCCCATATAACGCTGACTTCGACGGAGATGAGATGAACCTCCACGTCCCGCAGAGCGAGGAAGCTCAAACCGAGGCCAGGATCCTCCTCCTAGTCCAGAACAATATCCTATCCCCGAGATACGGCGCCCCGATCATTGGAGCGATAAGAGACTTCTTAACAGCAGCCTATCTCCTAACAAAAGATGACACTTACCTAACCAAGAAGGAGATGTCCTATCTCCTCGCCGCCATAGGTTACGAAGGAGAACTCCCAGAGCCTGAGATAAAGAAGCCCGAGCCAAAGTGGAGTGGAAAGCAGCTCTTCAGCCTCCTATTGCCAAAAGGCTTCAACCACACCTTCAGAGCAGCATTCTCACCCGAAATCGAGGTCGTGATCAAAGACGGAAAGCTGATCAAGGGAGTGATAGACAAGAATGCGATCGGAGTCGAGAAAGCTAACAGCATACTGCACAGATTGACAACCGAATATGGTCCAGATGCAACGAGAGAGTTCCTAGACAAGCTCGTCAAGGTAGTCAACACCTATCTAAATCTAAGAGGATTCAGCTTCGGAGTAGACGACCTCGAGATACCAGACGAAGCATACAAAGAGCTTGAAAAGATCTTCAAGAAGCTGGATGAAGCATTCGAGAAGCTCAAAGCCGACTACGAGAAAGGAAAGATCGAGGTCAGACCTGGAGAAACACTTGAACAAGCATTCGAATCAAACATCCTCCAAATCCTATCCGAGGCTAGAGAGGAAGCTGGAAAGATCGCTAGGAAATACATTAGCCAGGATAGCGCCGCCGTGATAATGGCGAGGACGGGCGCCAGAGGTTCTCCGCTTAACATAGACCAGATGGTAGCGGTCGTAGGCCAGCAGGCGGTTAGAAGGGAGAGAATCAAAAGAGGATTCACCGAGAGGGTTCTCACATTCTTCAAGCCTAACGACCTCTCCCCGAGAGCTAGAGGATTCGTCTATCACTCATTCAGCAAGGGGTTAGATCCAGTCGAGTTCTTCTTCCACATGGCCGGAGGAAGAGATGGTCTCGTAGACACGGCGGTGAGAACCCAGCAGAGCGGATACATGCAGCGTAGATTGATCAACGCCCTCGAGCCGCTCTACGTCGAATACGATGGAACCGTCAGAACCATGGACGAGAAGAGGATAATACAGTTCCTATACGGCGAGGATGGAATCGACCCGATGAAGAGCTATCACGGAGAAGCCGTAAACATCCAGATCCTAATCCACAGGCTTGGATTAAAGGAGAATGCTCGAAGCCCGATCTCGAGATCAGATCTCAATAAGCTAGCCAAAGAATATGAAGAAGTCATGCCACCGAAGCTAATCGATAACCTGAAGCGCGAGATCCTATCCAAGAAGTTCTCCGCAAAGGATGCGGCTAAACTCTTCGAGGAGGCATACAAAGAATACTTGAAGAACCGCGTCGAGCCCGGAGAAGCCGTCGGAATAGTTACGGCGCAATCCATAGGCGAGCCGAGCACCCAGCTAACTCTCAGAACTTTCCACTTCGCAGGAGTCAGAGAGCAATCGATCCTAAGAGGTCTTCCAAGGCTGATAGAGATCGTGGATGCTAGGAAGACTCCATCGACGCCGACGATGAAGATCTACCTGAAGAAAGAGTATGCGAAGAGCGCGGCCGATGCCCAGAAGATCGCGAAGCAGCTCAAATACACGACCCTAGAGGACATAGTCTCCGAGATAGGCTTGGACCTGAGAAAAGGCGCAATCATAATCAAGCTCGACGACAAGGCGATGAGAAGCGAGGGAGTAACGGTTAGACAAGTTGAACAGGCAATTAAGAGCTTGAAGCTTCAGTGCAGCCATGCTCAAAGAACCTTCATAGTCCACGCGAAGGGCGAAGACCTAGAGCGGATAAAGTCGAAGCTACTCTCCCTCCGAGTCAAGGGAGTAAAGAGGATAACTAAGGCCATCGTGAAATACGAGAACGGCGAATACGTAATCCTAACGGAGGGATCGAACCTCAAGGAAGTAATGCAGATACCCGAAGTAGACTACAGACGGGTCTGGACGAATAACATACACGAAATCGCAGCGGTTCTCGGAATCGAAGCAGCTAGAGCCGCCATCGTCCGAGAACTCAAGCACGTGTTAGATGAGCAGGGGCTCGACGTAGACGTAAGGCATCTGATGATCGTCGCCGACATGATGACCCTGAACGGAACGGTCAAGCAGATAGGAAGACATGGAGTCGTAAGATTGAAGGGAAGCCCACTCGCCAGAGCAGCCTTCGAGATCAGCGTCCAAACACTAATCGACGCAGCCGTCAAAGGAGAAGTCGACCACCTAAGAGGAAACGTCGAGAGAATCCTGATAGGAAAAGAGATCAAGCTCGGAACAGGAATGGTATCCCTATTAATGAGCTACCCAGGAATAGCAAATGGATCTGGAGCAAAGGAAGGCGAGAAAGCAGAGAAGGAGGGTAGCTGAAGATGGCTGAACAAAAACAGGAAATCGAAGTAAAAGATCTCAAGAGACACCTCGAAGTAATCTCACGGACGGGGAAAATGATCCTAGGGTTCAGGCAATCCTATCTCTCCGTTTTGCATAGAAAATCGAAGCTGATAATCTTAGCAAACAATTGTCCACCGAATCTCGAGCGAGAGATAGTGATTGCCTGCAAGATGACTGGCACACCCTACGTCAAGGTCAACGTCCCCGGAACCGAGCTAGGATACATGGCTGGGAAACCATTCTCCGCGGCAGTCATATCAATACTCGATCCCGGAAGCTCCAACATCCTCGACCAAATCACGCCAAAAGAAGAGGAAGCTTATTAGTAGCTCTTCCTTGAAGATGGAGGAGCATTTGCCTTGAGCGAGGGAATAAAATTAACCGATAAAGAGATGCGCTACATCTCGCTCTTCGAAGCCGCGACCGGAGCCGATATAATAGATTGCGTGGAGCGCGGAGACCTGGTAGTCTTCGTGGTGAGAGAAGGCGAGCTTCCGAAAATCCTCGCAGGCAGAGGCTTCAAAATCCAAAACTTCGCCAGGCTCATCAAGAGGAAGGTCAAGGTTGTAGAATACTCCGATGACCCGGCGAAATTCATTCAAAATGCTCTTCAGCCCGCCAAGCTGCTGGAGCCTGTTAGGATAACTGAGAGAACTGATGGAAAGAAGATAGCGGTAGCCGTGGTCGACCCCAAGTATAGGGCCATAGCGATCGGAAGGGAGGGTAGAACGATAGAGCTCGTCCGCTTCCTCGCCAAGCGGCACCACAATATAGACCACGTAATAATCCGGTAAACCTCCATCAATCTGGGAATCTTCATTAGTAACCATGCATTCGCCTCAAGGTAGAGAGGTGAATCCAGCCTTGTCCCAAGACAAATCTCAGAAAATAGTCCTATGGTTTGAAGAGCTGAATAAGGAAGACGTACCCCTAGTTGGCGGAAAGTGCGCAAACCTCGGAGAGATGATAAATGCAGGAATACCCGTTCCCCCGGGATTCGCCATCTCCGCATACGCTTATAAGCGCTTCATAGAGGAGACTGGGATCGCTCAGAAAATCTACGACATTTTAGATGAGACGATCACCGATCCTAAGGATCCGAAGCAATATGAGGAGGCATCGAAGAAGATTAGAAAGCTGATAGAATCCACCCCGATACCCGACTACCTTCAGAAGGAGATAGTCAAGGCCTACAAGGAGCTATGCAAGAGGACGGGAGTCAAAGACGTATTCGTAGCCGTCAGATCATCTGCCACCGCCGAAGATCTCCCAGGAGCATCCTTCGCAGGCCAGCAGGAAACCTTCCTAAATGTTAAAGGAGAAAAAGAGCTCCTCGAATCCGTTAGAAAATGCTGGTCAAGCCTCTTCACTCCACGAGCAATCTTCTACAGAACCCAGAAAGGATTCAGACACGAAAAAGTCCTAATCAGCGTCGCAGTCCAAAAGATGGTCAACAGCAGATCTTCCGGAGTAATGTTCACGCTTCACCCAGTTACCGGAGACAGAAGCAAGATCGTAATAGAATCCGTTTGGGGTCTTGGAGAAGCAATAGTCTCGGGAGCTGTCACTCCAGACCATTTCGAGGTAGATAAAAACACCTTCAAGATCGTGGTCAAGAACATAGTGAAGAAGACGGTCGAATATGTCCGCGACCCGAAGACCGGTAAGACGATCCACGCGGAGGTTCCGCCGGAGAGACAGGAGGCTCCAAGCCTAACCGACGAGGAAGTCGTCGAGCTCGCGAAGATCGCTAAGAGGATTGAGGAGCATTATGGAACTCCGCAGGATATCGAGTTCGCCGTTGACCGAGATCTACCGTTCCCGAAGAATCTCTTCATAGTCCAGTCTAGACCTGAAACTGTTTGGAGCATGAAGGAAGCGGAGGCGAAAGCCGAAGCTGCGGGATCTGCGTCCGTAGCTGAGGCGAAGATAGTTCTCAAAGGATTGCCAGCCAGCCCCGGAGTCTATGCTGGAAAAGCCAAGGTAGTCTTCTCACCCGAGGAGGCCGCCAAAGAGATTCAGAAGGGAGATATCCTCGTCACTAAGATGACGAACCCCGACTGGGTTCCATACATGAGGCTCGCTGGAGCGATCGTAACCGACGAGGGCGGAATGACATGCCACGCCGCAATAGTCTCGAGAGAGCTCGGAATACCCTGCATAGTCGGAGCGAGAGAAGCCACCAAGCTAATGAAGAACGGAGAAACCTACACGGTGGACGCCCGATCCGGAGTAATCTATGAAGGCTTAGTCGAAGAGCTCGTCAAGCCCGCTGAAGAGGAGAAGGCCGCGGCAGCGGCTGGAGCAGTGGTAGCGCAAGCTCCAGTCGTAACTGGAACCAAGATCTATGTGAACATAAGCATTCCAGACGTAGCTGAGAAAGTTGCGAAAGAGACTCAGGCCGATGGAGTAGGATT
>CAZDPL010000032.1:0-11489 GCA_964507345.1 uncultured Nitrososphaeria archaeon
TCACAGGGCTCTTTAACAGCCTGTAAACATCCACTCCAAGATCACTACTCAAATCCGTTTCCTCACCGCCCACATACGGGGGCAAATTGTTTCTGAAAGAATTCGAAAAAGGCAAAATTAATAATATTTGCCTCAATGCTTCTTGAAAAGTCCCTTGAGAGGTGGAGCTTGGAAGGCGGCGGTCATAGTTCTGCTAATTCTGTTAATCACATCCCAAGTAATCGCTCACGCATCTAAAGGTTCAACCAGTAACTCGGGAGGAAGATCTCGAAACGACGTGAATAATAACGTAAGTAGAGTTCAAGTGTTAAAAGAAGCCAAGGAGGAGCTTGAAAAAGCGAAAGTCTTACTTCAAAAAGCAAAGAAACTTCTAGACGAGTGCAACAATTCAGAACGTCTAACTCCCTTCCTGAGAAGCATCATGAAGGATGCTGAGAGAAGTCTGCTTAGAGCCGAAATTTTGCTCAAAAATGATCCATCGAGATCCACAGCCTTTTCAAAACATGTTCAAGCTCTCGCGAAGATCCTAGTCAGCGATTTAACAAGAAGATTGGAAGCACGTAGTGAAATCGAGGAATGTAAGCGGGTTGAGGAATCTCTTAAAACCCTGAAGATAAAGGTGGAAAATCTTCTGGAAAAATTTGAAGTTCTTCCTAAACGGGGAAATACATCAAAAATTAAGCGCATCTTAATCGGCGCTCTTGAAGAGATAAATGAGGGACTTAAGCTAGTTAGCTCCCGAAGAAGCTTAACAGAGGCTATAAAGAAGTTGAGTGCGGCGCAGCTCGTGGTTAAAAGATGCGAAACCATGATTCGTAAAGCTTTGAAAGATTCCAAGGAGGGGAAGAGCAGATCTAGTGATAGCTTTCGGTGCTTTACCTCTTCTCCCAAGATTGGGCAGAGAGAATCGTTCAAGATTAATGAGTCGAAGTCGAACATGAACATGAGCCAGACATTGGTAATTGAGGCAGAAAACAAGTTTATGATCAGGGAATCGATAATAGATTTTGGAGAAGCGGCTATAATCTCCTTGAGCAGAGAACCAACATATGAAAACGAACCCGCTCAATCAGAGATAGTTATGGAAGTTAATCAAAGCCTAATTGGAGCGATAATAAATGTGACCACCGAGAACGTTACCTTAGTGAAGACGTGCGAGGATCTTAAGATAAAATTGATGAAGCTTGATAGAGTAAGGATTAGATTTAGCGTGGAAGCTCCTGAGAAAACTTGCAGGAAAATTTTCTTGATAAAACTTGATTCCGAGATATTTAGCATCGATAAGCTCGAGGACGTAAAGGTTTACGTGAATGGATCTGAGGCAGTTCTCGCGCTGAGCCTCCTAGACCTGGCTTCAGGCGTATATGATGAGCCAGCGTATATTTTCATAATATCCTCCAAGGGAGTCAGCGTATTGATCTACATCCCTCACTTCAGCAGCTATACGATAGACGTGGTGGCGGTGTTTAAACAAGCATCAAGCCTAAGAACCGTGTTGATGAAAATATTAACGAGGGAAACCTTTGCGATCACAACAATCGTCGCCACAATAATCTTCACGATCTCCATGCTTCTCCACGCCAAAAGAATAGCTTCACGAAGTCTGCAAATCGAGAGCTAAGAGGGGCGGCGGCAGCCCCCGAGAGGTGGCAAGGGAGAAGGAGAGCCGAGGGCGGCGGACGGAGATCCCGCACGGATCCACACAGCGGCCCCGCCACGCCTTAGCGCTGCTCCCTCCCGGGCCTGACGCGGTTCGGCGTGTTCGGGAGCTGTTGCCCATCCCTACGGATGGGGCAGCTCCCTACGAGGCCCTGTGTGGGCGCGCGTTCATTTCTCCGGCTCCGCCGCTGTGCTCTCCTTCTCCCAAGCGCCCCCTCGGGTTACTGGCCCCCGCATGTAGCCCATTTCGGGTTACAGGGAAGGGCTAGCTCCCCGGCCCTACCTGCCGCCGCCCCGTAATACTCCTCAATCCAGAGATATAACCTTTAGAGTCGGAGGCCGGGGTTTCTTTATTCCTCGTAGTCTTCTAAGCCTTTACGAGGTTTCAGATATACTTCTACGGCTCCCATTCTTCTTAAGAGCTGGAGCGATCTTCGCGTGAACTTCATCGAATAGCCTAGGATGTGGGCTATCTCGCCTGAGGTGTGGGGGCCGTTATTCTTTAGGAAAAGCAGGATTCTGAGATGTCTTGGATCCACGCTTTTCTCAGGAAATCTTCGAAACTTCCACAGGTATACCAACCTCATCCCCCGCCCGGTCATGAAATCGTGGATTCCACGGCTTAGGCATGTTATCAGCATTTCTCAGCGCTTTTTCATAGGATATTGTTGGGCATCTTATTCGTGGATTTTCTCCCACATCGCTTGAGCAAGCTTTCCATCATACTTGTAGACATGTAGCATTTCTTTGGCCTTTTCCCTTCTCGCTTGGTGTTCTTCGAGGAATTTCAAGACCTTCTCGGTTAAGATGAGTTTAAGCTCGCCTGTTAGAAGTTTCCCAGATCTATAGTCTTCTTCGATCTTCTTGATCTTCACGTCGTCGGGTTCGAAGAAGTAGTAGAGCCACTGGAAGGCCACGTCTATTTCTGGATTTCCTCCAAGTTTTCGATGAAGTTCCAGCGTGGGCTGGCCTCCTGAATATGCTTTCCAGATCTTCTTCCTCACGGATTTTTCGTCTTCGTGGAGGTAGATCGCGGACTCGGGCTGGCTTGCGCTCATCTTCCCAACGGGGCCCGTGAGCGGTGGGAGGAACTTGCTGTGAATCGCAGCAGCCTTATAGAATCCGAGGCTCTCAGCGATATCTCTCTGAATCCTCCAGTAGGGGTCTTGGTCGATCGCGCATGGTATCAGGCATCTCTTTTTCTCGAAGAGGGATGGGACGACTTGGATCGCGGGGTAGAAGCTCATCCCGATGTTGGTCTGCATGTTGAAGCCGAAGACCGCTCGAACCCAGCTGAAGTTGATCTTCCTAGCGACCTTCAGAGCCAGCGGATACATGTTCCGAATGTATTCCGTGTCTTGGAAGATGAAGGTCTTATCGGGGTCGAAGCCCACGGCCGCGATGTCGAGCGCGTTCTCATACGCCCACTTCCTCGTCTCCTCCAGCGTCAACCCCTTCTCCTCCTCTAGGAACTTTTCGTCGTCGGTGAGCTGGATGTAGACGTTTACCCCGAACTTGTCCTGAAGCCATTTCGTGAAGTAGAATGGTATGATGTGGCCTATGTGCATGGGCCCGCTTGGCCCTCTCCCCGTGTAGAGGAAGAAGCCTTTGCCTGCTTCCCAGTCGTCGAGGACTTTATCGAGGTCTCGATGCGAGAAGAATATCCTCCGCGTGAGGAGGTGCGTAAGCTCTCCAGCCGCTTTCCTGATCCTCTCCAGCAATTCGTCATCTATCAGCGAGGTTCCAAACTTCTCTATCAGCTTATCATAATCTACCTTGCCCTCGACCTTCCACGGCGTTACTATGAACTCCTCATCATTCTTCATGGCTTCAGCCTCGTCGCGGGGCTTATTCACGCCAAAAATACCCACCCATACTAACCCGCCATCTAGAAGCTCAGATAAATACCTAAAAACGCTTTCCACAGCTCAAACAGCCCGTTTTTCAAGGAATATCTTCCAGAATTTATCCGGCTAATGCGCCGCGCTGCAAATTTTTATTCCTCGACTTTTTCTGATTTCTTCTGGGGGGAGGCGGCGTGCCGAGGTGTCAGATCTGCGGCAGGAAGACTGAGAACTTGTTCATGGTCGGCGGGAAGAGGGTATGCGATAGATGCCGCTCCAAGGTTGAGCCGCCCTAAAAACTTCCTTAAATAGCTGGAGGAAAGAATGGTTTAGAGAACTGCTTTGGATGATTTAGAGCGTTTCAGAGAAGCTGGAGCGATAGCCAGAAAGGTTAGGGATGAAGCTTGCCGAATGATCCGCGAAGGAGCGAGGGTAATCGAGATCTGCGAAGCAGTTGAAAACATGATAAGAGAGCAGGGGGCTCAGCCAGCCTTCCCATGCAACGTGGGGATAAACGAGGTCGCAGCCCACTACACATCTCCACCCGGAGACCAGTTAACAATTCCGCCGAAGAGCATAGTGAAGATCGATCTCGGAGTATCCCTAGACGGGTATCTAGCGGATACAGCGGCCACGGTTGCTCTAGCTCCCGAATTAGAGCCCTTAGCCGAAGCAGCGAGAATCGTTCTACATGAAGCAATTAAGGCCATGAAGCCGGGCGTCAGCGTCTCCAGCATAGGCTACGTGATCCAGAAGACAGCGAATAAGCTTGGATTCAAGACTATCAGAAATCTAACGGGACACGAGATAAAACGTTACGAACTCCACGCGGGAACGACTATTCCGAACATAGGCGTCCCATGCCCTGGAAAGCTTAAGGAAGGCCACATCTACGCCGTTGAGCCATTCATAACAACCCTGAGAGCTGCGGGTGAAGTAATCTCAGCAAAGCTGGTGACGATCTTCAGAGTAAATCCAAGCAGGCTCAAACTCAGGAAGCTGAAAGCCGAGGAGAAAGAATTCATGAAATTACTGACCGAGAAATTCGACGGACTACCATATACTCCTCGATGGATAGAGAACTTCGAGAAAGTCCAAGCGATGCATGAAAGGCTTGCAAAGATGGGAAGAATTTATGGTTATCCGGTTTTAGTGGAGCGACGGGGAGAGCCAGTAGCTCAAGCAGAGCACACTGTAATCATTACGGAGGATGGTTGCGAGATAATAACTTGAAACGATGGCTAAGCGGTTTTCTGGCCAGGTTTCTTCGGAGCTTCCTTCACGTAGATTCCGATGATCTTCATCTTATTTGCTCCGCATTTCGGGCACTTCTCTTCAACTTCCTTGAACACGTAGTCGCCATCCCTGAATGGCCTCGAATTAACTGTTCCGCATTCCAAGCATTTCAGATAGGTTAACGGCTTCAGAACTCCTTTCTCCTCTCTTCTTTGAGGAAGCATCTCGTCTCTCCTCCTCTTCCTCAGCTTAACCCTATTCCAACCGTGTTTCCTATTCCAGCGACTATTACCGAGAATCCTTCCTCGACCTTGCTCGTGATAAGCTTCTTCACTCTCTCAACTACTTCTTCAGCTGCTTTCGCTATGCTCTCTCTCATCGGGGTAATCGCCTCGCCTATTGATTGATAGATCACGAAGGCATAGAGCGGTATGTTCCTCTTCTTTGAAGCTTCCTCGATTTTGAATTTCTCGACTCCTATTCCACCTATCGCGGCGCCGATTCCCTCAACTATCTTCCCAGTTTCCTCGCCCTCGAGCTTCAATCCAGCATCAATCATGATTATCGCCTTAACCCGATCCCCCTCAGATTCTAGGATCTTCAAAACTCCATCAGCAGGTCTTCCAACCGATCCGCCGGGGCCAGCAGCTCTCAGGACGTATAGCTTCCTTCCATCGAGTGTGGTTTCGTGGACTATCGTGTCTTTTGCTATCTCGTAGGTTTTCTTCTCCATGTTTTCTACGAGCTTCTCGGCTGCTAGGACTCCTACTCCGTCTCCGATGGGTTGACCATGCATGAATGCATAGCATGCTTGACGATATGCCTCGGCTATCTCCATCAGCTGGGGCATCAGCATCTGGATCTGGAGGACGACGTACATGTTCGCGGTCTTCTTTCCTAGGAGATAGTAGTGTCTAACGACTCGGTAGAGGTAATCTATCCCCCTAGCGACGTCCACGAGGTTCGTTAAGGTTTTAGCGAGTTCAGCGTCCGCCTTCTTGCATATCATCTTCACATGTTCCTCGAACGTGTCCTCCCAAGTTCTTAAGATGTGCTCAAGCTTGTAGACTATCCCATATGGATCCATGGATTCGGGCGTGATCATGAAGGAGAGCAAAAGATTGTCAAGCTCCTCATCAACCTTCACTCCCTCATCGGAATATTTCTTCAAGGTCTCTAGAGTTCTATTGCGAACCTCATCTCTCATCAGCTTAAGCTTGTGAAGCCTCCGCTCCAGATCTCTGAGAATGTAGGAGAGCTGCAGCTTCTGCGAAAACGTTGGATAGAATAGGAAGATCATCATGAAGATAATCCAGATTAGACTCATCACTACCGAGATCAAATCCTGCTGAGCAGCGATCTGCAAAAAGCTCAACATCCCATCTACGTCTCCAAACATTCCCATCAACCAAACTCCTTCTAAAAAGTTTCTCGCCGCAGAAGCAAAAGCGTCCACGAAAAGAGTAAAAAATAGCCACCGAACCACATATCTGGGGTGCCGGTCATAGGGGAGGGGGAAACACCCAGACTCATTCCGAACCTGGAAGTTAAGCCCCTCCCCGCCCGGCGAGTAGTGGGGTGCGGGAGCCCCCGCGAAAGCCGGGTGCTGGCACCCCTTTTTCTCGTAAATTTACCCCCATTCTATGTTCGCATGTCTTTTTAGGAGTTCTTCTTCTCGGATTCCAAGCCTCGTCATGAGTTCGGCGATTATTGCGTCGAGGAAGATCATGCAGTTCGTTTCGAATTGGGTTCCGAGGGGGAGAAGTGGCTCATGTATCCCGAGGATCTGCCTCGAGAAATAGTCCACCTTATCGGAGGTCTTGGTTCTGCCTGGAACTTCGATGACTAGGTCCGCGACTTCGCCTAGCGGAGAATCCTTATGAGAGGTTATGGCTATGACGAAGGCTCCAACTTTCTTCGCAGCTTTTGCTGCTTCAACAACTATCCCAGTCCTCCCAGACCCGGAGATCGCTATCAATAGATCCTCCTTTGTTAGAGCTGGAGTTATGGTCTCACCTATCACATAAGCGTTAAAGCCTAGGTGCATAAGCCTCATGGCGAAAGCTTTTCCAACGAGCCCGGTTCTCCCAGCTCCCGCTATGAGGAGCTTTCGATGATTTTTAGAGTTCACGAGCTTCTTCACGAAAGACTCAATCTCGTCTTCATTCATTTTGTGAAGTGCTTCACCAGCTCGCTTGAGTATCTCATTTACCGCAGCCCAGAAATACTCCAATCTAGATCCAGCCAATTTTGCACCTGCCTCCTAGAACATGGCTTTGTTCATGAAACCTGCTTAAAAAGCTTTTTATAGAATCACGCCACCCGGAGATAATCTCGAATTTCCGAGGTAGAGCTCCCGAGATACTGCTCTCTGAGAAAACGCATCCCAGAGAATGGGTGATTTTATATCTCTCCGTAATCCACCCCCTCCATGCTTATTCGGAGCCTATCTCCTCGAGAATCTTTTTCGCAGCTGCTTCTGGATCTTCTGCCTTGGTTATCGCTGAGCCGACGATCACTATCTTGCATCCAGCATCCACGAATTTCCGAGCAGATCCAGGCTTTATCCCGCCAGCGGCTGCTACCGGGATTTTAATCGATTTGGCTATTTTCTCGACGAGATTTAATGCTGTTAGAGCGGTTTCTCCTCTTCTCTGCTTTCCAAAGCCTACGTGGATCAGAACTATGTCGGCTCCGAGCTTTTCTGCGCGAGCTGCTTTTTCGATCGGATCGTTCACTCCCATTAGATCTACGAGGGATTTCGCTCCAAGCTTCCTGCAGGTCTCTATGACGTCTATTACTGTTTCTTCGTCAGCAGCTCCTAAAACCGAGACCACGTTTGCTCCCGCTTTCACCGCTAGCTCGGCTTCAACCCAGCCTGCGTCAAAGGTCTTCATATCCGCTACGATTACGTAATCTGGAAACCTTTTCCTAAACTCTGCTACCGCCTTCATTCCCTCGGCTTTTATCAGAGGCGTTCCAACCTCCAGCCAAAGATTCCCAGCCTTAACAACTTTTTCCGCGATTCTCAAAGCCTCCTCCAGACTAGTTTGATCAAAGGCTACCTGGAGAACTGGCCAGCGAACTTCTCTCCCAGCTTCCATATAGATAGGTCTTTGCCCGAGCTTTTAAGACTTGTTGGGGAATATTCTTCAAGAGAGCTTTCAAGCTTTATCTAAGGCTTAGCTTTGCTCGCGGGGTTGGTTAAGTGGAGGCTATGAAAGCAGTCAAGGCGTTAAGCTGCTCCATTTGCGGAGGTAGGTCGATCTACTTTAAGAGATATTCTGGCGAAGCTCTATGCGAGAAATGCTTCAAGAAAGACGTGGTGAATCGGGTTAGGAGAACGATCTCGCGATATGATCTGCTTAAGCCTTATGATCGAATAATGGTGGCGGTATCTGGTGGAAAAGATAGCCTAGCTCTATTGAAGATACTCTACGAGATCGAGCAGGACTTCCCGCAGGCCAAGCTCTTCGCAGCGCTGATAAACGAGGGAATAGGAGAAGATTACCGCGAGGAATCTGAGAAAATAGCCGAGCAAATATGCTCAGATCTCGGAGTACCCTTCTACACGCTAAGCTTCGAGGAAGCCTTTGGATTCACCTTAAGGGAAGCCGTTGAATCTGGCGCGGCTAAAAAGCTTGGAGTTAATCCATGCACGATCTGCGGAGTCTTGAGGAGAAAGGCGCTGGTCTTGGCTGCGAGAAGGCTTAACGCCACCGTGATAGCGACCGCCCACACCCTAGACGACGTAGTCCAAACCTATCTCCTAAACCTGCTTAAAGGTGAGGGGAACATTAAGCCCGTCGGCCTAAGAAGAGAAAACGGCTACGTAATCCCGCGAGTAGCCCCCCTAAGACTAGTCCCCGAGCATGAGATAGCTCTATACGCTTACCTAGAAAAGATACCCTTCCAGACCAAAACCTGCCCTTATACTCATACGTCGATGAGAGATAGAGTTAGAACTTTCCTAAACTGGTATGCGGCGCATCGGCCCGAAGCGTTATACGCTTTCCTAAACAATTTTGAGAGAATGCTTCCAAAACCAGGAACCGAGAATCGCTGCGAGATCTGCGGAGAGCCGACGAGTAGGAGAATATGCAGAGCCTGCGAGCTCGAACTGGCGATTAGGAATTATCTGCGGAGAAGCTAGATTCTAAGGAACCCGAAAGTCTTGAACGTGAAAGCCATGTTTAACGCTATCAAGGCGATGCAGAATCCGCTCAAAATCGCGTTTATCGTTTTGAGAAGCTTCTCATTCCTCAACCTCGGTTCGAGCAAAGCGTTTACGAGCAAGCTTCCATCGAGAAAATAAATCGGCATCATATTGAATATCGCGACGTTAATCGCGATCAACTGAGTCCACCAAAGAACCCTGTAAAATGAGTATTCCGCCTGAGGACTCCAAAGCCGTAAATGCATAGGAAAATAGTAATCCAAGCGCCTAACGCCAAGCTCCCAAAGTATCCAAGCAATCGGCATATTAACAGGCTTCTTAAGTCTATAAGTGAAGACGCCTCTACTGGTTTGAATCGTCAGATTATCGAATGCTGAAATGTTTTGGTATAACGTCGATCTATTGATGGGCACCCCGTTAACGCTGTAGATTACGTCATTCACATGGATTCCGGCAACGTTTCCACTTGTCTCTAAGACCACCACCCCGGCTTCAACCGGAGAAAAGGCGGTCATCATTAGGAAGACTACAAGCATTCCAACTGCTAGATTTGCCAGGCTTCCTCCAGCCGCAATCCTAGCCCTAGTTCTGCTCGGCGCCTTTCTAAACTGCTCCTCATCCGGCTCGACGAATCCGCCGGGAAAGAGGTAGAAGAGGAAAAGTCCCGTAGACTTAAGCCGTATTCCCTCTAGCCTCGCTATCAAGCCGTGCATCCCCTCATGCGTTAATAGGACTATTCCTAAGGCGATGAGCATGTATGGCAGATGCTCAAGCCTAATCGTAACCCCTATGACGAGTGGAATCACGATATTTTGGGGTCCAACTTGCGCGGGAGCGAATAAGTAGGTTCCGAGATTCCTAGCAAGAACATAGATTGCGAAAGCCATCATCCCGAAGCCTAAAGCTATACCGAGATCAGAAGCAACCTTAATTACAGATGGAATGGCGGAGGCTATTCTATCAAAAATCTTCACACTGCTCTCTGATCTAATAATGAATCCAAGGGGATAGAGCTTAACGCCTCTGATCTCGATTCTGAAAACATATCGAATTAAGAGGTAGGCGATTATCCAAACGGCAGCTAAAGCAAGTAAGGGAAGATACTCCATTCTCAGGTCCTGTAAAGTTAAGGTCGGAAAAATATTAACCTCAGTCTAAGGTTTCGAGGGAGGATTTGTTTAGAAAATAGCTTTCTCGGTCTTGGCGTCGAAGATATGCATCTTCTCTGGCAGGAAGCCTACCCACACTTTCTCTCCGATGGGTGGAACTGCCGTAGTTGCTGGGACTACTGCTTTGAATAGGTATTGTTCAACCTTTAGGTCGACGATTAGATTAGATCCCATCGGCTCGATCACATAGACATCTGCTTGGAATACTGATTCGCTGGTTTTATCCTTGGATAGGATCATGTGTTCTGGCCTGAATCCTATGATCACCTTGTCTCCAGTCGCGTTTTGCTTAACGAGCTTTCCAAGCTCCTCCTCTAGTGGATAGACGAAGAACCCAGCGTCTAGAGCGATCTGGGAATTCCTCTCAATTATCGTGGCGTCCACGAAGTTCATGGGTGGTGAGCCTAGGAATCCTGCTACGAAGAGGTTGGCGGGCTTCTCGTAGACGACGTTCGGCGGCTCATATTGGAGGATCTTTCCTTGATTCATTACCGCGACCTTATCCGCCATAGCCATGGCCTCAGCCTGGTCATGGGTTACGTAGATAGTCGTGATCCCGAGGTCTTTCTGAAGCTTCTTGAGCTCGGCTCTCATGTATACCCTGAGCTTGGCGTCGAGGTTGCTGAGCGGCTCATCCATCAGCCAAACCTTCGGGTTCCTGACCAAGGCTCTTCCGAGGGCGACTCTCTGCTGCTGGCCTCCGCTGAGCTGCCTAGGCTTTCTATCCAAGAGCTCTTCAATTCTCAGAAGCCTCGCAACCTCCAAGACTCTCTTCCTAATCTCATCCTTCGGAACCTTCCTCATCTTAAGCGGGAAGGCAAGGTTATCGTAAACCGTCATATGCGGGTAAAGTGCATAGCTTTGGAAAACCATCGCAACATCTCTATCCTTGGGTGGAAGATCGTTCACAAGCCTATCATCGATGTAAATCTCACCCTCATCAGGAACCTCGAGGCCAGCTATGCAACGAAGAGTGGTAGTCTTTCCACAACCAGATGGCCCGAGGAGAACTATGAACTCGCCATCGCCAACCTCAAAAGTAACACCATCAACCGCAACTGTTTTACCAAAGGTTTTGCGCAGGTTCTTAACCTTGACTCTACTCAACCTTTTTTACACCGATTTTGAGAAATAGCGTAGCGGTTTAAATATTTAGCGTCCAATTTTAGTGATAGAATCTCGGAAATCAGCCGCGTAGTCATCGAATAATGCGATAATCCTGGAGGGGCGGAATATCTTTATCTCTTTGAATGATGTAGAAGAATGGGTAAACAAAGAGTTCGCTTGAGTTTTCTTTTCGGCTTGTTTCTGGGGGTGTGTTGGAGTTGGCTGAGAGTGCTTCTCAAAGCTGGGAGGAGAAGAGGCAGAATGTGGTTCAGATACTTGAATCGATAGCGAATGATG